>JBBQMC010000083.1:0-10663 GCA_038328565.1 Candidatus Limnocylindria bacterium
AACCTGGGCACGAGCTCGACCGTCGGTGAGCGGGGCATCGCGCTCGCGGGCGTGACTCTCATCCTCGCCTTCGGCACGCACCGCGTCGTGTCAGCGCTGCGCCACGCCACCGAGCAGCAGCGGATCGCGATCCTCGCCGAGCGACGCCGCGCACGCCAGATCGCGGGGCTCGAGTCGGTCGGCCGGGCCCTGGCGGCCGGCGGCCCGACGCCGCAGCTGCTCGAGCGAGTGGTGGACGTCATCAACCAGCGCTTCGGCTACGCGCTCGTCTCCGTCCACCTCGCCGTGGAGGGCCGGCTCGAGCTCGGCGCGCAGCGCGGCTACGAGACCTCGCTGCTGGCCTATGACGGCAGCGCCGGAATCATGAGCCGCGCCCTCCGCACCGGCAAGGTCGTCCTCGTCCCCGACGTCGCCGCCGATCCGGACTACGTGACGAGCGATGACGGCATCCTCAGCGAGATCGTCGCCCCGCTCGTGGTGGACGGCGCCACGCTTGGCGTCCTCAACGTCGAGTCGCGCGATCGCCGCCTCGACCGCACCGACCGTGACCTCGTGGGCGTGGCCGCGTCGCGGATCGCCGGCGCCATCGCGCTCGGCACCGACCGCCAGGAGCTCGCCGACCGGGTGCGACTGCTGCGCACGCTCCACACCCTCGGCGAGGAGGTGAGCGGCACACTCGTGCCGGCACGCCTCCACGCCGCCATCGTGGAGCGCATCGCGGACGTCGTGCCGGCCACGGTCGTCGCGCTCACCATCCTCGACCGTGCCGACGGCACGTACCGCGTGACGATGGCACGTGGCGCCGACGCGACGGTCGGCGGCGAGGTCGTGCCGGGGTCGGGCCTGGTGGGCCGCGCGATCCGCGATCGCGTGCTCGTGGTGGAGAACGACATGGACCGCGATGGCGCCCCGGCTGGGATGCGCGATGTGATCGAGATCCCGCTCGCCCACGGCGTGGGCGTGCCGTTCGTGCGCGACGGCGTCGTGGTGGGCGCGCTGAGCATCGGTCGCTCCGTGGGCGAGCCATCCTTCTCCGCACATGAGCTGGAGGCGCTCCAGCTCTTCGCCACGCAGTCCGCCCTCGCGATCGCGAACAGCTTCCTCCACGCCGAGGTGACCGAGCTCGCCATCCGGGACCCGCTCACCGGCCTCTACAACCGCCGACATTTCGACGCCATGCTCGAACGGCTGCTCGTGGCCCACCATCGGCATCGGGCCACCAGCTATCGGCCGATCTCGGCCATCGTCTTCGACCTCGACAACTTCGGGACCTTCAACAAGGCGCATGGTCACCAGGTGGGCGACGAGGTGCTTCGAACGTTCGCGGGCATCCTGCGCGAGCGCTTCCGGGTCAGCGACCTCGTCGCGCGCACCGGTGGCGAGGAGTTCGTCGCCATCCTCGATGGCGCCGCGCGCGACCAGGCGGTGGCGGTCGCCGAGCAGGTGCGGAGCTCGATGGCGGGCACCGCGATCGACGTGGCCGAGGGCCGGATCACGGTCACCGTCTCCGCCGGCTGCGCGCAGCTCGACGAGTCCGAGCCGACCCGCGCGGCGCTCCTCCGCACCGCCGACGTCGCCCTCTTCATGGCGAAGCGCGGCGGCCGAGATCGGGTCGTCGCCGCCTGACCGATCGCGGCTCGGGCGTCAGCCCGCCGCCGGCACCTCGATCCAGAACGTCGAGCCCACGCCCTCCTCGCTCGTCAGCCCGACCGTCCCGTGGTGCGCCTCGGCGATGTGGCGGACGATCGCCAGCCCCAGGCCGGCGCTCCCGCCGAGCGGTTCGGGGCCTTCGGGCGTCTCGGACCGATCTCGCGCCCGTGAGCGATCGACCTTGTAGAAGCGCTCGAAGATTCGCTGTTGATGCGCGACGGGTATGCCGATCCCGTCGTCCGCCACGGTGAACCGGACGCGGTCGTCGCGCGGCTCCCAGCCGAGCCGCACCTCGCCGCCGGGATGGCTGTACTTCACCGCGTTGTGGGCGAGGTTGAGGATCGCCTGACCGATGCGCGCCGCGTCGGCCGCGGCGCGGCGCTCCTGGCCGATCACCGTCGGGGTGCGGCGCGCCACCCGGATCCCGCGTCGCTGTGCGACCGGCCCGATCCGCGCCAGGACGTCGTCGATCACGCGGTCGGGGTCGAGCGCCTCGATCGTCAGCGCGGTCTCACCCGACTCGATCATCGACAGGTCGAGCAGCTCGTCCACGAGCTGGGCCAGGTGATCCGTCTCGCGCTCGATCTGGAGCGTGAAGTCGCGGGCCGTTGCCGGATCGTCGACGGCACCAGCGCTCATCGTCTCGGCGAGCAGCTTGATCGAGGCGAGCGGCGTCCGCAGCTCGTGGCTGATGTTGGCGACGAAGTCGCGTCGCACGCGTTCGACACGGCGCAGGGTGGTCACGTCGTGGAGCGCAAGCACGACGAGCGCCCGCCCGCCCCCGACCTCCATCGGTACCGCGTCGACCGCGAACGTGCGCTCGCCGCCGCGCCCCACGACCGCCTCGCCGCCGATCGGCTCCCCGGCGGCCGCCGCCTCGCGCGCGAGCGCGTCGAGCGCGGCGCTGCCGAACCCGGCGATGAGGCTCATGCCGGTCAGCTGCTCGGCCGACCGCTCCGCGATGGCTGCCGCCTCCGCGCCGACCCGCACGATCCGCAGGCGCTCGTCTACGACGAGCAGCACCGCCCCGCCGCGCTGTGCGAGGAGCGCCTCGAAGGCGGCGGCCAGGTCCTCGGCGTTGCGCGGCTCCGGCGCCGGATCAGTCACGAGGCGCGAAGGCGTAGCCGACGCCACGCACGGTGCGGAAGTAGTCGTGGCCGTCGGCGCGTCGCAGCTTGCCGCGCAGCCAGCTGACATGAACGTCGACCGTCCGCGCCTCGCCGTCGTAGTCGTAGCCCCAGATCCGCGCCAGCAACTGCTCGCGGGTGAAGATGCGACCCGGGTGCGCGGCGAGATGGGCGAGGAGATCGAACTCCTTGGTCGTCAGGTGGATCGGCGCGCCGTTCACGGCCAGGGTGCGTCGCGCGCGGTCGATGAGGATGGGACCGATGTGCAGCTCGGCCGGCTCGGGGGCATTGGGATCGGCGTCGGCGAGCTCGCGCCGGCCCCGGCGCAGGACCGCCTCGATCCGGGCCAGCAGCTCGGGGCGGCTGAACGGCTTTGCGACATAGTCGTCGGCGCCGACCTGGAGGCCGACCACGCGATCGATCTCGTCGCCCTTCGCCGACAGGATGATGACCGGCGTCGCGATCCCCTCGCGGCGGAGGACGCGGAGCACCTCGACGCCGCTCATGCCCGGCAGCATGATGTCGAGCAGGATGAGGTCGAGGTTGTCGCCGCGGGCGGTGCCAAGCGCCTGCTCGCCGTCGACGGCGGTCTGCACCTCGTAGCCCTCGCGGGTGAGGTTGAAGGCGAGCGTCGTGCGCAGCGTGCGATCGTCCTCCACGACGAGGATGCGGCGGCGGCTCACCGGTCCAGCTCGGTCGTGGGCATCGGTCAGGCGTTCAGGTCCTCGACCCGCCCGGTCGCGACGTACACGACGTCCTCGCCGATGTTCGTCACCCGGTCGCCGAGGCGCTCGAGGTGATGGGCGGTGAAGAGCATGTGGGTCGCCTGCCGGACCCGGTCGGGCCGCTGGGCCATGAGCGTCATCGTCTCCTCGTAGACGGTGTGGTAGAGCGCGTCGAGCTCGTCGTCGCGCGCGCAGACCGCGCGCGCCGCGGCCTCGTCGATGTCGACCAGCGCGCGCATCGCGTCGTGGAGCTGCTCGCGGCACAGCGCGCTCATCTTCGGGATCTGCGGTAGCAGGGGCTCCTCCGGCTCGTCGGAGAGCTGCTGGGCGAGCTTCGCGATGTTCACCGCGTAGTCGCCCATCCGCTCGAGCTCCGCGGCAGCGTGGTAGAGCGCGAGCAACTCCCGGAGGTCGCGGGCCATCGGCTGCTGGAGCGCCATCGCGGTCGTGACCTCCTGGTTCACGCGCCGCTGGAGCTCGTTGACCTCGGCGTCGTCCCAGCGGACCTGGTCCGCGAGGGCGACATCGCGCTCCACCAGCGCGCGACCGGCCCGCTCGACCGCGGATTCGACAAGCGCGCCAAGGCGGAGGACGTCGTCCTTGACCGTCAGCATCGCCTCGTCGAAGACGGATCGCAGGCTGCCGTGGTCGTGCCGCAGGCGGGGCGCGCCCGCCTCCTCGTCCGCCGCGTTCCGCGATCGCTCGTCGCTCATCCGAACCTCCCGGTGATGTAGTCCTCGGTCAGCGAGTTCGCCGGCCGCGTGAAGATCCGCTCCGTCGGCCCGACCTCGACGACGTAGCCCGCGCGATCCGCATTCATGCTCATGAACACCGTCGTGTCGCTGACCCTGGCAGCCTGCTGCATGTTGTGCGTCACGATGACGATCGTGTACTCCTTTCGCAGCTCGCGCGCGAGCTCCTCGATCTGAAGCGTGGCAATCGGGTCGAGCGCGGAGCATGGCTCGTCCATGAGGATGACCTCCGGGTTCACGGCCAGCGCGCGAGCGATGCAGAGGCGCTGCTGCTGCCCGCCGGAGAGCGAGGCCCCCGACGTGCCGAGCGTGTCCTTCACCTCGTCCCACAGCGCCGCCTGGCGCAGCGAGCGCTCGACGATCTCGTCGACCTCGCGGCGCGAGCCGGCGAGCCCGTTGAAGCGGACCGCCGCGGCGACGTTGCCGTGGATCGACATCGTGGGGAACGGGTTCGGCTGCTGGAACACCATCCCGATCGTGCGACGCACCGCGGCAGGCTCGATGTCGCGCCCGTAGAGGTCGACGCCATGGAACGTCACCGAGCCGCTGATGCGCGTGCCGGGCACGACCTCGAGCATGCGGTTCAGCGCCCGCAGCACGGTGCTCTTCCCACTCCCGGACGGACCGATGATGGCGGTGATCGCGCGCTGGGTGGCGTCGAAGCTCACCGCGTCGACGGCACGCTTCTCGCCGTACCAGGCCGACAGGTCGCGCACCTCGATCGCGGCGGTGCGATCGGTGAGCTCGGCGGCCGGCTCGCGGACCGCGTCGGGGATGGCGTCACGGGGGGTCACTCGGACCGCGATGGTACTCGGCGGGCTCGTTGTCATCTCCTCCTCCATCAGCGGCGGTCGGTCGGCAGCGCGGTGCGTGCGGCGAGCCAGCGTCCGATCACGTTGAAGAGCAGGACCATCGCCACCAGGGTCAGGCCGGCGGCCCAGGCGCGCTCGCGCGCGGCCGGGAAGCCGATGTTCAGGGCGTTCTGGTACATGTAGAGCGGCAGCGCGCTCATCGGCCGGTTGAGATCGGTCGACACGAAGTTGCTGCCGAGCGAGGTGAAGATGAGCGGCGCCGTCTCGCCCACCGCCCGCGACACGGCGAGCACGATGCCGGTCATGATGCCGGCCGCCACGGTCGGGATGTAGACCTGGGCCACGGCGCGCCACCGCGGGATGCCGAGCGCCATCGTCCCCTCGCGCAGCCGGCGCGGCACGATCTTGAACATCTCCTCGGCGGTGCGGGCAATGATCGGCAGCATGATGAGGGCCAGCGCGATCGCCCCGGCGAAGCCCGAGAAGTGGCCCATCGTCAGGACGACGAGCGAATAGACGAACAGGCCGATGACGATCGACGAGATGCCGGCCACGAGGTCGACCGCGGTGCGCACGGCGACCGCCAGCCGCCCGGCCCGGTATTCGACCACGTAGAGCGCGACCGCGATCCCGATGGGCGCGGCGATGAGCAGCGCCAGCCCGGTCATCATGAGCGTGCCGATGATCGCGTGGAGCGCGCCGCCACCGGCGATCGTGACGCCCGCCGGCTTCGTGACCAGGAACGCCGGCGTCCACGCCTTCAGGCCCTCGATGGCGAGGAACGAGATCACGGCCACGAGCGGCACCACCGCGACGATGCCGGCGACGAGGCACAGGCCAACCACGATCCGGTTCGTCGTCCGCCGCCGCGAGCTGGTGGCCCGGAGGCGGGCCTCAGCGGACATCGGCGCCTCCCGCGCGACGCTCCTGGCGGGACACGATCCAGCGCGCGAGCACGTTGACGCCGAAGGAGAGCACGAAGAGGACGATGCCGAGCGCCACGAGCGCCTCGCGGTGGAAGTCGCCGGTCGCCTCGGCGAACTGCGCGGCGATGACCGATGGCAGCGTGAAGCCGGGCGAGAAGATCGAGGCGTTCACCTGCGGCAGGTTGCCGATCACGAAGAGCACGGCGATCGTCTCTCCGATGGCGCGCGACAGGCCGAGGATGATGCCGGCGAAGATGCCGCCGCGCGCGAACGGCAGGACCACGTGGCGGATCGTCTCCCACGGCGTGGCGCCGAGCGCCAGCGCCGCCTCGCGCTGGAGCCGCGGCGTGGCCGCGATCGAGTCGCGGGCCACCGACGTGACGATCGGCAGGATCATGATCGCCAGGATCACGCCGGCCATGAAGTAGCTCGGACCCGGCGCGGGGCCGGCGAAGGGCGGCAGCGATCCGAGGGGCGACCCGATCAGCGCGTCCTGCACCGGCCGCAGCAGCGGGACCATGACGGTGATGCCCCAGAAGCCGTAGACCACGGACGGGATGGCGGCGAGCAGCTCGATGGCGTAGGCCAACGGGGCGGCCACGCGGCGCGGGAGGATCTCGTTGATGAGCAGCGCGGCGCCGAGCGCGAGCGGGACGGCGAGGACGAGCGCCAGCAGCGAGGTCACGAGCGTGCCATAGATGAACGGCAGCGCGCCGAATGCCTCGCTGGCCGGTGCCCAGCGGATGCCGCTCAGGAAGTCCCAGATGCTCGTCGCCCTCAGCAGCTCGGCGGAGCGGCCGACGGTGTCGACGAGCATGAGCACGACTGCCGTCAGCGCGGCGATCGAGAGGAAGCGGACCGTCCACAGGAGGATCGGGTCGCCCACGCCGAGGTTGCGGCGCGTGACGAGCGCTGCCGGGCTCGTGCCCGGCAGCGCCGATCTGGGGGTCGTCATGCGGAGGTCATCGGTTCAACGATGGTGGCGGTCCTCTTACTGCCCGTAGAGGCCGTCGACGACCGGGGTGCCGTTCCAGCTGATCGTCGCGATCTTGGCGAGGGCGGCCGTGCGGAGCCTATCCGGCAGGGTCGCGTAGCCGAGGCCGTTCGCGGTGTCGCCACCCTTGTCGAGCGCCCAGAGGAGGAAGTGGACGACCGCCTTCGCCTGCCCCTCATCCGCGGCAACCTTGTCCTGGTCGCGGTACACGAGGATCCAGGTGGCGGCGGTGATCGGATAGGCGTCCGCCACCGTGCTGCCCGAGGCGGTGAAGGTCAGGTCATCGGGGATCGGCTCGAAGTTCGCCGCCGCGGCAACCGAGTCGAGGGTCGGCTCGATGAACGTGCCCGACGCGTTCTTCACGTTGCCGTAGCTGATGTTGTTCTGCACCGCGTAGGCGAGCTCGACGTAGCCGATGGCGCCGGGCGTGGTCGTGACCGTGGAGGCGACGCCGGGATTGCCCTGGCCACCGAGGCCGACCGGCCACTCGATCTCCTTGCCGGCGCACTTGTCCGCGCCGAGCTTCGTCTTCCACGCGTCGCTGACCGAGCAGAGCCAGGTCGTGAAGGCGTTCGTGGTGCCGGATCCGTCGTTGCGATGGACGACCGTGATCGCCTGGTCGGGGAGCGTCGTGCCGCTGTTGTCGGCCGCGAGCGCCGGGTCGTTCCAGTTCGTGATCTGGCCGGCGAAGATCTTGCCGATCACGTCGGGGCTGAAGTTGATCTTGCCGGCGCCGGACAGGTTGTAGGCCATGACCACCGCGCCGAATACGGTGGGGATGTGCAGGATCTCGCTGCCCTGTGCGTCGAGCGCGGCCTGGCGCTCCTCCGGCATCATCGGTGCGTCCGAGCCGGCGAACGCCACCACGTTGTCCGTGATGTCGGCGATTCCCTGGCCGGAGCCGCCGCCGGTGTAGCTGATCTGGATGCCCGTCTCGCTGGCGTAGTCCTGCGTCCACTGCTCGTAGATCGGCTGTGGGAACGTGGCGCCCGAGGCGGTGATCGGCTGGTCGTAGGTCGGTGCCGGCGGGACCTGCGACAGGTCGACGCCGGCGGACGCGGAGGCGGATCCGCTGGCGGCCACCGAGATGGAGGCAGATGCCGAGGGCGTCGCCGTGCCGGTGCCCGAGCAGGCGGCGAGCGCGAGGCTGAGCGTCGTGATCGCCGTGAGGGCGACCCGGGACGGGGAGAAGGTCAACGGAGTCCTCCAGTGATTCATCGTCGTGTTCATGCACGACCGATGCTGATCGGGCTCCCTCAAGGCGCCTTCAGCGCAACGTCAACGGATCGTCAAGCGCGGCCTTGGGTGTGCGACCGATGCGCGACCTAGATGAACGGCCGCAGCACGAGGTAGGCGAGGGCGGCCATGAGGCCGGCTGCGGGCAGGGTGAGGATCCAGGCGGTCACGATGCTGCGCGCCACGCCCCACCGCACCGCCGAGAGGCGGCCGGTCGAGCCCACGCCCAGGATCGCGCTGCTGATGACATGGGTCGTGCTCACCGGCATCCCGAAATGCGAGGCGGTGAAGATGATGCTGGCCGCGGTCGTCTCGGCGGCGAAGCCATGAACCGGGTCGAGCTTCACCACCTTGCTGCCCATGGTGCGGATGATCCGCCAGCCGCCCGCGGCGGTGCCGAGGCTGATGGCCGTCGCCGCCAGCAGGATCACCCACACCGGAACCTTGAACTCGGGGATCACACCGGCCGTCACGAGGGCGAGGGTCATGATGCCCATCGTCTTCTGCGCATCGTTGCTGCCGTGGCTGAAGGCCATGTAGGCGGCTGACAGGACCTGGAGGCGGCGGAATCGGTCCTGCATCCGGCGTGGATTGGCGCGCCGGAAGATGTTGAAGATGGCCGCCAGCAGCAGGTAGCCGATGATGAAGCCGGCGAACGGCGAGGCGATGAGGGGCAGCAGGACCTTGCCCACGATCCCGGGTCCGTTCCAGCCCTGCACGCCACCGGCGATGAGCACCGCGCCGAGGAGGCCGCCGATCAGCGCGTGGCTCGATGACGACGGGATGCCGAGCCGCCAGGTGAGCAGGTTCCAGACAATGGCGCCGATGAGTGCCGCGGCGACGACCGCCTGGCTCTCGAACTGCGAGGTGATGAGGCCGGAGCCGACCGTCTTCGCGACCTCGGTGCCGGTGAGCGCGCCGGCGAAGTTCGCAGTGGCGCTCATCGCGATCGCCCAGTGCGGCGCGAGGGCGCGCGTGGCGACGCTGGTGGCGATCGCGTTGGCGGTGTCGTGGAAGCCGTTGATGTAGTCGAACGCGACTGCGAGCGCGAGGACGCCCAACAGCGAGGGGATCAGGATCGACATCGGTGCGCAGCGACCCTAGGCGTGCTTGACGACGATGCCTTCGATGACGTTGGCGGCGTCCTCTCAGGCGTCGATGGCTTCCTCCAGGAGGCCATAGACCTCCTTCCACTTCAGCACCTCGAGCGCGTCGCGGCCGTTGTTGAACAGGTTCGCGACCACCGTCCGCCCGATCCGGTCGCCCTCGTTCTCGAGCCGATGGACCTCGATCCAGTGCTCCTGGATGTCCTTGAACCTGCTCAGCTTCGTCAGGGCGCGGTGGAGCTGCTCGCACTGCTTGACGACGATCCCGGCCAGCTCGATCGCCTCCGGCGTGGGCGCCGCGATGCCGTAGAGGATGCAGGTGTCGGCGATCTCCTCGACGAGGTCGATCACGTCGTCGAGTCGGCTGATGAGGGCGTGGATGTCCTCGCGATCGATCGGCGTGACGAAGGTGGAGTTCACCTTCTGGCCGATCTCGTGGCTCAGCTGGTCGCCGCGATGCTCCGCGTCGCGCAGCTGGCTCGCGAGCCGCTCGCGCTCGCCGTAGGTGCGGAACATCTGCTCCAGCATGCGGGCGCCGGCGAGCATGTTCTCGGCATCGGCGATGAAGAGCTCGAAGAACTTCTCCTCGCGCGGGATGAATGGTAGGCGCATGGGCCGATGGCGCTCCTGGTCGGTGTCGGCGAAGTGTGTCAGACGGTCCGGGCGGAGCCCGTGCGCGGGCATGGTACGCGCTGGCGCGCGAGACGGGAATGCTGCGTGGATCAGCCGGTGCGCACCATCAGGAACAGGCCGATGACGACCGCGGCCGCCATGAGCCCGAGCAGGAGCCAGCTGATCGGCGTGGCGGGCGGGTCGGTGGCGGGATCGGTCACGCGGCGAGGATACCGCGGCTCGTGTGTCAGTCGAAGCCGGTGAGCCGGATGAGGGCCGCGGCCGCCGCGGCGAGGACGACGACGAGCAGCACCGGTGCGCCGCGCCAGATGGCGATCGCGGCGACGGCCACGCCCACGGCACGCGCATCGACGACGAGATGCTGGCCGCTCGTCACCGCCGCGGTGGCGACAAGTGCCGCGAGGAGGGCCGGCGCAAGGAGCGCGACGACGGACTGCACGCGCGATGGCAGCGGCCGACCGCCGAGGAGGACGGGGATCGCGCCGCCGCCGACGGCGGCGACGATGGCCGGCCGGTTCCGGAGCTGTGGCGCGACGAGCGCAAGGAACAGGGCGGGGAACGCCGCGTCGAGCCCGAGCCGGGTCAGGTCGCCGAACGCGGCCCCGCCCACCACGCCGATAGCGGTCCCCCCGCTCCAGGCGGCCCACATGACGAGGCCGGCCCCGAGCAGCCCATGCCGGTCGAATGCCCCGCCCCCACGCG
>JBBQMC010000084.1:0-10439 GCA_038328565.1 Candidatus Limnocylindria bacterium
GGGCCTTCGCCGCCGCGGCGGCCAGACGGTGCAGCCCGGCGCTCGGGTGATCATCGACGGGGCGTCGGGCAACGTGGGTCCGTTCGCCGTCCAGGTCGCGAAGGCGCTGGGCGCGGAGGTCACCGGCGTGGCCAGCACCGCCAAGCTCGACATGGTGCGCGAGCTCGGTGCCGACCACGTCATCGACTACACCACGACCGACTACACGGAGACGGGCGAGCGCTACGACTGGATCGTCGACACCGATTCGCACCATTCGATCACTCGCGTCCGTCGCGCGCTCCGGCCGAACGGCGTGTACGTGACGCTCGGCGGCAACACGCGCCGCATCTTCACCGGGGTCGCGGTGGGGCCGCTCATCTCGCGCTTCAGCGACCGATGGAGCGGCCTGCTCCTCTGGTGGAAGCCGTTCAACCCGCCGGACGTCGAGAAGCTGAAGGAGCTGATCGCGGCCGGCAAGC
Organism: Candidatus Limnocylindria bacterium; assembly: GCA_038328565.1. GTDB lineage: Bacteria > Chloroflexota > Limnocylindria > QHBO01 > QHBO01 > JAICQM01. The sequence continues at coordinate 462 of JBBQMC010000084.1, forward strand.
TCAAGCCCGTCATCGATCGGCACTTCCCGTTGAGCCAGGTCGTCGAGGCGCTTCGCTACGTCGACGAGGGTCGCCCGAAGGGCAAGGTCGTCATCGACGTCGACGCGGGCTGAGAGCGGCCGTCGACGCGTGACCGGCGCCCTCAACCCGCTCCGCGTCACCCGGCCCCAGATCCTCGCGTATCGCCTGCGCGCCCAGTCGCTCGACGAGCGCCTGCCGTGGAGCGCGAAATCGCTGAAGCGCGCGGCGTGGGCCGGGCTCCAGGACAGCATGCCGCGCGCGGCGCTCCTCTCGATCCACGCCCGGGTCACGGGCACGAAGCCGACGGCGCTCGACGATCCGGCGCTCGTCCAGGTCTGGGGACCGCGGCTCAGCGCCTACGTCGTGGCGGCAGGGGACCACGCGCCCTTCACGCTGGGACGCCTGCCCGATGAGATGCGTGGCCGGCGACGCGCGGAGGAGATGGCGGCACGGCTCCACGCCCACCTCGGCGGGCGCACATTCACCGATCGCGAGGTGGACCGCGCCCTGGGCGTCGGCAATGCCATGCGCTACGCAACCACGACCGGCACGCTCCTCATCCGCTGGGAGGGCGCCAGGGCGCCCACCATCTGGTCCGTACCTCGTCCATCGGTTGAGCCGTTCGAGGCGCGCCTCGAGCTTGCCCGCCGCTACCTCCACGTCTTCGGGCCGACCGATATCGCTGCGTTCGCGACCTGGGCCGGCGTCGCGGCCCCTGCCGCGCGCGTGCCCTTCGACGCACTCGAGTCCGAGCTGCTGCCGGTCCGGACCCCCGTCGGTGACCGATCGATGCTCGCCGCTGACGAACCGGCGCTGCGCGCTCCCGCTGGCGACGCGGCGGCGGCGCGCTTGCTGCCGAGCGGGGACACGTACTTCCTCCTCTGGGGCACTGACCGCGAGCTCCTGCTGCCCGATGCCAAGCAGCGTTCGCTGCTCTGGACTTCGCGCGTGTGGCCGGGCGCCGTCCTGCTGAAGGGCGAGATCGTCGGCACGTGGCGCCGGGCGAACGCCGTCGTGGACGTCGAGACCTGGAAGCGGTTGAGCGCGGCAGATCGTCAGGCGGTCGAGACCGAGGCCGCGTTGCTGCCGCTGCCCGGGCTCAAGGGCGAGATCATCGTCCGCTGGGCCTAGAGACCGTGCGAATGACGCTCATGCCACTGATCGCCGAGGGACAGGCCCGCCTCGCGGCGCGGAAGGCCCGCTAGCGGGAAGCGAGTGGCGACGAGCCGCCCCACCCCGCCCATTTCGCGTAGCGTTGCACGATGAGCCGGGAAGTCGAGGAGACGAATCGGCGCCTCCTGCGCGCCCGCGATGCCATGGACCGCTCCTACGCCGAGCCGCTCGACGTCCGTGCCGTGGCCGCGGTCGCCCACGTCTCGGAGGCGCACTTCATCCGCACCTTCCGCGCCGTCTTCGGGGAGACGCCGCATCGGTATCTCCAGCGCCGCCGCGTCGAGCGCTCGATGTTCCTGCTGCGCGAGACGGACCGCAGGGTGACCGACATTTGCCTCGACGTCGGCTTCAGCAGCCTGGGGACGTTCAGCCGCATGTTCCGGGAGATCGTGGGCGAGACCCCATCGCACTATCGCGCCGGTCACGGGCCAATCGTGGCCCCAAATTGCGTCCAGCTGGCCGGCATGCGGCCGCGGGTGTCATTTGGGGGTCAACTACGATCGAGCAGTTCTGGAGAAGCCACCTCCGCGGCGACTCACTAGCCTGAGGGAGAAACGAAGCGCCGCTACGCGTCCCACCGCCAGAGGAGAACATCACCATGCTCACCAAGCTCAACGTCGCCTCGATCTACGTCCTCGACAAGGAGGAGGCGCTCAGCTTCTACGTCGACAAGCTCGGCCTCGAGAAGGGCAACGACGTCCGCCAGGGCGACTACCGCTGGCTGACGGTCCGCGTTCCCGGCAACCCAGAGACCGAGGTCTCGCTGGAGCAGCCCGGCGCGCCGCTGCATGACGAGGCGACCGCGGCGCAGCTCCGCGAGCTCATCACCAAGGGCGCCCTGGGCGGGCTCGTCTTCGTTACCGACGATGCCCGCGGCCTGTACGAGACGCTCAAGGAGCGCGGCGTCACCGACTTCACCCAGGAGCCGACCGACCACTTCTACGGCACCGACATGGGCCTGCGCGATCCCTTCGGCAACCCGATTCGGATCCTTCAGCAGGGAAAGGTCCCCCAGGAGGCGACCGCCTGACCGATGCCGTGGCGCCTCAGGAGGCCTCGTGGAGCTCGAACACCACCCGGCCTTCGGCCGCGCCCACCGGATCGCCGAGATCCACTCCGTCGATCACGCGGATGAAGCGTCGGCCGAACGGGATGTCGCGGGCGATCGGATCCACCACATCGCGGAAGAACGCGACGCGCTCGTCTCGCCCGAGCTCGGTGGCGCGGACCTGCTCCTCGCGGCGACGCACGGCGATCGTGGCGTGACCGGCGGCGCGCAGGTTGCGCACCCAGTGGACCTCGCCCCACGGCGACCAGACCCAGCGCCGCCCGCCGCGCTCGATGATCGCCACCGGGTTTGTCCGCGGCTCTCCGCTCGTCCGGCCGCGGATCGTGATGAGGCCGTTGAAGCCCAGCGGGATCCCCAGGCGGAGGAGGAACGTGGCGAAGGGGTTGACGATGGCGAAGACCCAGGCCGGCGGCTTCGTGGGGAGGATCTGAGCGGTCATGTCAGGACAGCTCCATTCCGTGTGTCACTGCGGTTGGTACACAGGGAAGACCCGGCAGGACGCCCGGACGTGACCGCCACCGCGGGAGGCGAACCCCTCAGCCGGCGACCACGGTGAGGTCGAGCTGGCGGAGCCGATCCGGATCGGCCAGCACGTCGATCCGCACGATCCTTCCGCCGCGCACCGTCAGTGCAAGGACTGCAAACGGGCTGCCATCCGGCGACCAGGCGACCCCGCCGGGCACGCCGTTCACGAGGACCCGCGTCGCCGTCTCGGTGAATTGCCGGAAGGCCATCGCGCCGGTCGCCACCGCCTCCGCGCCGCGCCGGAGCTCGGTGAGCTTCGGCCGGGTGGGACCGCCGTCTGAACGCAGGACGACCTCGGGGTCGAGGACGGCGAGAAGCCGCCCGAAGTCACCGGCCCGCGCGGCAGCGAGGAAGGCATCGACCACGGCCCATTGACCGTCGAGGTCGACATCCGGTACGGGCGCGCCCTGGACCAGGCGCCGTGCGCGGCTGGCGAGCTGTCGCGCCGCGGTGGGCGAGCGGCCGACGATGGGTCCGATCTCGTCGAAGGGCACCCCGAACACGTCGTGGAGCACGAAGGCGACCCGTTCCGCCGGTGATAGCTCGTCGAGCACGACGAGCATCGCGAGCCCCACCGAGTCGCCGAGCAGGACCTCCTGCTCGGGATCCATGCCGGCCTCCGGGCTCACCATCGGAGCGGGAACCGCGGTCTCCAGGTCGGACTCGCGCCGCGTCGCGCGCGAGCGCAGCATGTTCAGGCAGACGCGCCCGACGACGGTGGTGAGCCACGCGCGAAGGTTGTCTACGTCGCTCGTATCGGTCCGGCTCAGGCGGATCCAGGCTTCCTGGACGGCGTCGTCCGCCTCGGCCACCGAGCCGAGCATGCGGTAGGCGACACCGCGCAGGTGGGACCGATTGGCCTCGAAGCGCTCCGCGAGCCAGTCCTGGTGGTTCATCCCTCTCCGTGGTTGGCTGCTCAGGTCACCTCAAGAGACCCGGCCGCGGGCACGGATGTGACGAGGAGCGTCAGCTCCACGCCTTCTTCACGAGCTCGCCGACCTTTGCCTCGTCCGCCTTGCTCAGCTTCGTGAGCGCCCAGGAGGTCGGCCACATGGCGCCGTCGTCGAGCATCGCCGCGTCGTTGAAGCCGAGGGTCGAATAGCGCGCCCTGAACTTGTCCGCGGGCTGGAAGAAGCAGACGACCTTGTCGTCCTTGGCGTAGGCGGGCATCCCGTACCAGGTCCGCACAGTCACGTCCGGCGCGTTGGCCTTGATGAGCTCGTGGACCCGCTCGGCCATCTCCCGGTCGTCCTTGGACATCTCAGCGATCTTCGCGAGCACCTCGGCTTCGCCGTCCTCATCGGCGCCGCGCTTCGCGGCCGCCTTCAGCTCCCTCGCGTGCTCCTTCATCGCGGCCTTCTCTTCGTCCGTCCACCCTTTGGCGGGCGTCTTGCGGCCGGTGGTGGGCTTGGCGGACTTCTTCGTGTCCGGCATGGGTGATCTCCTCATCTGTCAGGCGTGGTGTTGCCCTGATGCTAGGCCGCATCGGCCAAGAAGGCTTCTCTGAAACTGACCGATCGTCGCGGCCGACGTCAGATCAAGGCGAACCCGGATCCGGTCAGCGGACGCGATAGCCGAGCAGCAGGCTGCCACTCGGCGTCGGGGTCGCGCTCAGCAGCTCGAGCCGCCGAACATCCTCGGCGCTCGCGAACAGGCGGCGCCCGCTGAATCCCACGACCGGACCGACGACCAGCCTGAGCTCGTCGACGAGGCCTGCCTCGAACAGCGACTGCGCCAGCTGGATGCTGCCGTGCACGCCGATGTCGCCGCCGGGCCGGGCCTTCAGGTCGCCGACCAGGTCCTCGATCGGACCCTGCACCGCCTCAGCGTTGTGCCACTCGTTCTCCAGCGGTGTCGATGTCAGGACGTACTTCTTCACGCCGTTGATGAAATCGGCGAACGGCTGCTCGCCGCTGGTTGGCCAGTACCGCGACCATTCGTCATACATGTGCCGGCCCAGCAGCACCGTGTCCTGCGAGCCGATGACCTTCCCCTCGTTCTCGATCATCACGGAGTCGAACAGCATCGGGCTGTCGGAATCCTGGCCCGCAGGGAAGTACAGGTCGGGGCGATCGACCGCACCATCGAGCGACATGAGGGTGTACAGCACGAGCTTGCGCACACGGGTCTCCTGGATCCTTGGCTGGTCTGTAGAGATCTGACGCGACCGAGTCGCCGAACTCATCGGTGATCTTGCGCGCAGAGCGATCATGGGTGGATGACAACGCAGGACCGACGTGCACGCCCTACGCGCGGCAGGAGGCTGAGATGACCGTCAGGGTGCCGCGGGGCGGCTCACGAGGCATGCGACTGCCGCGCTTCATGGCGCGGATCGGCAACCGCATGATGCTGCGCAACTTCCGGGGCGGGCACGCCCGGACGCAAGGCGGCGTCGAGGCGCTGATGCTCGAGACCGTGGGAGCGAAATCCGGTCACCAGCGCCAGGCCGTCCTGGGATACCTGCCCGGAGGCGACGACGCATGGCTCGTCATCGCATCACTGGCGGGAACCGCCAGGAACCCGGCGTGGCTCCACAACCTCGCCGCGCAGCCGGAGGCGACGATCCAGTTCAACGACGGCAGGCGCGTCGATGTTCGCGCGGAGACGCTCGCGGGGACCGATCTCGAGGCCGCATGGCAGCGCCTCGAGCGCGAGGCGCCCGAGTACCCAAAGTACAAGTCCAAGACCGACCGCGAGATCGCGATCGTGCGTCTGCGCCGTCGCTGACGGCAACCTGGGCATAGCGGCGCGGGAGTCGATTCCCCCGGACCTGTTCCTCTCGGGCTACGCTCCCGACATCAGTGACATCGCCGAGCGCCTGCGGGGCGTGGTCCACGCGGCCGTGCCCGAGGCGATCGAGCGCGTCCGCACCGGCTGGCGCCTCATCGGGTACGACGTTCCGGTGGGCCGCCGGACGCGGTACTTCGCCTTCGTGGCTCCCGAGCCCGAACACGTCCATCTCGGGTTCGCGAATGGCGTCTGGTTGGACGATCCTGGCGGCCTGCTGCTCGGAGCCCATCTCGACCTGCGGAAGGTCCGCTTCGTCACGTACGAGCCTGGGGACACGATCCCAACCGACGCGCTCCTGCGCTTCACGCGCGAGGCAGCCGATCTGGCCGCGATGCGCGTCCGTGAAGCCGCGCGGGTCAGATCGACTCCAGCACGTCGACGATAAGATGACGATCCTTCGTGGCCGGGAAGATGACCGGCTCTGCGCTCCCGAGCGACTACAGTCCCCGGCATGAGCGAACAGGGATGGCGGGAGTTCCTCTCCGCCGACGGCATCGACGACTGGGTGATCCTCCACGGGGGTGCCACAGCCGTCTTCAGGGTGGAATCCCTCCTCGAGGCGGCGCGGCTGGCGACCGCCGTGGCGGAGGTGCCCGACCTCGAGCCGCGGACGCTGCTGACGATGGCGTCGGATCGGCTCACCGTGAAGCTCACGCGGGAGATGTGGGGCACCGAGGTAAAGCACGTCGAGGTCGCGCGGGCGATCTCGGCCGTGGCGCGTGAGCATGGCGCCACCGCGGACCGGAGCGCGGTCCAGGAGGTGCAGCTGGCCGTCGCGGCTCAGCCAGACGCGATCGATCTGGGCTTCTGGCGCGCCGTCCTGGGCTACGCGCCGATGCACGACGACAACTGCATCGACCCGCTCGGCCAGGGCTCCACGGTCTGGATGCAGGACCTCGACCCGGGGAAACCGCTGCGCCACGCTATGCACGTCTACGTCTCGGTCGCCCACGACCACGCGGAGGCGCGAATGCAGGCCGCCGTGGCCGCCGGCGGGCGCGTTGTGGACGACTCCAGCGCACCGGGCGCGTGGATCCTCGCCGATCGCTCCGGAAACAAGGTCTGCATCGCTGCCTGGCCCGACGGCTCGGCGACGCCCGAGTCGGACGAGACGGCGTGACATCCAGCCGCCGACCCTCCATGTGCGGGTCGGGCACCGATGCATTTCCCGCCACCGCCCGGTCTATCGAGGCATGAGCAAGGTACGCGCGCACATCTCGATCTCACTCGACGGCTACGTTGCCGGCCCGAACCAGAGCATGGAGGACCCGCTCGGCGAGCGCGGCGAATCGCTGCACAACTGGCTGGTTTCGCTGAAGGCGTGGCGTGAGTCCGCCGGCATGGAGGGCGGCGAGGAGAACGCCAGCAGCCCCGTGGTGGCGGACGAGTACGCGAACGTCGGCACCGAGATCATGGGTCGGGGCAAGTTCGGCCCCCCACAGCGCGGCCCGTGGGGCGACGATGCCTGGCGGGGCTGGTGGGGCGACGACCCGCCATTCCACAAGCCGGTCTTCGTCCTGACCCACCACGAGCGAGAGCCGCTGACGCTATCTGACACGACCTTCACCTTCGTGACCGATGGCATCCAGGCCGCGCTCGCGCAGGCGAGGGAGGCGGCCGGGGGCAAGGACGTCTTCATCGGTGGAGGCGCCACGACCATCAACGAATTCCTGGCCGCGGGGCTCGTCGACGAGCTGGAGCTGCACGTCGCGCCCATCATCCTGGGCGGCGGCGCGCGTCTCTTCGCCGACGTCGGACCGGGCATGAAGCTCGAGCCAATCCGCACCGTCGAGGGGCCTGGTGTCACGCACCTCAAGTATCGGGTCGTGCGGTAACTCGGCATCCGACGCCGATGTCGGCGCCGGAGGACCCGCATTCTGGCAACATCACCCGGGTGACCCAGCGGCCCCCCGACAGCGCCTCCGACTCCTTCGTCCACCTCCACGTCCACTCGGAGTTCAGCCTCCTCGACGGCCTCTCGCGCATCCCCGAGATGACGAAGCGCGTCGCCGACCAGGGCATGCCGGCGCTGGCGCTCACCGACCACGGGAGCATGTACGGGGTGATCCCGTTCTACGCGGCGGCAAAGGCGGCGGGGATCAAGCCGATCATCGGGCTCGAGGCGTACGTGGCTCCCCGCGGCATGGCCGACAAGGAGGGGAAGCAGGACGCGGACTATCACCACATGATCCTGCTGGCCAAGGACGATGTCGGGTACCGGAACCTGCTGGCCCTGACCACCGCCGCGCACCTCGACGGCTACTACTACAAGCCGCGCATCGACAAGGACCTGCTGAGCCGCCACAGCGCGGGGCTCATCGGGACGTCCGCCTGCCTGGGCGGGGAGGTGCTCAAGCGGCTGGCACAGGGCGACGAGCGGGGAGCGGCGGAGGCCGCCGACAGCTATCGGTCCATCCTGGGCGACGGCAACTTCTTCATCGAGGTCCAGGAGCACGGGATCCCGGACCAGCGGCGCCTCCACCCACAGCTCGTGGAGCTCGCGCGGAGACAGAACATCCCGCTGCTGGCCACGAACGACACGCACTACACGAGCCTGGACCAGTACGAGGCGCACGACCTCCTCGTCTGCATCCAGACCGCGAGCAACGTCGACACGCCCGGGCGGATGCGGTTCGAGGCGAACGAGTTCTACCTGAAGTCCGTGGCCGAGATGCGGCGCCTGTTCAACGGCGAGCTGCCCGACGCCATGGACAACACGCTGCGCGTCGCCGAGATGTGCGACGTGAGCCTCGACTACACCGGGCTGCGCCTCCCGCACTTCCCGGTGCCCGACGGCGAGACCGCCGAATCGTGGCTGCGCTCGGAGTGCGAGCGCGGGATCGCGGACCGATATCCCACCGTCACCGATGACGTCCGCCGCCGCCTCGACTACGAGCTCGGGATCATCGGTCGCATGGGGTACTCCGGCTACTTCCTCATCGTGGCCGACTTCATCCGCTTCGCGCGGGAGCGGGGGATCATGACCACCTGCCGGGGGAGCGCCCCCGGGTCGATCGTCACGTATTCGCTGGGCATCACGCCGGTCGATCCGCTCGCCTACGGGCTGCCGTTCGAGCGCTTCCTCAACCCGGACCGGGTGACGATGCCGGACATCGACATCGACTTCCAGGACAGCCGGCGTGACGAGGTCATCGACTACGTCACGCGCAAGTACGGCGACGATCGGGTGGCGCAGATCATCACCTTTGGGACGCTCGGCGCGAAGGCGGCCATCCGGGACGTGGGCCGCGCCATGGGGCTCACCTACGCGGAGGCGGACCGGGTCGCGAAGGCGGTGCCGAACGAGCTGAACATCTCGCTCGAGCGTGCCGTCGACAACTCGCCGCCGCTGCGGGAGCTCATGGCCGGTGACGAGCGGGTCGACAAGCTCATCGGTATCGCGAAGCAGCTCGAGGGCGTGGCACGCCATGCCTCGACCCATGCTGCCGGGATCGTGATCAGTCGCGAGCCCCTCACCGAGATCATGCCGCTCCAGCGCGCGACCGACGGCCGGACCACGATGACCCAGTTCGAGATGCATGCCTGCGAGGCGCTGGGGCTGCTGAAGTTCGACTTCCTGGGCCTCATCAACCTCACGATCCTCGCCGACGCGGTGGAGCTGGTGAAGAAGCACCGCGGGGTGGAGCTCGACGTCGACACGCTCCCGCTCGACGACGCGAAGACGTTCCAGCTCCTCTCGACCGGCGAGACGACCGGCATCTTCCAGCTCGAGGGCTCGGGGATGCGCCGCTACGTCAAGGAGCTGAAGCCGACCGAGGTGCGCGACCTCGCCGCCATGGTCGCCCTCTTCCGACCCGGACCGATGGCCAATATCCCGGCCTACATCCGCCGCAAGCATGGCGAGGAGGCGGTCACGTACCTCCACCCGTCGCTCGAGCCGGCCCTGCGCGACACGTACGGGATCTTCGTGTACCAGGAGGACATCATGACCGCGGCCATTGCGATGGCCGACTACACCGGTCCCGAGGCGGACAACCTCTGCTACGCGATCCGCAAGAAGAAGGAGGACGTCCTCCGCCAGCACGAGGCGAAGTTCAAGGCGGGCGCGAAGCGCAAGGGCATCCCGCCGGGGATCGTCGACCAGGTGTTCGCCGCCTTCGAGCCGTTCGCGCGCTACGGGTTCAACAAGGCGCACGCCACCTGCTACGGGCTCATCGCCTACCAGACCGCGTACCTCAAGGCGAACTATCCGATCGAGTTCATGACGGCCGTGCTGAACGGCTTCTCGGGGCGTGCCGAGAAGGTGGCCGCCGTCATCGCCGAGTGCCGGCGGCTGGGGATCGAGGTGCGCCCACCCGACGTCCAGAAGTCATACGCACTGTTCGCCGTCGAGACCGATGCGGCCGGTGCGCCCGAGGCGATCCGCTTCGGCCTGGCCG
>JBBQMC010000085.1:0-10390 GCA_038328565.1 Candidatus Limnocylindria bacterium
CGCCACCTTCCGTCCCTCGGCGCATCGTCGTCCCACCGACGGATGCCGAGGCGTTGCCCCGAGGGCACTACCCTACGCCCTTCCGCGACCCGTGGCTATCCTCCCGCGCGAGTTGGCGAGATGTGCCGCCCCTGCACGTAACGGCAATCCAGACACCGGGACCGGGCCTTCGTTGGCCGTGCCTTGCGCCCCGGGCATCGCCTGGCCATCGGGCGTGCCTTCGTCGGCCGTTACGTGCACCCGCGGCACGGCACCGGTCCCTCGCATCAACCTGCAGCGCGCGGGGGACGGGTTGGCCGCCCGAGCAAATACCAGCCATCGAGACCCGTGAATCCGCCGCTCGTTGCCCGCGTGTTGCACGGCGAGCAAGCCGTGGCCATCGACCGACGCGTCGGCAGCGGTTATTTGCACCTCCGGCAAGGCGCCACTCCCCCGAGGTTCAGGCCGCGGCGCGCGTCACGGTCGATATCCAGTTCACCTCCCAGGTCGCACCACCGTCGACGGAGAACGCCTGCTCGAAGTGCGCCGTGGTCGCGTTGATCTCGGACCATTGGTAGCGGACCTTGATCGGCCGCCCGTCGTACTCCTCCTCGTCGAAGAACTCGCCGCCGGCATCGGTGAACCGTCCGACCGTGGGCGGCATCGCGAGCAGGCCGTTCGCCCCGTTCGCCCAGTAGAGGCTCCACTCGCGCGTCTCCGGGTTGTAGAGCCGCAGCGTCAGGCCGTCGAGGTGCGTGTCGGTCGCGGCGCAGTGGACGCGGAACTCATCGATGTTCGCGCGGCCGTCCCACAGCGGACGCGCCTCCGCCGTCCCCTCGTACTCGTCCCAGGTCGTGGATCCCGACAGCGGCTTCCGCAGCCGGCTCAGCTTCACGTCCCATCGGCCGAGGACGAAGTCGAAATCGTGCTGGCCGTCGCGGGGCTGGGCAGCCCCGGTGGCAATGTCCGAAGAAATGGTGGATGTGGTCATCGGTCCTTGCCGTCCTCTTCGTAGGTCGACGACCACCGTACCGATGATCTGGTCCTGTCCCAAGGTCCGGTCGGACGGGCCACCAGAGGACCGGTTGCGCGGCCGGGTGAGAGTCGCCCTAAGGTCCGCGCGTCGGGACCGGCTCGATCGAGGTCGAGGGGAACACGATCACGTTCGCCCACGCCAACCAGTGCGACGGTGCACCGGCGGCCGCTACCGCTGGCAGGTCACCGACGGCACGCTGACGTTCATGGCGCTCGATACCGATCCGTGCCCGCGGGGTGGGATCCTCGACGGGAAGACCTACACCCTCCTCGCCGCCGGCTGATCGCTGGGCGCTTCGGGGCGTCAGAGTGGCCCGGGCTCCGACTGGACCCTGGGCGCCGAGAAAGCGACCCGTTGTCCAGGGCCGGGAGCCTCAAGAGCCGGTCGGCGTCCCACACTCCGGCGGCGGGTAGGCCGTCGGCGCGCACGGGGTCGCCGACGCCCAGCGTGACCCAGCCCTAGGACGCGGCGCGGATGCGCTCCAGCCCGTCGAGGATGAGGTCGAGCCCGAACGCGAACTCCCCTTCCGCCTCCGGGTTGCGCTCGCGGAGATGCTCGTGGACGTGCTCGACGACATACGGGAAATCGTCCACTGGCAGCTGACGGAGGAATGCCTCCGCGAGCCCGGGCAGCGTCTCCGGCTCGATGTCGAAGTTCGCCGCCCATAACGTATAGCCGGCGATGTGGCTGTCAATGGCGTGGTACGCGTGGTCAGTCATCTCGGCCGAGAAGCCGCCACGCCGCAGGCTGCCGAGAACGGCCTCCATGTATCGCAGCCGCGACGGGATGTTCCGCGACAGCATCAGGCTCGCCGCCCACGGATGGCGAGCGAGGGCATCGTGGGTCGCGATCGCCATCTCCCGGATCGCCGCCTTCCAATCCCCCACCGAACCGGCCGGCGCGACCTCGGCGAGGACGGCGTCCACCATGCCGTCGAGGATGTCGTCCTTGTTCGCGACGTGGTGGTAGAGCGACATCGCCTCCACCCCGAGCTCCTGCGCCAGGCGCCGCATGCTGAGCGCGCCGATGCCCCGCACATCGGCCAGGGCTCTGGCGGCCGCCAGCACCCGCTCGCGGCTCAGCGGCGCGCGGGCCTCATCTGTCTCGGTCGGCTGCGAGGTCATGGCTTGACAATCTTACACCGTAAGACGTACGCTCCGCGACAACCTTACACTGTACGAATGGATACCGATGAAGTCGATCGTCCGCCGTCGCTACGGCTCACCCGATGTCCTGGAGTTCGGCCAGGCCGACATGCCGGAGGCCACGGAGGACCGCGCCCTCGTCCGCGTCCGCGCCTCCTCGGTCAATGCCCACGACTGGCACATGCTGCGCGGCAAGCCGTACATCGCGCGCATCGGCGGCCAGGGATTCCTGCGGCCGACGGGAACGACCCTCGGCCTCGACGTGGCGGGCGTGGTCGAGGCGGTGGGGCCGGATGTGACCGATCTCAAGCCCGGCGACCACGTCTTTGGCTCGCGGTCCGGCGCGTTCGCGGAATTCGTGAGCACGAAGAACGTCGTCCCGATGCCGGCCGGCCTGTCCTTCGAGGAGGCGGCCAGCCTCCCGGTGGCGGGCTTCACCGCACTCCAGGCGGTGCGGGACAAGGCCGAGGTGCGGGAGGGGCAGCGGGTGCTCGTCAACGGGGCCGGCGGCCGGGTCGGGTCGCTCGTCGTGCAGATCGCGAAGGCGCGGGGCGCGGAGGTGACGGGCGTCACGAGCACCGCCAACCTGGAGCTGGTCTCGTCCCTTGGTGCGGACCGCGTGGTCGACTACACCCGGGACGACTTCACCCGAGGCCGGGACCGCTATGACGTGATCTTCGACGCCGGCGGAAATCGGTCCCTCGCGCGCCTGCGTCGCGTGCTCGCGCCCGCGGGCACGCTCGTCATGATCGCGCCGGGCGCGGGGCAGTGGGTGGGGCCGCTCGTGCGGATTGCCGGCGCGATGCTCATCTCGCGCTTCTCCGACCAACGGCTGCGCCCGTTCCTCTCATCGGTCAGTCGCGACGACCTGGTCGTCATGTGCGAGATGGTTGAGGCTGGGAAGCTGCTCCCGGTCATCGACCGCACGTTCGCCTACGAGCAGATCCCCGATGCGATCCGGTACGTGGAGTCCGGCAAATCGCACGGCAAAGTCGTCATCACGATCTGAGTCAGGGCACCGGTTGCAGCTCCGGATGCGTGGCGATTATCCCGGCACCCGTGAAGGGTGACGTCCCGACCCCGACCGGAAGGAAGTCCACCGTCCGGGTGCCGTAACCGCTGCCCTTCACGCTCGTGTAGACGATGCCGGCGCCGTCCGGAGCCCAGCGGGGTTGCGTGGCCCGCGGCGCGCCCTCGCCGAAGTGGGTGAGCTGGGTCAGCGCGCTGCCATCGGGCCGGATCGTGAAGAGGTTCACCGCCTTCGTCGTGTCCTGGAACTCGCCGAGGTTGTAGGTCGTGAAGACGATCAGGTCATCGGTCGACCAGTCGGGGTAGGCCGCCTGCATGCTCCAGTCCGTGAGCTGGTGCTCGCTCCCGCCGACAAGGTCGCTGACGAAGAGCGCGGACCCGTGGCCCGGGTCCTCGATGTCGCGGTAGCGGTGGTAGACGACCCGGCTGCCGTCGGGCGAGAGGCGGGGCGACTCGGCGGTCATCCCATCGGTACGGGTCAGGACGACCGATACCGCGCGTGTCGCAATGTCATACCGCGCGAATTGGAAGGTCGCCGGCGGGCCGTTCGCTGGCGCGTCGGCATCCTGGCTGAACAGGATCGACCGACCATCCGCCGACCAGTCCGGTGCGTCGAACGAGTTGCACGGCGTCTCGCAGCTCGCCAACCGCTCGGCGCCGCGCCCATCAACGTTGACGACCCACAGTTCGCTCTGATCGGTCGGCGTGAACCGCACGAAGGCGATCCGCCCACCGTCGGGTGACCAGTCCGGATGGATCTCGGTGCCGGCCAGGTCCGCCACCAGCTGGTGCCGATCGCTGCCATCGGTGCGCGCCAGGAAGATGCCGTCGTCGGCGCCGGCCATCCACTGGAAGACGAGCCACGGCTCACCGCCCGAAGAGCTGCTCGACGGCGACGGCCCTGGGGCGGACACAGTCGTCGACGTACTCGAGGTTGGGCTCGCACTCGGCAACCCCGCTGCGGGACGGCAGCCCACGACCCCGAGGATCACGGCCGCCGCAGTTGCGGCACGAGCGACGTACACCACCCACCTCCTGAGTCTCAAGGCGCCATGTCTGAGGCGTTTCGTTCACTCTGGGGATGGTTTGCGCACGGAGCAAATACCCGTGAACGAAGGCGGCTCGGCGTCCCCGAGCAGCGGGCCTCCATGGCGAATCGTTGCCCCACCGGCAATCCAGCGCGAAGCTCCGACCTCCCGGTGGCGGTTATTTGCACGGCAGGCAACACCGCAACCGCGGGCAACGCCGCAACCGCCGGCAAGGCGGCATGTGCTCAATCGGGATGGTAGACGTCGAGCGGGACCGGCGTGATCGGCCGCCGTTTGCGGTGGCGGCAAATCGGGCGGCACGAACGCGCGACATGCCCGGTTCGATGGCGCTGCATTGCCGAAACTGCAACGGACCGTCGTCGAAGAGGCCCTGGTCCCTCGTGATTTGCTAGGCCCGCAATCCCCCCCGCCTGACCGATGAGTCCGCCCCGCCTCCATCGTCGTACCCTCCACCACTGCACACCCGACCGAGGAGATGGCGATGACGACGGATCAACGAACCAGCGAGACGACCGGCACCGGCGAGTACGCTGACGTCAACGGCGTCCATCTCTACTTCGAGCGCCACGGCTCGGGACGCCCGATCGTCCTCCTGCACGGCGGCCTGGGTTCCGGCGAGATGTTCGGACCGATCCTCCCCATCCTGGCGGCGAACCACGAGATCATCCTCCCCGACCTCCAGGGCCATGGCCGCACCGCGGACATCGACCGGCCGATCGACATGCGGCTCATGGCAGATGACATCGCGGCGCTCATCGATCAGTTGGGGCTCGAGCAGCCGGACCTCATCGGTTACTCGCTCGGTGGTGGCGTCGCGATGCACGTCGCGTTCAAGTACCCCGAGAAGATCCGAAAGCTGGTCTCTGTATCCGCGAACATCACCCGCAGCGCCATCCCGCCGGAGATGCTCGCCCAGCAGGCGCAGGTCAGCGGGGATGCGGTGGCGTTCCTGAAGGACACGCCGATGTACCAGCTCTACCAGCGCGTCGCCCCGCGGCCGGAGGACTTCGCGACCCTGCTCGACAAGATCGGTGCGTCGATGGCGAAGGACTTCGACTTCAGCGAGCAGGTCCGCAACCTCAAGGTGCCGACCCTGATCGCGGCCGCCGATGCCGACATGGCGCCACCGAGCCACTACGTCGAGGTCTTCAAGCTCCTCGACGGCGGCCTCCGGGATGGCGGCTGGATGGGCGAGGGACGGCCGAAGGGCGGCCACGCGCTCGCGATCTTGCCCGGGCTGACCCATTACAACATGGCGGAATCGCGGCTCCTCGCGGCCGCCGCGCTGGACTTCCTGGACGCGCCGGCGCCACAGGGCTAGCCCATTACGATGCCCTTGCGCGATCCGCGCCCGCGCGAAAGACTGCGCGGATGACGAGCACGAGCCGGCTGGAAGCCTTCTCGGACGGAGTATTCGCGATCGCGATCACCCTGCTCGTGCTGGGCATCCACGTGCCTGAGCAGGACGCCGCCCTCGGCCCAGCGCTCCTCGACCAGTGGCCGGTGTTCCTCGCGTACCTGGTGAGCTTCCTCACCATCGGCATCATGTGGATCAACCACCACAAGCTGTTCGAGGTCATCGGTCAGTCGACCACGACGTTCGCCTTCATCAACGTCGTGTTCCTCATGGTCATCGCCTTCGTCCCGTACCCGACCGAGGTCCTCGCCGAGCGGCTCGGCAACGGCGTGGACGTGCAGCTCGCGACCGTCTTCTACGGCGCCACGATGACGCTCATCGCAGGGCTCTTCAACGCCCTGTGGCTCTATGCCGCGAGCCGCGGCGGCCACCTGCTGCGGACTGATTTCGAGCCCGGCATCCACGGTGCCGCCACCCGCGGCTACCAGTTCGGGCCGCTCGTCTACCTCGCCATCACGGCGACCGCGTTCCTCAGCCCGCTCGTCGCCGTCGTCCTCTTCCTTGCCTATGCGGTCTACTGGGTCCTCCCCACGAGCTCGCCATCCGATGCCGCGGCGGGCGGACGCCGCCGGTCATGATTGTGGCGTGATGCTGCCCGCGTCCGGCTCACGACGTCTGACCCGCTCTGAGCTCGACTTGGCAATGCTCAGCTGAGCGGCTTGACGACCATGATGAACACGAATCCGATGACCATCGCGATGGTGTACCAGAACAGCATTCCCGCCCGACGATCGTGGATGGCGGCGGCCAGGTCGTCCGGGGCCAGTCCGTCCGAGGCGACGGCCGAGAGTGCGGTCATCTTCTCGAACCACGGGGCGCCGATCAGCCGATGGAGTAGGAATGTCAGGAAGAACAGGGCATACGCCAGGAGGAGCCACGTCGCGAGCAGGTTGAAGGCTCCCACGAACCCAGCGGCGAGCCCGAGGGTAAGGCCACCCACGTATAAGATCGGAATGAGGGTCAGCAGCGGCTTGGCCTGCGCGAAGAAGGTACGAATGGCCCGGACGTCGCCGGTGTTGGCGACCCGGTGCGCCATGATCTCCGTTCCCACAGCCACCCCGACGGCCATGAACATGGTGCCGATATGGGCAACCTTGAGAATGATCGCTGGTTCCATGACGCCTCCGAAAGGTGACCGGGTTCGCGGCCACCCATTACACTGGACTTATGGAGGTTTCGTTAGACTCAGAGTCTATGCAACATGACATGCCTGTCAAGCGGCGCTATCGGTCGCCGCTGCGAGACCGCCAGGCACTGGCCACCCGGCGAGCAATCGTGGCTGCGGCGCTGGCCCGCTTCGTGGCGGATGGGTATGTGCAGACGTCGGTCGACTCCATCGCCGCAGCAGCCGGCGTCAGTCGTGCGACCGTGTTCGCCACGTTTGGTGGCAAGGCAGCGCTGCTGAAGGCGGCCTACGATGCGGCATTCGGAGAGGGGGACGACCGCACGCCGCTGATCCAGCGACCCGAGTCGCAGGCAGTGCTCGCGCAGCGCAACCCGCGAGCGTACCTGACCGCCTACGTGGCATTGATCGCCGGCATGTTTGCCCGCGTCGCGCCCATCCATGAGGTTGTCCGTTCTGCCGCGGCGTCCGACCCCGACGTGGCCCCGGTCTGGGACGACATCGGCCGGGAGCGGCTGGACGGATGTCGGCGCATCGTCAAGCACCTCATCGAACGCAACGGCCTGCGGTCCGGCCTAGACCCGCGGGCGGCGGCGGACGTGACCTGGATCCTGAACGACCCGGGTGTCTACTCCCGTCTCGTCGGTGACCGAGGCTGGTCGGCGGGGGCCTACCGTTCTTGGCTGACTGCCGCCCTTGAGATGCAGCTCCTCTGACCTGGCGCTCCGTGCGCACCGAGCCCCCCTTGGCGCGGCTGCGCAACGCTCGGGTGCTATGGTTGCGAGGACGCGCTGGGGCTCGAAAATGCGATCCCGTGTCTGGATCGGCTTGACGGTTGGGGCGCTGGTGCTCGGCGGTTGCGCACCGATTGCGTCTCGGACCAGCGGCGCCGCCGGCTCGGCATCCCCACGTCCCACCCCGGAATCCCCCGCGGCGACCGCTGGGGCGACGGTACCCACGGCGTGGACGACCTACACCTCTTCCCGCTACTCGTACGCGGTCGACGCACCGACCGACTGGACGTCGACCCCGGCGAAGCGCGACTGGCCGGCCGACGGCGAGTCGTATCCCGATGACAACGCGATCGACAAGTGGGCCCTGCCACCGGGCAACCCGAACTGGGTTCTGATGTTCGTGCTGTCCGTTGCCATGGGTGCTGGCGAGACTCCGGCGGATCGGCTCGCCAGTCTGGATGCGGACAACGCTCGGTACTGTCACCTGGAACACCGGCGAGAGGTCAGCGTCGCCGCCATGACGGCGCGACGCGAGGACGGGAAGTGCTTCGGCAGCGATTACATCGACCAGGTGGCGCTGGTGAACGGCGGCCGCTTCTACTTCATCTACCTGCTTTCGGGGACGCCGTTCAGCGATACGACGCAGGCAACGTTCGAGCATTTTCTGAGCTCGTTCCAGCTTCTCTAGGCTCGCAGCACCCGCACCGGTCATGATGACGGCCTGATGCTGACCCCCGAGCGCGCCTGCCTGGTCATCGCCGACATCACCGGGTACACCAGCTTCCTCGCGGGCGCGGAGCTCGACCACGCGCAGGACATCCTCGCCGACCTGATCAACACGGTCGTGTCCAGCCTCCGACCCACGTTCCGGCTCGCGAAGCTCGAGGGGGACGCGGCCTTCGCCTATGCCATCACCGAGCGCATCGACGGACCGATGCTCCAGGACACGATCGAGCACACCTATTTCGCGTTCCAGCGACGGCTGCGCGACATCCGCCAGGCATCGGCGTGCGAGTGCAATGCCTGCATCCTCGTCCCGAAGCTCGACCTCAAGGTCGTCGCCCACCACGGGCAGGTCATCCGGCAGCGCATCGCCTCCTCGGAGGAGCTGCTCGGCAGCGACGTGATCGTCGTGCATCGGCTCCTGAAGAACCACGTCGAGCAGACGACGGGCATCGGCGCCTACGCGCTCTACACCGATGCCTGCGTGACCGCCATGGACCTCGCCGACCCGGCAGCGGCCGGCATGGTGGCGCACCGCGAGAACTTCGAGGGCGTCGGCGAAGTCGGTGCCTGGATCGTCGACCTGGGCGCGGCGTGGGCCGCGGAGCTCGCGCGGGCGCGGGTCGTGATCGAGCCGAAGGATGCCGCGGTGGTCTACGACGCGACGCTGGACGCGCCGCCGGCGCTTGCCTGGGAATACGTCACCTCGCCCGTGCGACGGCCGCTGTGGCAGGCCGGCGTGGAACAGGTTCGCCAGGAGGCCGGCCCGGCCGGCCGCCGCGGCATCGGTACCGTGAACCACTGCATGCACGGCAGGGACGCGGTGATCGAGGAGGTCCTCGACTGGGAGCCCTACGACCATGTGACGTACCGGTCGCTGCTGCCGGTCCCGAACGTCCCGAAGATGGTCAACACGTTTGCCTTCACCGATCTCGGCGACGGCCGGACCCGGCTCGACGTCCGGTTCGCGACGCCGAAGGCGGCGAAGGACCGCAAGATCGCGGAGGGCATGCTGCCGATGATCGATGGCCTGATGCGCCAGGGCCTCGCCGCGCTCACGTCAATCCTCGCCGAGGCCTCGGCCGGGGCGGACGTTGTCGAGGAGCCGGAGCTGCCGGTCTCCCGCGGCCGCAACGCGAGCGAGCCGATCGCCGGCGCGGCAACGTGAGGCGTGCGCGCCCACGCACGTAACGAAGGACCTTCAGCCCGATTCGGGCCCCAACTGCGCGGAGCTGTGCGCCGCCGCGCACATCTGGGCCAGTTCCCTGCCCACGTTGGTCGTTAGGTACGCCCACCACCGCACACCGGGGGGCCTGGTCAACGGACGAGTAGCACCTCGGGACCACCCCTGACATCGGTCCATGCGGCGTCAGCGGTCGCGACGGTCGCGCCGAGCCGCTGCCCCAGCGCCAGGCAAAGGCGGTCTGCGAGGGACAGCGGCGAGCCCTCGTGCCACAGGTCGGCGGCACGCTCAGCATCCTCAGCCGTCACGACCACCGCGCGCAGGCCGAACGAGGTGAGCAGCCGCGCCACGAGGCCGGGGGGAGCGCCGTGCTCGCGCGCCTTCTGAAGCACCTCCGACCAGTTCGCCGCACCGATGAGGCCTTCCATCAGCATCGGCTCGGCGTCGTCGGCACCCGGCTCGTCCTGGAGCCAGGCGAGGACCAGCGAGGCGTCAACGACCGTGCTCATTCGGGGCGCGACTCCTCCGCGGCCGCGGCGCGTCGCTCCGCGAGCAGCTCATCACGCATGCTGATGGGCCCGCCGGCGAACAGCGCACGCAGGCGCGCCCGGACCGATGATCGCGGGAGCAGCACGACGGCATCGCCCTCCACCATCGCCACCAGCTCGCTTCCCTCCCGAAGCCCGAGCTGGCGGCGGATCTCGACCGGGATCACGACGCGACCCTTTGGTCCCACCGATATCGTCAGGGTGTCACCCATGCGGAGATGGTGTCACCGCGAAGGGTCGCCGTCAAGGGCTAGAGGACGGAGACCCAGTAGCGCGCGGTGGCCATGCAGAAGATCGCGATCGCCAGACCGGCGAGCACGTAGTACCCGGCCCGCCGCGCCTCGCCGGACACGCGCATCAGGGTCTGGCGCTCCTCGTCGGTCGGCGGTCGGCTTTCGCCGAGGAAGGCGCCCAGGATCCGCTC
>JBBQMC010000086.1:0-10320 GCA_038328565.1 Candidatus Limnocylindria bacterium
GTATCGAGCAACAGGCGGACGATGGCCTCGTCTCGCCGGTCCTCGAATGCCGGTCCTTGACAGGCGCGGAGGAGCGCGTCGATCTGCGGCTGGGTCACGACCGCCACCGGCTGTTCCGGAACGATCGGCGGGCGCATACGCTCCATGGGCGAGGAGGTGATCTCGCCCTCACTTACGGCCCAGGCGAAGAACGGCTGAAGACTGCGGTAGTAGACGCTCAGCGTTGCGGCCGCTTTGCCCTGCTCCGACAGGTCCACCATCCACGCTTCGATGTGCTCCCGGCGGATGCCGGCCAGGCGGGTCGGCATGCCGTTCGCGACCAGATAGCGCTCGAGGCGCTCGACCGAGGTGCCGTAAACGGCGATGGTGGCCGGTGACTTGTTCTCGGCGGCCAGATGCCGCCGATAGGATGGCAACGCCTCGGCCACTGACAGCGACAGATCGGTGTCGTCCGACGGAGCTGCCCGCGGCGGGCGGGGGGATGATGGGCGGGTCACGGAATGCGCCGAAGACCTCCTGACGAGCGTGGAGAACCTCGTCAGTTATACGGTCACGGAGCGCTGTAGTCAACTGGGCCTGGGCGCTGCGAAGCAGTTTATGCGCTCAGATTGAGCGTGAAAGTGGTGGTTGGTGGGCGACACTGGACTCGAACCAGTGACCTCTTGCATGTCAAGCAAGTGCTCTAACCAGCTGAGCTAGCCGCCCATCGTTTCGTGCTCAGTTTGGTTACTTACCTGTGCGTCCGCAGCCACTCCGAGCAGGTCGCGATCGTACCAGACGACCTAACCGAGCGCGAATCCCGACCAGCGCTCGAACGCGACCTGATTGCAGATCAGCATCAGGGCTGACCCGACCGCACGACCGGGCGCATTGCCATGCGGCGGCGACCAATGCGCGCGTTCAGCCGGATCGGCGATTCGGCGTTACGACGCAGCTCGGCGCAGCGCCGCGAGCTAGCGGCTGGCGCTTGCCGCCAACCTCGCGTGCGCGTTAGTCGTAGCCAGGGCCGTCGGGACTGCTTCGCCGGCGGGTCAGCGCGCCGGAGGCACCAGGGAGCCCTCGGTCACCTCACCCTTGTGGGCCGCGAACGCGGCCAGCACCTCGCCCTTCTCGCGCTCGGGGACCTTGAAGGCGTCGAGCGACTGTGCCAGCTCGGCGGCCACCTCATCGAACTGATCGGGGGTGATCTGCAGCTCGCGGTGCGCTTCCTCCAGGCCAAGCACCGTGCTGCCCGGCTGGGTGCCCACGTACTGGAACGGTCCGCCCGCCACGTTGCACACCCACAAGGTGCGCATCCACTTCAGGCCCGGCAGCCGGGTGGGCTGGTCGGTGCTCCATTCGTCGAGTTGGTCGTTGTCGGAGCCCTTGCCGACCTTCGGATTGGCGACGACCGCATCGCTGAAATGGTCCACCACGGCGGCGATGGCGAAGACGCCACCCAACCTGTCGTACAGGCTTGCCTCAGACATTGTTCACGCTCCTCTCCTACCTTGTGCGGGACGCAGAGCCAGGGCTGGTTGGACAGGCCGGCCGCGGGCCGCGCCGCGCCGATGGTTGCCATCGAACAGCTGTCGACATCACCTCCTGTGCGGGCCTCGGCCGCAGCGCTCGCGATCGAGCATCGGTCAAGTGTGCCGGGATCAGGCCCGGAACTCGGTGACCCAGGTCACGCAGGCTGCGTTCTGAACCGCTCGTTTTGGCTCGTGCGTCGCGCTCGCTCAGTCCTCCTCCGGTGCCATGATCTCGCCCGCGAGCTAGTCGAGCTGGCGGAGGAGGGCGTCGTCGCGAATCTCGACTCGGCCCCGGGACCGGCGGACGACCCCCCTGCGCTCGAGAGTCTCCAACAGCCGGCTGACGACCTCGCGCGCAGTTCCCAGCTCCGCGGCGATGTCTTCGTGCCGCATGGAGATCACGCCAGCCCCGTCAACGTGCTGCAGTAGCAGCACAGCCAGTCGGCTCTCCATCGTGCGGAACGCGACATCCTCGAGCAGCGACGTGACGTCGACCAGCGCCTGGGTCATGGTCTCGAAGATGAACCTGCGCATCGCCTCGCTCGAGCTCACCCATTCGCGCAGGGCTGTCGCCGGCAGGAGCACCGCCTCGGTCGCGACTTCCGCCTGCGCCGTGGCGATGAGCGGCCTTTCGAGCAGGACCGCGAGCATGCTCACCAGGCTGGACTGCTGGCCTCGCACGTGGTACAGGGTGATCTCGCGTCCGGTGGCCCCGATCTTGAAGACGCGGATGCTGCCACTGCCAACCACCGCAACCGGAATCGGCGCTTCACCCTCACTGAAGAGCCGGTTTCCTGGCGCCAGCTTCACATACCGAGCTGCCGCCAGCATGCTTGCTTGCAGCTCGGCGGGCGCCTCTCGATAGAAGGCGACTCGTTCCAGAATGGCCTGCTTATCCACTCGTCACGATCTCAATTCGGTCTGGGGTTACAACTCGGCCCTGCGGGGACCGGCACTCGAGCTCCACGGCCACGTCCGTCGCGGTCGCATTACACCTGGCGCGTCCAGCATCCGTGGCCGCGCGTGCGCTGCGCGCTTCGAGCGATTAACCGTCGGCGAGCGTGGCCGGTGGCCCATCTCGGCAGCCGTCGCCCAGGGCTTCGGCGTACTCGACCGCCTCGACGCCATCCCCGACAACGGGGCGTGAGTTGCGGCGGGAACGCACCTGCCCGACCATGGCGGCCATGCCATCGACACCGCACCCTGCCTCCGCCAACTCACGGCGACGCGGCCGTCGCCGTCGGCTCGGCCTGGTCGTGCTGGCCATCCTGCTGGGGCTCGTGACCATCGGCGGCATGGCGGTGGCGTCCAACGCGGCGGGCGCGGGCGACCGCTGGGAGCGGGTCGTCGCGCGGGTCGAGGCGTGGATCCACCCCCCGCCGGACCGATCGACCGTCGCCACCATCGTCGTGACGCAACGGCCGACGGCCAGTCCGACGCCCACCGAACCGCCCATCCCGCACCAGGGCTGGGTCTCGCCCACGCCATCGCCGACGCCCGCGCGCGTGCCGGTCGACGTGAATCTCACGCCCGACGCGGCGGCCGTGTTCCACAGCGAGATGACGAACAAGGACTGCGCCGCGGCCGGTACCCAGATCGTGCTGACGATCCTGGGGCTCGGGAACGCGTCGGACGCGTTCCAGGTGGAGCTCCACAACCGGATCGGGGAATGGGAGTCATGGGACGACAGCCACAACGGCGGCTGGGGCCCGACGGCTGTCCGCCTCGCGCTGGCCGCCTATGGCGCGCCGGGCTACGAGGAGCGCGCGTACGACAGCTACACCGATGCGCTGCGCGACTCCGCGACCGCCGTCTCGCAGCTCGACATGCCCGTCATCATGTTCCCGTGGTGGGGTGCCCATACGTGGGTGATGACCGGCTATCGGGCCGATGCGGACCCGGCCTTCTATCCCGACGCAACCGTCTCGGGGGCATACATCCTCGACCCGTGGTACCCGCGCTTCTCGACGATCTGGGGCCAGTCGGACCCACCGGGCAACTTCGAGGACCTCGGCGAGCTCGTGCGAAACTGGCCGGTCGAAGGCGGCCCGCACCCGTACGAGGCGATCGGTCCTGGCTGGACGCGGCCCGAGGGCGCCTACCCGACGCGGGACGGCAAGTTCGTCGTCCTCATCCCCACCATCGCACGGGCCGACCTAGCGGGCTGAAGCCGGTCGGCGCGCCGCCAGAGCCGGCCAACATGACGAATTCATACGTGGAGGGCGCTATCTCGAGAACCAGTCGCGCGAAGGAGTCGGCTTCCCAGGTGGCGTGAATCCGGCGGCGCGCGGACGCCGGACGGTGGGCGAACGGTCACTTCGTGTGAATCCGAGCGGAACGCAGCGCTCGCGCCTCGCTCAGCCGAGCCCAGTCTCCCCCGCAGCGGGGCGCCACGCGCGCAACCGCACCAGCAACGCGAGCCCGAGCAGCACCACTTTCGACGCCATGCCGATCGCGAATCCGATCGCGATGGCGATCACACCGAGCGCGGGCAGCAGGAGCCAGGTCGCGAGCACGGTGATCCCCAGCCCGGCGAGCGAGGCGAGTACCTGGAGCAGGGTATGGCGCGTGGCGTAGATCGCCCGCGACAACAGGTGGGTCACGCTCTCGAACGGGATCGAGATGGCGAATGCGACCAGCAGCCCCGAGGTGCGCGCGACATCGCCCGCGTCGAACGCGCCGCCGCCGAGGAGCAGCCGGATACCGAGCTCACCGACGATCGCCAGCACGATCGCCGCGGCGGTGGTGATGACCGCGATGCTCGCCAGGTTCGTGCCGAGGATGCGGAGGAAGCCAGCGCGATCGTCCTCCGCATGGGCCATCGAGAGGGCCGGGAACGCCGCGAGGGCGAAGGCCACGCCGAGCACGCTCACCGGGACACTCTGGAAGTTGCGGGCGAAGCTGACCGAGGAGACGCTGCCCTCGGCGAGGCCGGTCGCCACCGCTGTGAAGAAGAGGAACGTCATTGGTTCCACCGGGTGGCTCGCCATCTTCGGCAGCATGAGGCGGACGAACTCGCGCACCGCCGGCATCCCGAACTGCCGTCCCAGACCGATGCGGAAGCGGCTTCGCCGCAGCCCGACCAGCCGGCTGCTTAGGTGGAGGAACGCGCCGATCACGGCGCCGATGGCCGGGCCGAAGATCCCGAGGCTGCCGCTGAACAGGACGGTGCCGGCGACGATGCCGCCGTTGTAGAGGAGCGGCGCCAGCCCGTACCAGGCGAAGCGCTGCTCGGCGAGCAGCACCTCGCCGAGGGTGAGCGAGGCGGCGAACAGGATCGGCGTGGCGAGCATGACGCGGAAGAGCGCGGCGTAGAGCGCGCGCTGCTCCTCGCCGAAGCCCGGGGCGATGACCGATGTCGTCGCCTCGGCGAACACGAAGAGCACGACCGCCACGCCACCCATGACGGCCACGGCGCCGGTGAGGATCGTGCGCGCGAAGGCATCCGCTGCGTGCCCGTCGCCCTCGCTGCGCAGCTGGAGGAAGATCGGGATGAATGGCGCCGCCAACCCGGACGCCACGAGGACGTCGAGGAGAAGCTCGGGCAGGACGAAGGCCGCGTTATAGGCGTCGAGCTCCGCGCCGGCGCCGAACGTGCGCGCGAACAGCCGATCTCGCGCGAGCCCGACGAGGTAGCCGCCGAACGTGAGCGCGGCGAGGACGCTGGCGCCGCCTGGCAGGAAGCGGCTCGCGAGACCGCGCAGGCGGGTCAGTACTCGGTGGACCGCAGCGGCGAGCCGAGGACGCGCCCGATCTCCGCGCGATAGCGGGCGCCGGACGGGTGGCGGGCGAGCCAGTGGAGGTAGTCGGGATCGATCGTGGCGAGCTCCTCGATCGTCTGGCCCGCGTAGTGGCCGAAGTCGAGGCGCGTGAGGTCGCGGGAACCCTGCGGTCCCGGCCCCATCGGCACGGCCTCATCCCCGACCGGGATGGCGACCTTGTCGTTCTTCCGCGTGGTGCGGCTCTGCTTCGCCACCAGGTGCAGCCTCCAGTGCCCGTAGGCCGCATCGTATCGAACGCGGTGTCGCCTGACAACGCTTATCGCGCGGTCAGGACCGATGCACCTCCCGCCCGTCGACGAGGGTCAGCTCGGAGCGCACCTCGGCCAGCCGTTCGTCCGCGGCGAGGAGGGTGGCAAGGTCGCAGGAGAGGACCGCGACGTCGGCCCGCGCGCCCGGCGCCAGGTGGCCCTCGTCGGTCGCTCCCATGGCGAGCGCGGGACCGACCGTCATCCCGGCCAGGGCGATCGGCGCGGGCAGCCGCTCCCCTGGCGTCCATGGCTCCCGGCCGTCGCCCGGAGCATGGCGCCGCACGGCAGCGTGGAGGTTGCGCCAGGGATGCGCGGACTCGATTGGGGCGTCGGTGCCGAGCGCCAGACGGGCTCCCGCGTCGATGAGTGATCGGTACGCGTAGGCGTGGCCGACGCGGCCCTCCCAGCAGCGATCCGCGGTGTCGCGATCGCTCGGCACGTGGATCGGCTGCACGCTCGCCGTCGCGTCGAGGGTCGCGAATCGGGCCTGGTCCACGGGCCGCACGAGCTGGGCGTGCTCGAGGCGATCCGGCGGTGCGCCGTGGCGCCGCGCGGGCGCAGCGGCGAATGCGTCGAGGACGGTGGCCGCCGCCCGGTCGCCGATGGCGTGTGCCGCGATCCCGATGCCGGCCTCGCGTGCCGCCGTCACCGTCGCCAGCATCTCCTCCGGCGACAGGCGCAGGATCCCGAGATCGGCGTCAGGGCCGCAGCTCGGCGGGGCGAAGAGCGCCGCCGTTCGCGAGCCCAGCGTGCCGTCGGCATAGAGCTTCGCCCACCCGAAGCGCATCGTGCTCGTGTCGGCGAGCTGGGCGCCGCTCACCAGCCTGGCGTCCAATGCCGCCGGAATCGCCGCCGTCGGAATGTCGAGCGTCACACGCAGGCGGCCATCGATGCGGTCGCGCGCCTCCCATGCGCGCGAGAAGCTCTCACCGAGATCCGCATGCTCGCCGGCGCCTCGCTCGGCATCGTAGTCGCCGGCGTCGGTCGCGCCGCTCACGCCCCAGCCCAGAAGCTCGCCAACCGTCTCGCTCATCGCCTCCGCGAGTCCGGATCCCTCCAGCTGGGAGGCGCGATGTGCGACGGGCAGCATCGCGCGCTCGCGGAGGACCCCGGTCGGCGTGCCGCCGACCGCGCGCTCGACGATGCCACCGGACGGGTCGTCGGCGCCGTCGATGCCCGCGATCGCGAGCGCCGCCGGCGATGCCCACGCCGAGTGGCCGTCGCGCGCGACGATGTACGCGGGGCGGTCGCCGACCGCCGCGGCGAGCCGCGCGATCGCGCCCCGCAGGATCGCCTCCTGCCAGCGCCCGCCGGTGAGCCACGCGCCCGCGGGAAGGCGGGATGTCGTCGCCGCGACGATGCCGAGCAGCGCGTCGGCATCGAGCGCCGAGGCGAGGTCGACCTGTCGCCGCGCGCGCGCCATCCCGGTGAGGTGGAGGTGGAAGTCGTGGATGCCGGGGATGACCGCCGCACCGGCGGCGTCGACGACCCGCGCGCCGGGTGCCGCGTCCGCGGTGACCTCGCGCCGCCCTCCGACGGCCACGATCCGACCGGCGGCGATCCCGATCGCCTCCGCCGTCACGGTGCAGTCCGGCGCGAACGCCACCGCGACCTGGCCGCAGATGACCAGCTCGGCGCGGGGTCGGGTCATTGGTCCGTCCGGGGGGTCTTCCGGAAGTGCGGGGTACTCGGCAGCAGGGCGATCTTGGCGAGCGCCGCCGGCACGACGAGCAGCCAGTGCGACAGGAAGAGCGAGCCGCGCAGGCTGCGTCCAGCCAGCTCGAGGCCGGCGACGCCGTGGGCGGAGAGGCCCGCGGCGGCGAGCAGGAACGTCCCGAGCCCATAGCCGACGAACAGGCTGAGCGGCACGGTCCAGTCCGCTCCGACCGGCAGCACGGCGGTCAGGACGCTCACCACGATCGAGGCCACGAACAGGGGCGGAATCGCGAACTCGCCCGCGAACGAGAGGAAGTCGAGCTTGCGATCGAGCGGCAGCGGGCCCGCCAGCAGCCGCGGGCCATGCTCGATGATCCGGCGCAGGCTGCCCTCCGCCCATCGCATGCGCTGGTGCCAGAGCTCGGCGAGCCGCGTCACCGCCTCCTCCTCGACGACGACCTCGGGGGCGAGCGTGACATGGGCGCCGACCACGCCCAGCCGGGTCGACAGGTCGAGGTCCTCGGTCAGCGCCGTTGGCGACCAGCCCCCGGCCGCGTCGAGGGCGGTGCGCCGCACGAACATGCCGTTGCCGCGCAGCTCGGCTGTCCCGTCGGTCGCCCAGCGCCCGCACTGGCTCGCCATGTCCATCAGCTGCTCCTCGTCCTGGGCGGCGGTGAGCCACGAATGGCTGCGGTTCGAGGCACGGCGCTGGACCTGGAGGGCGGCGGCGGCTGGGTCGCGTCGCCAGGCGCGCATTGCGCCGGCCACGACATCAGGGCCGAGTCGCGCATCGGCGTCGACGGCGGCGATGATCTGGCCGTTCAGGTGCTGGTCCGCGAACGCGAGCGCGGCGCCCTTCGTGCGCGCACCGCTCCCGGTGTCGCGCCGGACGACGCGCAGCCGGTCCGGGTGCTCGGCGGCGCGTCGCGCGATCCGCGGACCGGTGCCGTCGGTCGAGCCGTCGTCGACGATCACGACCTCCAGCCGCCGATCGGGGGCGGCACCGTACGACTGCGCGAGCAGGTCGGCGACGACGCGCTCGATCACAGGTGCCTCGTCGCGCGCCGCGACCACCACGCTGACGCTCGGAAATGTGTCCGCCGACGTGGGCTGCCGATCCGCGAGGCCGGCGGCGAGCGCCGCACGCATCACGCGCCCACCGCGCCAACTGAGCCACGCGACGTAGACCATCGAGAGCGCGATCGCGAGCTGGAGGATGCGGGCGACGAGGGTGCTCGCCACGGAGAGCAGCGCGATGAAGGCCGCGATCGCGAGCAGGGCCGCGGCGAGGACCCTAGTCCTCATCGGCCGCGAGGGGCGGCTGCCGGCGGCGGCGCCGATGTCCCCCGTGCGGTGCGATCCCCGCGGGATGCGGCGTCGGCTCCAGGTCGGCCGGCACGCCGGGCGCGGTCTCGACCGCGGCGTGCGCTCCCGAGGTCGGCTTGCCGAGATCGTGGTCGTGCAGGCCCTCCGAGCGGTTCCGACGCCACGACATCGTCCCGGCGACGAGCGTGCCGATGCCGAGCAGCCCCATCACGATCGGGATGCCGTTCCCAGGCAGGCCGAGGTTGATGAGGTCCGCGACCGCCGGGGCGGCCACGACGGGCAGGAATGACGCGACCGAGAGGAGCGTGTTGAGGATCCCGAAGATCCGGCCGCGGACGTCCGCCGGCAGCTCCTCCTGGAGGGCGGTTTGCGAGGGAATGGCCACGAACGCGTACTCGACGCCGGCGGTGATGGCGATGACGACGACGACCGCGATCAGCGAGACGATCGGCGCCAGCACGCTCGGCAGGTTCGCCTGGATCGGGCCCACCGCCGGGTGGAAGAGCAGGCTGAGCGGCTTCACGACCGCCAGGCCGATGAGCGTGATCCCCATCGCGACCAGGCCGATATCGATGACGAGCCGCTTCGGAGCACTCCGCCCGTAGGCGTTCAGGAAGAGGATCCCGAGCACCGCGCCCAGGCCGGCCGGACCCATGATGAAGAAGAAATCCTCCTCGGACAGTCGAAGGATCTCCTTGGCGAAGCCCGGCCCGATGGCGCCCATGACACCGATGAGGCTCGCCGCGATGCCGAGGTAGGTCAGGCTCCAGGCGATGCGCGGGGTGCGGCGCACGAACGCCACCCCCTCGGCGAGCTGCGCGCCGAGCTCCCGCAGCGCGCGGCCGGCGGCGTTCGCGCTATTCCGCCGCTCCTGCTCCGGCGGCACGGCGGCGAGCGGGACGATGGCCGCCGCTGCGAGCCCGAACATGACCGCGACGATGAGGTAGACGGCGACCGCGTTGCCGGTCGTGGTCAGAAGCAGCGGCCCGAGGAAGCCGAAGCCGATGGCAAATGTTGCGTTGATCGTCAGCACGAAGATCGAGTTGGCCGCCATCAGCTGGTGGCGTGGCACGAGCCGCGGCAGGGCGGTGAGCTCGGCCGGGGCGAAGAAGGCGGTCACGCTCGCGATGAACAGGTTGATGCCGAGGATGAGCGGCACGCTGGCCGTCTCCTTCGTCGCGCCGACGAAGATGAAGAGGATCGTGCCGCCGGCACGCAGCAGGTTGCTGGCGAGCATGATGACCCGCGCGTCGGCGCGCTCCACGATCACACCGGCGATGGCGCTGAAGATGACCGCCGGCACGAGGAAGGTCAGGATCAGGAGCGCGTTGGCCGTATTCGAACCGGTCGCCCCGTAGACGATCGACATGAGCGCCGCGAGCACCATGTTGCTCGCAAGCTGGCTGAGCACCTGGGCAGACCACAGGGCGAGGAAGTGCTTGTTGCCGAAGACGCCGCCGGCACCCGACAGGTCCTGGCTGCCGAGGTCCGCGCTGAAATCGTGTGCCATGCCGCCCCTAGGGTGCCTTGTCCGCGCCCGCCGCGTCCGGACCGCGCGACACGTAGCCGGTGAAGCGGCGCTCGACGTCCAGGCGATCCATCAGGATGCGGTGCTCGCACCCGCCACATACGAGACCGATGTCGGCGCCGAGGCGCACGACTTCCCACTCGTGGCTGCCACACGGGTGTGCCTTCCGCAGGCGCAGCACGTCGCCGATCGCGATGTCGACCGTCGCCACGCCTATCCGGGCTCCTCGGAGCTCGTCGCGCCCGTGAAGGCGAACGCGCGGAGCTTCA
>JBBQMC010000087.1:0-10049 GCA_038328565.1 Candidatus Limnocylindria bacterium
CCCGGCCGCAGGCCGGGGCGATCCCGACGGGGATGGGCGTCGGGGCGAGCGGCGCGCGGGCGGCCGCCCACCCGCGCGCCGCGGCGGGCTGGCCCGAGGACGCGATCGTCGCCGTCACGCTGGGACGGCTCGCGGCGGAGAAGTCGGTCGATGTGGTGCTGGAAGCGGTGGCCGTGGTGCCGGCAGTGCGGCTCGCGATCATCGGCGACGGCCCGAGCGGCGGCGCCCTGCGCGCGCGAGCACGGCGGCCCGATCTCGCCGGGCGCGTCTGGTTCGCCGGCATGCGGCCGCGCGACGAGGCCATCGCGCTTCTCAGGGGTGGCGACCTCTTCGTCGTCGCGTCGCGGACGGAGACCCAGGGGCTCGTCGTCGCCGAGGCGCTCGCGGCGGGGCTGCCGGTCGTCGGCATCGACGCGCCCGGCGTTCGTGACGCGGTCCGGCCCGGGATCGACGGCATCCTCGTTCCGGCGGCGCCGCGCGAGGCATCCGCGGCGCGCCTGGCGGCCGCGATCCGCGGCCTCGTCGAGGATGGGCCTCGACGCCGGGCGATGGGGGCGGCCGCGGCCGGGGAGGCGTCGCGCTTCGACCTCGCGGGCCGCATCGACGAGGTGGTCGCACTCTATCGGTCGGTCATCGCGGCGCGTCGCTGATCCGCACCACTCGATGGCAGCGCGCTGGTTGCGTGGCCGTCGCCCCGGCGTACAATGCCGCCATGCGCGAGAGTGTGGTGGCCCGCTTCGTCTCCCACCCGGTCATCGAGTTCCGTGCCGGCGGCCGCCTGGTGCGCAGCCGGCCGCGGCTGGGTTTGCCGCGCTCCGGCACCGTCTTCCACGCTCCGCGAGCCGGACGGACGACCGTCGGCCTCCTCCGCTGCTCGACGAGCCGCTTCCGCTTCCCGACCGTCGGACGGCTGGGCGTGCGTGGTCGCCGCACCGAGCTCTCGCGCGTCCGCCGCGCATAGCGCGCCGGGGTGGCGGGCCTTCGCAACGCGCGCGCCGTCAGCGCCGGCGGCGTCGTCCATCGGGAGCGTGACGGCCGCATCGAGGTCGTCGTCGCGCACCGCCGCCAGCCGCCGCTGTGGGCCCTGCCGAAGGGCACGCCGGACAGCGGCGAGACGCTGACCGAGACCGCCGAGCGCGAGACGCGCGAGGAGACCGGCCTGGGGGTGGCGGTCGAGGCGCCCATCAGCGCCATCAGCTACTTCTTCGTTCGCGGCCAGACGCGCTTCCACAAGACGGTCCACTTCTACCTGATGCGGCCGATCGGCGGCAGCACCGACGACCACGACCACGAGTTCGACGAGGTGCGCTGGGTGCAGCTCGAGGAGGCGATGCAGCTCCTGACGCACGCCACCGAGCGCTCGGTCCTCGAGCGCGCCGCGACGCTGCTGGCGGGCCGCGGCGCGGCGGCGAGCGCATGACCGACGCCGCATCCCTCCTGCGCACGCCGCTCCACGATCGCCACGTCGCGCTCGGTGGCCGGATGGTGCCGTTCGCCGGCTACGCGATGCCGGTCCAGTACCAATCCATCCTCGAGGAGCACCGCGCGGTACGCGGCGCGGCGGGCCTCTTCGACCTGTCCCACATGGGCGAGATCGCGGTCGATGGACCAGAGGCGGTCGCCTTCCTGCGCTACGCGCTCGTGTCCGATCCGGCCGCACTCGAGCCCGGGCAGGCGCAGTACTCGATGGTGTGCGACGAGGACGGCGGCATCATCGACGACCTCATCTGCTACCGCACCGATCCGGGCTACCTCGTCGTCTGCAACGCGGCGAACCACGCGGTCGTCGTTGGCCACCTCAACGCCCTGCTCGCGCGCGGCGACTTCGACGCCACCCTCGACGACCGCTCGGAGCGTACCGCGCTTGTCGCGCCGCAGGGTCCGCTGGCGGCCGAGATCCTCGCGCCGCTCACCGAGGTCGACCTCGAGACGCTCGGCAACTACCGCGCCGCGCGGGGCACCGTGGCCGGCATCGAGTGCCTGGTGGCGCGCACCGGCTACACCGGCGAGGATGGCTTCGAGCTCTTCGTCGACGCGCGTCGCGCCACGCGGCTATGGGACGCGGTCCTTGAGGCGGGGAGCCCGCGCGGGATGATTCCGGCCGGCCTCGGCGCGCGCGACACGCTGCGGCTCGAGGCTGGCATGCCGTTGTACGGCAACGAGCTCGACCGGGAGACGAACCCGTTCGAGGCGAACCTCGGCCGCGTGGTGAAGCTCGACAAGGGCGAGTTCGTCGGTCGCGCCGCCCTCGCTGGCGTCCAGCAGGCCGGGCCGCGCCGCAAGCTCATCGGCCTGATCATGCGCGAGAACGCCATCCCGCGCAGCGGCTACGAGGTGCGGCAGGATGGCCAGCCGGTGGGGCGCGTCACGAGCGGCACTGCCTCGCCCACCCTCGGCGAGAAGGTGGCGATGGCCTACGTGCCCGCCAAGTTCGCGGGGGTCGGCAACGCGTTCGAGGTCGTGGTGCGGGAGCGCCCATATCGGGCCGAGCAGGTAAAGTTGCCGTTCTACAAGCGCCAGCGCTGAGGAGATCGGATCGCCCATGAGCCACCCCGGGGACCTTCGCTACTCGAAGGAGCACGAGTGGGTCCGCATCGACGGGTCGACGGCAACGATCGGGATCACGAGCTTCGCGGCCGACGAGCTCGGTGACATCGTCTTCGTCGAGCTGCCCTCCGTCGGCGCCGCGCTGAGCCAGTTCGCCACGTTCGGCGTGGTCGAGAGCGTGAAGGCGGTCAGCGACCTCTACGCGCCGATCTCCGGCGAGGTCACCGAGGTGAACGACGCGCTGGGCGAGCACCCGGAGCTGATGAACAGTGACGCCTATGGCGACGGCTGGATCGCGCGCGTCCAGCTGTCCGACGACGGCGAGCTCGGCGCGCTCATGGACGCCGCCGCCTACACCGAGCTCACGAGCTGAGCGCCGGCTGACCGCCGCTCGCCCCTGCGTAGACCGATGGCCTACACACCCCACACCGATCCCGAGCGCGCCGCCATGCTGGCGGCGATCGGCGTCACCGGGGTCGACGACCTGTTCGCGGACATCCCGGGCCGGGTGCGTGCCAGCGCCTGGGAGCTGCCCGCGCCGCTGAGCGAGCAGGAGGTGCGGGCCGAGCTGGCGCGCCTCGCCGGCCGCAATCGCATCGCCGAGGTGAGCTTCCTCGGCTACGGCGCGTATCGCCACCTCGTCCCGGCGGTCGTGTCCGAAGTCGCCGGACGGGCCGAGTTCAGCACCGCGTACACGCCCTACCAGCCCGAGGTGAGCCAGGGCACCCTCCAGAGCATCTACGAGTTCCAGTCGGTCATCTGCGAGCTGACCGGGATGGAGGTGGCCACCGCCTCGCACTACGACGGGGCGACCGCGACCGCCGAGGCCGCGCTCATGGCCTGCCGCCTCACGCATCGCGATCGCGTAGCCGTGTCGGTGGCCGTGCACCCCGAGGTGCGGCGCGTGCTCGCCACGTACTGCTCGGGACCCGGGATCGAGATCATCGAGGTTGCGGCCGACGTCGCCGACGGCGGCAGCGGACAGACCGATCCGGCGCGCGCCGCCGCGGCGCTCGACGACTCCGTCGCCTGCCTCATCGCCCAGCAGCCGAACGCCTTCGGCGTCCTCGAGCCGATGCGCGAGCTCGGCGAGGCGGCGCACGCCGCCGGCGCCCAGTTCGCCACCGTCGTGGAGCCGACCAGCCTCGCCGTCCTCGAGCCGCCCGGCGCCTACGGCGCGGACATCGTCACCGCGGAGGGCCAGCCGCTTGGCATCCCGATGAGCTTCGGCGGGCCGTGGGTGGGGCTCATGGCGGCGCGGATGGCATCGGTACGTCAGATGCCCGGCCGCCTCGTCGGCGCGGCGCGCGACGCGAAGGGCCGCAAGGGCTACGTCCTGACGCTCCAGGCCCGGGAGCAGCACATCCGGCGCGAGAAGGCGGCGAGCAACATCTGCACGAACCAGGCGCTCTGCGCCCTCGCGGCGACGGCGTACCTCACCGCCGTCGGGCCGGTGGGCCTGCGCGAGGTCGCCGAGCTCGGCATGACCCAGGCGCGCCACGCCGCCGCTGCCATCGCGGCCGGCGGGCTCGGGGAGCGGCGCTTCTCGGCCCCCTACGCGGCGGAGGTCGCGATCCGCATTCCCGACGCGGCCCGCCGCCACGCGGCGCTCACCGAGCGCGGCATCGTGGCCGGCGCCCTCCTGGAGCGCGACTACCCGGAGCTACGCGACGTGGTCCTCCTCGCCGCCACCGAGCTCACGACCGATGACGACGTGGCGCGCCTGCTCGCCGGCCTCGAGGCGAGCCGATGAGCGTCGTCGACGAGCGTGGGGCGCCGCCCGCGGGCGCCCCCGAGACACCGGATGGGTCGGGGCGCGGAGCCGCCTTCGCGTCGCCGGAGGGCGGCGACGAGCTCACGATCATCGAGCCGCTCATCTTCGATGCGTCGCGGCCCGGCCGGCGCGCAGTCCGCTTCCCGCATGCCAGCGCCGCTGCCCGCGAGGCGGCGGCTGGGGAGCCGGAGCTGCCGGCATCGGTCCTGCGCACCGACCCGCCACGCCTGCCGGAGGTGAGCGAGCTCGACCTCCTTCGCCATTTCAATCGGCTGTCGCACCTCAACATCGCGATCGAGACCGCGTTCTACCCGCTCGGCTCGTGCACGATGAAGTACAACCCGAAGGTGAACGAGTGGGCGGCCCGCCTGCCCGGGTTCACCGATTCGCACCCCTTCGACCCAGCCGCCATGGCGCAGGGCAGCCTCGAGCTCCAGTGGCTGCTCGCCGAGCTCCTCCGCGAGATCAGCGGCTTCGCCGCCATCAGCCTCCAACCCGCCGCCGGCGCGCACGGCGAGCTGACCGGCATGCTCATGGCACGTGCCTTCCACCGCGCGAACGGCGAGGGGGAGCAGCGCACGAAGGTCCTCGTCCCCGACAGCTCGCACGGCACGAATCCCGCCACGGCCACGATGGTCGGGTACACGACGGTCACGATCCCGTCGAACGAGCGCGGAGGGATTGACCTCGACGCGCTCCGCGCCGCCCTTGGCCCGGACACGGCTGCGCTGATGATCACGAACCCGTCGACGCTCGGCATCTTCGAGGACCAGATCGACGCGGTGGTCGACGCGGTGAAGGCGGCGGGCGCGATCGCCTACATGGACGGCGCCAACCTCAACGCCATCATGGGCCGCTTTCGGCCCGGCGAGGCGGGCTTCGACGTGATGCACTTCAACCTGCACAAGACGTTCGGCACGCCGCACGGCGGCGGGGGACCGGGCTCGGGACCGGTGGGCGTCAGCGAGCGGCTGGCGCCATACCTGCCGCGGCCGCTCCCCGTCCTGGCCGCTGGCGACGCCGAGGCGGTGCGACGCAACGCCTGGGCCGGCCGCTCGACGCCCGACGCGCGCTTCGCGCTCGACTGGGATCGACCGCAGAGCATCGGCAAGGTGCGGAGCATGTTCGGCAACTTCGGGATGCACCTGCGGGCATACGCCTACATCCGCGCGAACGGCGGCGACGGCCTGCGGGAGGTGAGCGAGGACGCCGTCCTCGCCGCGAACTACCTGCGGGTACGGTTGACCGATGCCTACGACCTGCCCTACGACCGTCTCTGCAAGCACGAGGTCGTGTTCTCCGGCCGCCGTCAGAAGCGGCAGCACGGCGTCACGACGCTCGACATCGCCAAGGGGATCCTCGACCACGGCGTCCACCCGCCGACGATCTACTTCCCGCTGATCGTCGAGGAGGCGCTCATGATCGAGCCGACCGAGACGGAGAGCCTCGAGACCCTCGACCGCTTCGTCGACGTGATGCACGCGATCGCCGACCAGGCGGCGACCGATCCCGCCGCACTGAAGGCGGCGCCGGTCACGACGCCGGTCGGACGGCTCGACGAGGCGGGCGCAGCGCGCCGTCCCGACCTCGCGTACCGGCATCCGGAGCGCGCCGAGGCGTGAGGGCACGAAGCGTGGGTGAACCTCGCGTATCCTTCGTGCGTACTATCGGTACCGAGCAGCGCGGCAGTCACGGGGTGCCAGTGGTCTCAACGCAGCCGGAAGGGCTCGTCGAACGAATCCAGTCGGGGGACCTGGAGGCATTCGAGGAGTTCTTCAACACCTACAAGCGGCCGGTCTTCACGACCGCGCTGGCAATCACGCGCGACCCATTCCTCGCCGAGGAGATCCTCCAGGATTGCTTCGTCAAGGCCTATCGCGTGCGCCAACGGCTGCGGCGGGACGTCTCACCGCTGCCGTGGCTGCAGCGAGTCACCACGAACCTGTGCTACAGCCGCATCTCGCGCCGGCGGGCGATCGCCGAGCCGATCACGCAGCTGATCACGAACCTCGTCACCGACCTCACCAGCCGGCCCGACCAAGTTGCCGAGTCGCGCGAGATCATCGATGTCCTGCAGCGCGGCATCGACGCGCTGCCGCCGAAGCAGCAGACCGCCGTCATCCTCTACTACCTCCACGGCTATTCGCTGGCCGAGGCGGCGGAGATCGCCGAGTGCAACGTCGGCACCATGAAGTCCCGCCTCCACTACGCGTTGAAGACACTGCGTGCGCTCCTTCCGGCGGAGCGGCGTGCCGGCGCGCTCAGCCCTCGCCTGGTGCCCGATGAGTTGTCGTAGGATCCGCCGCGAGCTGATCGAGCGCTTCCGCTTCGGCGAGCTCGACGCGCGCTCCGCCCCGCACCTCGCGCACCTGAATGGCTGCGTCGGCTGCCGCGACGAGGTGGGCATCGAGCGCAGCGTCGTGCACCATCTCCAGCGCGCGCTCGCCGAGCGCGTCGTGGACCGCGACCCGAGCCCGAACGCCTTCGAAGGCGTTCGCCGTCGCGCGCTCGAGCCTCCGGCCCGCTCGTGGGGCGACGGCCTCTGGCGCTGGGCCCGCGCCCTGCCCGCCGGGGCGGCGATCGCGCTGGTTGGCTTCGCCATTTTCTCGGGGAGCAGCGCCCTGCCGCGCGCGCAGCAGCCCCGCCAGATCACATGGCCCGGCTTCCAGGAGCGCTCGCCGTTCGACCCCGAGCACACCAAGGGCCTGTGGATCGAGGGCTATCTCCTCCCGTCGCCACCGACGAGCGGCCTGAGCGCGTACGTCGACCGCACGCAGCTGCCGAACCGACCGCCGATCGGCACCGTGAGCCAGGGCATCCTGAAGTGACCCCCGCCTTCCGGGCGCGTGGGCGCCGCGGAAGCGCCCTCGTGGCCATGCTGCTCCTCGCCGCCTGCTCCACTCCGTCGACGGGCGCCTCGCCCTCCCGGCCGGGGATCGCGTCCCCGAGCGCGGGTCCGCCGGTGAGCCTCAACGTCGAGATCCCGCCGGCGCCCGGGCCCGTCAAGCCGTTCCGCGGCGCGGCATCGGAGCACGTCTACCTGCGCGATGGGCTGGTGAGCATGTACTTCGAGCTGCGGAACGTGGGCGGCGAGCCGATCACGTGGCTCAACACCCTCTACGACTACGAGCCGCAGCAGCTCTACACCCCGGTCGTGCAGCTGGAGTGGCAGCAGGGCGGCCGCGCGATCTACACGCGTGCCGGCCGCTTCTTCCCGAGTCCGGCCATCCTCCAGCCGGGCGAGACCGCCGTCTACGTCATGGGCGGCCAACCGACGCAGGGCAGCGGCACGCCCGGTGACCTGCTCACCCATATCAAGTACTGCCCGACGCGCGGGATGGACGACGTGCCCGGCATCCCGGTCCCGGTGGAGGACGTGGCCTGGCACGCGAACCACGACGGCACGATCACGGTCAGCGGGACCCTCGCGGAGTCGGCCGGCTCGAAGCGCGCCAAGCCGCCGCAGGTCGGGGTCGCCTTCTTCGACGCCACCGGCGGCTTCGTGGGTGCGGTCGTGACGCCCGCCGATGGACCGCCGCTGAGGGCCAACGAGCGCCGCCCCTTCTCGATCACCGGTGGCGGGGTGGACGCCCCCGCGGTGGCGAGCGCCCGCGCGTACGCGCTCATCCCATAGCCGACCTGTTGAACCTTTCCGGGACCGACCGGGTAGGTAGCGGTAACCCACGACGTGGGAAGCTCGGAGGTTGCCCGTCCTTGACGCACGCTCATCCATCGGTCAATCTTGGGCCCCGCTTTTCCCCGAGATTGGCCTGCGGTCGTGCCTCTGCGCGCCGCGATGGGTGACGGGCCCTTTACCCACCGTTCACGTGGGTGCACATGAAGGAAGAGGAGGTACCGCACCGCGACGGATCGCTTGTGTTGACGTCATGAGCTCGCTACAGCGCGACGTCCGAGCACGCTCGGACGCATGACGAACGGACCGATCAGCCGCAGGTGCGGCCTGGCTCTCACCGACGCCGAAAGGCGAAAGGAAGATGGTGTATGTGGTTTAAGAAGTTCCTGGGTGTGTTCGTCACCCTCGGTCTGGTCCTTGCGGCCTGCACCGGCGGCGGTACCACCCCAACGCCTGGAGCGAGCGGCTCTGGCGCCTCCTCGCAGCCTGCGGCCGACCAGGTGCTCCGGGTCGACCTCGGCGGCGAGCCGCCGACACTCGATCCGACACAGGCGACCGACAGCCAGTCGATTCAGGTGCTGCGCAGCATCACCCGCCCGCTGGCCTACTTTGACAAGGACCTGCAGGTCGTGCCCGGTCTGGCCGATAGCTGGGACATCAACACCGACGGGACGCAGATCACCTTCCACCTCAAGGACGGGATCAAGTACAGCGATGGCTCGCCGATCGTGGCGGCCGACTTCGTGTCCTCCTGGAAGCGTCTCATCGACCCGCGTGAGGCAGCCGGCTACAGCTATGTCATGGCCGACGTGAAGGGCGGCGAGGATCTCCTCGGCGTCGACACGGAGACCGCGACCGATGCCGACATCACCGCGCTGCTCGACAAGTTCGGGGTCAGCGCGCCTGACGACAGCACCTTCGTCGTCGATCTGGCGCGCCCGGCGAGCTACTTCGTCTACATCGCCACCCTGTGGGTCACCGTGCCCCAGAAGAGCGGTTCGACCTTCGGCGAGGCTGACGGCTACGTCGGCTCCGGCCCGATGAAGCTCACCGAGTGGAACCACCAGTCGAATATCGTGCTCAAGCCGAACGAGAACTTCACCGCCGGCCCCGCGCCGACGATCTCGGAAATCGACATGAGCATGATCGCGGATCCGGCCGCGACCCTCGCCGCCTACGAGGCGGGTGAGCTGGACGTTTCGGGAGTCCCGTCGGCCGAGGTAAGCCGCATCCAGGGCGATCCGCAGCTGTCGACGGAAGTGATCCAGGGCGACGCGCTCTCGATCTACTACTTCGGCTTCGACCTGAAGAATCCCGACGGTCCGTTCACGAACTCCGTGAAGCTCCGCCAGGCCTTCAACGAGGCCGTTGACAAGAAGACGCTGATCGCAACCGCCTTCGGGGGTATCGGCAAGCCACTTGACAGCCTGATCCCGCCCGGCATGCCGGGTCATCTCGACACCGAGTTCTACCCGTACAACGTCGACAAGGCGAAGACGGACTTCAACCAGGCCATGACGGACCTGGGTATGAAGGCCGCTGACCTGAAGATCGAGGTCGGCTTCAACACGAACGCCGACCACGAGACGAAGGTGGCCTTCCTCCAGGAGCAGTGGCGCCAGGCCTTCGGCGTCGAGGTCACCCCGGTCGGCCTCGAGTGGGGCGCCTACCTCGATCGGCTCGCGAGCGATCCGTTCGACATCTTCCGCCTCGGTTGGGGCGCGGACTACCCGCACCCGAACAACTTCACGACCGACCTGATCTCCTGCGGCAGCGGCAACAACAACATGGGCTACTGCAACAAGGAGGTCGACGACCTCCTTGGGCAGGCCGCGGTTGCGCCGACGCTGGAGGAGCAGCTCCCGCTCTACGACCAGGTGCAGCAGAAGGTGATGGCCGACGCGCCGATCATCCCGCTGCGCTCCAGTGAGCGCTTCGCCCTTGTCAAGCCGTACGTCCAGGGACTAGTGGTGACGGCGCAGGACAGCTCCGTGGGCGAGCTCTTCTACGACCAGGTGACCATCGCCGCCCACGACTGAGTCGTGTGGTGACGATCACGCCTGATCATTAAGGGGAACTCCACGTCGGGTGGGC
>JBBQMC010000088.1:0-10031 GCA_038328565.1 Candidatus Limnocylindria bacterium
CGTCGTGCCCGCCGCGAGCCGCGCGCGGCGCTCCGTGTGCGTCGCGAGCTCGGCCCCCACGACAAACAGCTCGCGCTGGAGGTGGAGAATGAGATCCGCAAGGCGGCGACCGGTCGCGTCCGCGTCACCGCCGATGGCGGCGCGGGCGACGCCGAGGGCGGAGACGGCCTCGTCAGTCGTGCCGTAGGCATCGGTCCGCAGGCCCGCCTTGCTGACGCGGGCGCCGCCGAAGAGCAGGCCGGTCGTCCCGTCGTCGCCCTTTCGGGTGTAGATGCGCATCGGTCCGATCCTAGCTCGCTCGCCTGGCCGGCTTGGCACCAACGTTGCACTCGCCGGTGGTCATGAAGGACGCCACCCGTCGCGCGCGCCCCGCCTCGAAGGCGAATGCCACGGCCGCGAAGGCCCGCGGCAGACACGTGCTCGTCGTCAACGACACCCAGGAGATCCTGGAGCTGTTCGAGGAGATCCTCGCCGAGATGGGTCTCGAGGCGACGCTCATGAGCTTCGCGCCGCGTGAGCTGGCCCAGATCCGCGAGCTCAAGCCGGACCTCATCATCCTCGACTTCGTCTTCGGCGAGCGGGAGGCGCTTGGGTGGCAGTTGCTTCAGAAGCTGCGCATGGACCGCAGCCTCGACCAGGTGCCTGTCGTCGTCTGCACCGCCGCGCAGAAGATGGTGAGCGACCTCGAGGGCTACCTGACCGAGCAGGGCGTGGTCGTGGTCCTCAAGCCGTTCAACGTCGACCAGCTGGAGGAGGCGGTGCGCGACGCGCTCGCGCTGGGAGGATCGGCCGTGAAGCTGCAGCGGCGCGCGCGGCGTGGCGGGAAGCCGCCGGCGAAGATCGACGCGGACTAGAACAGTCCCGGCGGGGGCTCCCAGCGGTCGGCGAGGAGCGTCACCTTGACGGTGCCGTTCACGACCTCCTCGGCCTTCGCCTTCACCTCGGTGATGAGGTCGCCGGCCCACGGACAGAAGGGCGTGGTGAGGACCATCTTGATCTCGGTCGGCCGCTCGCCCTCGCCGATCTCGATCGACCTGATGAGGTCGAGGTCGACGATGCTCATCCCGATCTCCGGATCGTGGATGTCGTAGAGCGCAGTCATGACCTCGTCGGCCTTGCCGAGGTTCGCGTCGATCGCCATGCCCCGAGTCTAGCTCTACAGCAGGCGCGCGTCGAACGCGGGGTGAGGTGATGGGACGAGGGGCCGCACCCGCGTGTATCCCTCGTACACGACGCCGTCGGCCTCGAGCTGCGCGCGCAGATCCGCGAGCTCCTGCGTCGCATCGGCCTGGCTGGCGTGGCACTCGAGCGCCGCGAGCTTGCGCCCGACCACCTCGGTGACGTCGACCCGGTGCGTGGCGGCTTGCTCCTCCGCCGAGAGGTCGAACCGCTTGTGGCCAGGCGCAAACACGGGCGAGGCGACGTACACCGCGCTCGGCGCCATGCCGGTCGCCGCCAGCCGCTCCACCGCCCAGCGGGTGGCGCTGCCCACCACGATGTGGTCCGGGTTGCCGGTCACGCCGTGCGGGCCGAAGGTGATGAGGACGTTCGGCCGCCGCTCGGCGAGCCAGGCCGTGATCTCGGTCACGAGGCGCTCGAACGGCTGGTCGGCGACGCCGCCGTCGGCGTAGCCCTCGAGGACGCTGACCTCGTTCAGGCCGATCTTGCCGGCCGCGCAGCGCAGCTCGTCCTCGCGCTGGTCGCCCATGGCCGGGTCCGGCGAGCCGTCCGGCGTGCCGGCCTCGCCGCGCGTCGCAATGAGGAGGCGGGTCACGCGCCCGGCATCGGCAGCCAGCGCGAGCGCGCCGGCGCAGCCGAACGTCTCGTCATCGGGATGGGCGAAGACCGCGGCCACGCCGCCGGTCTCGAACGGGGCGCCCCAGGCGCGATCAGTCACGGTTGCTCCTCGTCGTCGTCATCGCCGAGCAGCGTCCAGCCCTGCCGCTCGACGCTGGCCCTCATCGTACGCAGGACCGCGAGCTTGGCGCTCGCCACCTCGGCGATGAACTGCCGCGTCGCCGCCGCGTCGAGGTCCGACCCGGTCGGGGCGGACCCACGGCCCACGTTGAGCCAGGCGAGATGGTATCGGTCCATCCGGCCCCAAACGCGCTCGAGCAGCTCGTCGCTGTTGAGGAGCCACATCCGGAAGCCGTTCCAGTCCGGGTCGCCGACAAGGGCGTCGCCCGTTTCGATGAGCCGGTCCGTCGCGGCGAGGAAGGCGCGGCGGGACATGATCGGGCGCTGGCTCACGGGCGCCGAGTATGCCACGCGTACTATTGCCGCCCTCGGCGACGCCTCGCCACACTCGCGCCACCTTCCAAACGTCCCGATCCATGACCCTCCCCTCGCGTCCGCGGCCGATTCACGCCCGCTCCGTCGTGGCGTGGAGCCTCGCCGTGCTCGCCGCGCC
This sequence comes from Candidatus Limnocylindria bacterium, assembly GCA_038328565.1. Lineage (GTDB taxonomy): Bacteria > Chloroflexota > Limnocylindria > QHBO01 > QHBO01 > JAICQM01. The sequence continues at coordinate 2,411 of JBBQMC010000088.1, forward strand.
GCTCCTCGTCGCCGTGCTGCGCGCCGTGCCGCCGATCGGCACCGAGGCGGCGCCGTGGCTCCCCGTCGCGGCCCTCGCGGTGGCGGCCGCGCTCGTGGCGGGCGCCACCGGGCGATGGCTCGTCGACGCCCTGCGCCACGGCTCGCGCACCACGGCGATCGGTGCCGCGGCCGGCGCCATGGTCCTGGCGGGGTGCCTCACCGCCCTCGTCAGCGGTGCGGCCGACGCCCCGGTGCTGCCGCTCCTCGCCGCGCTGGCCGCCGCGGGTGTCACCTGGATCACGGCCTTCGCCGTCCATGGCTCGCTCGGGCGGATCGACAGCAGCGTCGTCGCCCTCGGCGTGTTCCTCGCCTTCGACGCCGTCGTGGCCGCCTCCCTCTTCATCGGGTGGACCGAGCGCGGCGCCCCGTACGTGGCGGCGGTGGCGGGCGCGGCGACGGCCGCGGCCTCGCTGCTCGCCGCCCGGCGCGGCAACCGGGCGACCGGGCCGCTGGCGCTGATGGCCGGCAGCGGCTTCGGGTTCGTGCTGGCCCGAGCGGCCTCGATCGAAGGTGTCGTGGCATTGACCGCGCTCGCCGCCGCGGCCGCGCTCCTCGCCGCGGAACGTCCGGGGGCGGGCGGAGACGCCGTCGATCCGGCGCGCCGCGAGGGCGCCCCGCGGCTGCCCGAGATGGCCCACGACCTGTCCGAGGGCGTGCTCCTGTTCGATGCCGCGGGCCGGCTCGCCGACTGGAACTCGGCGGCGGGTGCGACGTTCGACATCGAGCCGGACGCGACCGGCATGCCCATGGCCAACCTGCTCGAGCCGCTGCTCGGTGGGCTGGCGTGGACGACGCTGCCGAGCGAGGCCGGCGAGGCGATCCGGAGCCGCGCGACGCTCGACGGCGAGGCTCCGCGCGAGCTGACGCTCGTGCATGGCCGGGACGGCACCGCGCTCCTCGTCGCCCGCGAGCTTGCCCTCGAGCGAAACGAGACGACCGAGGCGGCGCGGCTCGGGCGTGAGCTGCGCGGCACGATCGAGGAGCTGCTCGAGGCGCGCCGGATGGTGGAGCTCCAGCGGATCGAGATCGAGCGGGCGGCCACGATCGATCCGCTCACCGGCGTCACGTCGCGGCGCGCGATGCTCCAGCGGCTGGCCTTCGAGGTCGCCGAGGCGCGTCGCTACGCGCACCCGATCGTTGTGGTCGTCGTCGACGTCGACGGCTTCGCCGAGCTCAACCAGCACGCTGGCACCTCGGTCGGCGACGCCGTGCTTCGCGACCTCGCGCTCCGGCTCCGGCTCCGCGTGCGCTCGGCCGACGCGCTGGGCCGCATCGACGGGGATCGGTTCTGCGCCGTCTTGCCGCACACCGACGAGGCCGGCGCGGCGAGGTTCGCCGAGTCGATCCTCCGGCGCCTGGTGAATCGGCCGGTAATGACTGACGGCGGGCCGCTGGAGGTCGCCTGCTCGATCGGCATCGCGGTCATGCCAGCCGGGATGGACGCCACCTCCGACGAGTTGCTTGCGGCGGCCGACGAGGCGCTGGCGAGCGCGCGCCGGGGCGGCGGCAACCGGATCGCCTTCGACCGCCGCCACGGCCTTGCGCGGCTCGAGGGACGGCGTGACGAGGCGGTCACCTGGGAGCCTGACGTGGAAGCCGGTTGAGGCTCGACGCGGGGCGCCGCGAATTCCACGAACGCCACAACATAGCGGCTCGCCGGTTATCCACACCCCCACATGTTGTGGACAACCGGGTGGTCCGGCGCCCGAATCGGTGTACACTTCGTCGACCGATGCCGTCGACCTCCACCGCCCTCTCCGCGCGCCTCATCTTCCCGACCAGGGAGATCGTCGAGGAGTACTACCTCCCGATCATCTACACCGCCTGCCGCACCTGCTACTCCGAGCAGGTGCCCGACCAGATCTGGGACAAGGCGGTCTCGCGCCAGGTCGCCGACGAGAAGCAGCAGAACCTCGTCCGCAAGGTGATGGAGTCCGGCCACGGCTCGACGATCGAGCACGTCAACTTCACGTTCGCGATCAGCGGCGTGACCCGCACGCTCTCGCATCAGCTCGTCCGCCACCGTGCCGGCACCGCGTTCGACCAGCAATCGCAGCGCTACGTGAGCTTCAAGAAGCGCGACGGCTACACGATCCCCGACAGCATCGCGAACGGCGACCTGCCCGACGACCTCGCCGGCCGGTTCCAGGCGGCGATCGACGACAACCTCGACCTCTACGGCCAGCTGCTCCAGGCCGAGGTGCCGGCCGAGGACGCGCGCTTCATCTTCCCGAACGCGATGCAGACGAACCTGATCATGACGGTCAACCTCCGTCAGCTGATCCACATGTCCGGGCTGCGCCTCTGCACGATGGCGCAGTGGGAGATCCGGCAGCTGTTCAAGCAGATTCGGCACGAGATCTTCCGTGTGTCGCCGTTCTTCGGCTCCTTCCTGGCGCCGAAATGCGTGCCGCTTGGCTACTGCGACGAGATGGGCAACCGCGACGAGCACTGCCGCATCCGGCCGCACCGCGACACGGTGATGGCGGTCTGGGACGCCTACCGAGGCGGGACGGAGCTGGTCGAGACGAATGGACCGATCGTCCCCGAGACGTCGCCGTTCCGCCCGAAGCCGCGCCGCACCCCGGTGCCGGTCGTCGACGAGACGAGCGTGCCAGAGCGCCCGATGGCGATGGCGAGCGAGTCCGCCGGAGACGCCGACCGGGTCTAGTTGTCGGTCGTCACCCCGTCGCCGAGGGTGAAGCGCCGCAGCTCGTCGTCCGCGGCCTCGTGCGCGCGGCGCCCCTCGGCCACGAGGAAGGGCGTCATCTTCGTGGAGTCGACGATGAGGAGCGTGTGGCCGCGCTCGTTGCGATCGAGCACGATCCGATCCTCACCGTGGAAGCTGATCGACCAGTTCGCCTGGAGCTGGACGAGCTCCGCCAGCATGACCCGTTCGCTGAACGACCAGTCGAGGAACTCGACGTTGAGGGCCGCCACCACGTCGCGCAGCTGGAGCGTGGCGTTCCGGCGCAGGCGCGCCACGAAATGGACGATTCGCAGCCGCGCGAACGGGTCGCCGGCGCGGGCGAGCTGTGGCGGCGCGAGGTCCGGCGCCGGCATCCCATCGGGTGCGGCGCCGACCATCGGCGGTGACATGGTCTCGGTCGGATCGGTCATGGCGATCACGCCAGTCTGAGGCCTTCGCCCGCCGAACGCATCGGGACGGCCGTGCCGGCGCGACCGATCCGCGTGTCGATGCGGTCGAAGTCTTCGATCGAGGTCATCCGCGCACCGTCGTACGCGGCGCGACGGTCAGTGCGGCTTCGCCAGCCCCGGTGCGTGGTCGCGACCGACGGCGCCGGGCGACGAGGGCGGCCCCTCGCTCGCGCCTTCGGGTTCCGTCGCGTCGTCGGCAGCCGACCCTCGCATCCAGGCCCCGATGCCCGGGCTGAGGCCGAGCTGGTGCGCGATTCCGCCCCAGCCGGCCCCGGCATCGCGGAGCGCGCTCAGCTCGGCGATCGACTTCCCGGACGCGTCCGCCCAGCCGATGAGCCGCACCGCACCACCCACGCCGTACGTGGCGGCAAGGTCGCGCACGGTCGCAACGTCGGTATGCAGGCCGTTCGCGTCCAGGCGGTCGACGATCGCCTGCGCGGCGGCATCGGTCAGCATGTCGCCGGTGGCCGAGGCGTCCTCGTCGGCGTCCGGCTGCTCGTCCCCGGACGATCCCGCGGCGGGCGAGGCCGCAAGCGGGGCGCGGGCCGGCGTGACGGGCATTTGGCGGGCGGCGAGCGCGGTGCCGACGAGCACCGCCAGCAGTACGAGCACCGCGAGCGTGATCCGCAGGGGGCGTGGCATGTCACCTTGTTAACGCAGCTCACCGTGCGGCGGTATGCCTCGCGGGCAGGACCGGTGCGCATGGGCAACGGCCCGAGGCTAGTACTCCCGTGGGGTTGGAAGCGTCGCGGCCGCTTCCTATCGTGATGCCGCGAGTCGTTCGGCTGCCGCGCGACCGCCCCTGCGAGGAATTCGAGTGACCTTCTGGACCTGGCGACGGGGCACGCAGGCCGCGAGCTCCGGCACGGCGGCGCTGTCGCTTGCGCCGGATCTTGCGCCGATCGAGCTCTACACCGCCGACTCGCGGATCGTCGGGTGGGTCGCCGCCGGCGGCCAACGCGTGACCGACCTGCTCAACAACCACGACGAGCTGCGCCTCTGGCGGCCGGCTCCCGGCCCGATCGACGAGACCGGGGTGCCGGAGGACCGCCTGCCGCATCCCGGCGACCAGAACGGCGAATGGCAGTCCGTGTCAGCAGCGGCCGTCCTGCTCGCGATGCCGCCCGAGTGGCGCTCGTCGCGGCAGCTCCGCCTCCACCGCCGGCTGCGCCGGGTGGCGATCGCCGTGGGGCCGTTCAGCGTGACCGGCAACCTTCACCTCCACCCCGGCGTCGAGCCCGGGCCCCACCTCCTCGCCCGCGGCCCCTCGTTCATGCCGCTCACAGACGCGTACCTGCTTCACAACGGGGAGCCGCCCTTCGAGCACGTTGTGAGCGTCGTGATCCTCAACACGCGCCACGTCACCTCGCTCGTCTCGCTCGTCACCCTCGCCTAGTGGCCTTCGCGCTCCCCGGCGACCGCCGGCACGATCCGCCCGACGACGCTGCCGAGCCCAATCCGTGGCGCGCCGTCACGGCCTCCTGCCCAGCCGCGGAGGCTGACCGTGTCGCCATCCTCGAGGAACCGACGCTCGCCTCCCCCGGCCAGCTGGATCGGCCGCTCGCCGTTCCACGTCCGCTCCAGGAGCGAGCCGGCCTGCTCCGGGCGCTCGCCGGAGATCGTGCCTGAGGCGATCAGGTCGCCCGCGCGGATGCTCGCCCCATTCGACGCGAGGTGCGCGACCTGCTGCGGCGCGCTCCAGTAGAGGCCGCGCGCGTTCACCGCCGAAACCTCCGTCGGCTCCGCGCCGGGCGGCGCAAGGTCGACGCGGAGCTCCACGTCGAGCGCCCACGCGCCAGGGAGGGCGAGGTACGGCAGCGGCGGCGGGTCCTGCTCGCGGGCATGGACGCGGTGCGGGGCGAGGGCATCCCATGGCACCACCCAGGCGCTCACGCTCGTCGCGAAGCTCTTGCCCAGGAACGGGCCGAGGGGGCGGTACTCCCAGGCCTGGATGTCGCGCGCGCTCCAGTCGTTGACGAGGACGACGCCGAAGATGTGCTCGCCCGCGCGGTCCATCGGGACCGGCGTGCCCAGCGGCGTCGGTTCGCCGAGGACGAAGCCGAGCTCGAGCTCGATGTCGAGCGTGCGGGTGGGGCCTACGCTCGGCGCAGCGTCCTGCGCGGGCCGGCGCTGCCCCACCGGCCGGCGGATATCGGTGCCGGTAGCGACGACCGTGCCAGCCCGCCCGTGATAGGCGATCGGGATCCAGCGCCAGTTCGGAAGGAGCGGTGGATCGTCGGGGCGGAAGATGCGGCCGACCGCCGACGCGTGCTCGAGCGAGCTGTAGAAGTCGACGTAGTCCCCGGGGGCGAACGGAAGGTGGAGCGTCGCGTCCGACGCGCTGACGAGGTGGCTCTGCAGGGTCGCATCGTCGGCGTCGCTCCGCAGCAGCGCGCTGAGGCGGCCGCGCAGGCGGCGCCACGCGCCACGGTCCTGCGCGAGCAGCGGGTTGAGGTTCGGGGCGCCGAGCGTGCCGACCGGATCGCCCACGGTCGCTTCGAGCTGCCCGGCGCGCGCCGCGGCACCCAGGTCGACGATCATCGGCCCGATCCCGACGCCGAGCCGCGGCGCATCGGTCCCGAGCGCGAAGGCGCAATACGGCAGCGACTGGATCGGTCGATCCGAGCCGTCGGCGCCGGGAACCCAGCTGCGGAGCGCGGGGTCGGTCGTCGCGTCGGGCTCCGTCACGGCAGCCAGCCAAGCGCGGCGAGTTCGGCGGTCGGCTCGTCGAACGAGCACGAGCCGTAGGCGGTAAGTCCCTCTTCGCGGACCGATCCGAGCGCCGCCGCCTCGATCACGCGATCGCGCCATCCGATGCGCTCCGGCGTCGCGACGAACGAGCCGGGGTCTTCGTCGTCGAGGATCCGCGCCGCACCCGACTCGTCGACCGCGCCCGCGCGCAGCAACGCGCCCGCGACGATGAGGTTGACGAAGCCGTGCATCCGCATCCCGCTCGCGGGGTCGATTCCGCGCAGCGGATGATGCAGGCCGGCGGTCGCCTTGTACGGCACGTCGCCGATCACCGCCGACGCCAGGAATGCCGCCACCGCGGCGGATGCGGGGATGAGCTCCGCCTCGAGGCCGCCGCAGCGGATCTTGGCGCCGAGGCGCGTCGCGCCCGCGTCGCGCGCCGCCGCCACCGCGGCGACCGTGTCGCGCAGCGAGCCGGCATCGGTCGAGTCCGGCGCCTCGGCCATGGCGATCACCGCGGCCGTGAAGTTCGCCTGGCGCACCGCGGCGGTCAGCTCGGCAGCGGCAACTGGCGCCGGCAGACGCGCCTCGACGAGCTCGACGCGCATCGGCTGCCGGCCGCGCTCCACCAGGGCGGCGTCGGCAAGGTCCGCAGCCAGCGCGGCGGAGAAGCCGAGCGCGTCTGCCGCACCCGCACGGTCACACACGACCGCCAGCCGGATGCTCGACAGGCCCTCCGGCCATGCCGGACCGATCTCCACCAGCCGCGAGGCGGGGCACACGAAGCGGCCCTGGATCCATGCGACCGGGCTGAAGCGGTTCGCGGCGTGCGCGGCGAGCGCCTCGCCCATCGGCAGCCGCGCCGGGGGAAAGAGGCCGGCGTCGTCGATGAGGCGCTCGAGCAGCACCCGCCGCGCGTCGGTGACCATGCGGCTTCGAGGGTAGCAGCGGAGCGGCGATAATCTCGCCCGATGGCCGTCCTCCGCTCCGCGCTCGACCCGGGCTCCGACGCGTTCCGCGCGAACGCGACCGCGATGGCCGGGCTGGTGGCCGAGCTGCGCGACCGCACGGGCCGCCTCACCGCGGGCGGCGCGGGCGGCGACGAGCGCTCGATCGCCCGTCACCGCGAACGGGGCAAGCTCCCGGTCCGCGAGCGCATCGACCGGCTCATCGATCCGGGCTCCGCCTTCCTCGAGCTCTCCGCGCTCGCCGCCGATGGCCTGTACGAGGGCGACGCGCCGGGGGCGGGCATGGTGACCGGCATCGGCATCGTCGAAGGGGTGGAGTGCGTGATCGTCGCCAACGACGCGACCGTGAAGGGCGGCACGTACTACCCGCTCACCGTGAAGAAGCACCTCCGCGCGCAGGAGATCGCGCTGGAGAACCGGCTGCCGTGCCTCTACCTCGTCGACTCGGGCGGCGCGTTCCTGCCGATGCAGGACGAGGTCTTCCCGGATCGCGACCATTTCGGCCGGATCTTCTACAACCAGGCGCAGCTCTCCGCTCGTGGCATCCCGCAGATCGCACTGGTGATGGGCTCGTCGACCGCAGGTGGAGCCTCCGTCCCGGCCATGTCCGACGAGACGGTCATCGTCCGCGGAGCCGGCACGATCTTCCTGGCCGGCCCGCCCCTCGTTCGCGCCGCGACGGGCGAAGAGGTCACCGCGCAGGAGCTGGGCGGCGCCGACACCCATGGCCGCATCAGCGGCGTGGTCGACTACATCGCCGAC
>JBBQMC010000089.1:0-9886 GCA_038328565.1 Candidatus Limnocylindria bacterium
GCTCGGAGCCCCGCCATGCTGCGCAGGCGGCGTCGAACCGCGCGCGGAGCGCCACGGCCCCGGTGGCATCGGTCTCGGGAAGGAGCGCCGCGAACTCGTCGCCGCCGAGCCGCACGATGACGTCGCCGGCACGCAGCGTCGAGCGCAGAATGTCGGCCGCCCCAACGAGGACCTCGTCACCGATCGCGTGGCCGAAGGCATCGTTCGTCATCTTCAGGTGGTCGAGGTCCATCGAGAGGAGGACGAGCGGCCGGGCATGGCGCTCCCATCGGGCCTGCTCGATGGCCAGCGTCGCATCCCACGTCGTCCGGTTGCCGAGGCCGGTGAGGGGATCGGTGCGTGCTTCCCGGGCGAATCGGTCGCGCTGGGCAGCCAGGTCCTCGTGGGCGATGGCCTGGAGCAGCGTGGGCTCGGAAGCATCCGCGATCGCGCGGCCGACGCGCTGGCAGAGGAGCGTGAAGCCACGGGGCCGTGCATCGGTATGGCCAACGATGAGCGCACCGAGCGGCGCCGCGCGACCGATGCCGAGCGCGTAGCACGACACGATGCGCAGGCCGCCGGCGCTGACCCCGGCGAGGTCCTGCTCGACGATGGGTCCGCGGGCGGCGCGGGCGGCGAGGGCGTGAAGCGCCTCGATGATGGTCGCGTCGTCGGCGATCGAGTCCCAGGCCGGCCCGGCGCCGTTGACGTGCGTCTGGCCGTCGATCCGCAGCAGGACGGCGCCGATCTCGCACGACAGCGCGTCGGCAGCAACCGCGGCGACGTGGGTGGCGGCACCGGCCAGGGTGTGGGGCGTGTGCTCGGAGAGCTGCTGAACGGCCTGCGCCAGCTCCAGCTCGTCGGCGAGCAGCTTCGAGGCGGGGATGTCGCCCACCACCGCCACCGCCTCGGTGGCGCGACGGATGAGCTCCGCGCTCGAGGCGCGGATCCGCTCGCCGCTCCCCACCACGACGACATGGTCGCCAACCGAGATCGCGACTGCGCTGGTTGCCCAGTAGGGGCCGAGGACGTGGCGGGGCGCATCCCCGTCCATGCGGGCGACGCGCCGTCCGACGAGCTCGGTGAGGAGTGGCTCCTCGGCGATGGCCACCTCGACCACGCCGGCCCAGCCCACACCGCGGCCGCTCCCTCCGAGCAGGCGCGCACGACCGTCGGCGAGCTCGAAGACGAGCAGGTCGTCCGCGTGGAGCTCGGCGGCGATGTCGGTCGCGGTGGTGACACTCGGGCCCGTCATGCCGCTCGAGGATGCCGCTTCGCCTCGCCGGACGCGATGGTCCCATCGGCTGCCGCGCGAGGTGGTACTCGCGGCGCGTAGACTCCCGCCCGTGATCGTGCGCAGCCCGCTCCCCGACGTGGCCATCCCGGACGTCACGCTCGCCGAGTTCGTCCTGCGGCGTGCGCATGAGCTCCCCGCCAAGCCCGCCCTCATCGACGGCCCGAGCGGCCGGACGCTCACCTACGGCGAGCTGGCGGCCGGCGTCGAGCGGCTGGCTCGCGGGCTGGCAGCGCGCGGCCATCGGCGTGGCGAGGTCATCGGCCTGTTCGCTCCGAACATCCCGGGGTACGCGCTCGCCTTCCTGGCCATCGCGCGGCTCGGCGGCGTGATCACCACGTTCAACTCGCTCGCGACGAGCGACGACCTGGCGCAGCAGCTCCGCGACAGTCGCGCCCGGGCGATCGTCAGCGTCCCCGCCTTCCTCGAGCGGGCGCTGCCGGCGGCCGACGCTGCCGGACTCGACGCGACGTACGTCATCGGTCAGGCGGAGGGGGCGACCTCGATCAGCGACCTCATGACCGATGCCGGCGCGCCGCCCGACGGCCCCGCCTCACCCGACGACCTCGTCGTGCTCCCGTACTCGAGCGGCACCACCGGCCTGCCGAAGGGCGTGATGCTGACCCATCGCAACCTGGTCGGCAACGTCCTCCAGGTTGGCGTGCAGCAGGACGTGCGCGAGGACGAGCGCCTGATCGGGATCCTGCCGTTCTTCCACATCTATGGCATGACCGTGGTCATGAACCTCGCCCTTTCGCGCGGCGCCACGATCGTGACCATGCCGCGCTTCGAGCTCGACGGCTTCCTCGACCTTACGGAGCGGCACCGGATCACGCGCGCGATGCTCGTCCCGCCGATCATCCTCGCCCTGGCGAAGCACCCCGCGGTCGAGGGACGCGACCTCTCGGCGCTCGAGCTCATCATGTCCGGCGCGGCCCCGCTCGATGCCGGGATCGAGGTGGCGTGCGCCGATCGCCTGGGCTGCCTCGTCGTCCAGGGCTACGGGATGACGGAGGCGAGCCCGGTCACCCACGCCACCTCGGACGTGCCGGGGACCTCGAAGCCGGGCAGCATCGGTCCCCTGCTCCCGAACACCGAGGCGCGGGTCGTCGACGTGGCGACGGGCGTCGACCTCGGTCCCGACGCGGACGGCGAGCTCCTCATCCGCGGCCCGCAGGTCATGCGCGGCTACCTCGGCAACCCCGAGGCCACGGCCAGCACCATCGACGCCGATGGCTGGCTGCACTCCGGCGACGTGGCCCGCTACGACGCGGACGGCTACTTTACGATCGTCGACCGCCTCAAGGAGCTCATCAAGTTCAAGGGCTACCAGGTCGCCCCGGCCGAGCTCGAGGCGGTGCTCATCGGCCATCCGGCGGTGACCGATGCCGCCGTCATCCCGATCCGTGACGACGACGCCGGCGAGGTGCCGAAGGCCTTCGTCGTCCTCGCGTCCGAGGTCAGCCCGGAGGAGCTGCTTGCCTACGTTGCCGCCCGCGTGGCGCCGTACAAGCGGATCCGGCAATTGGAGGTCATCGACGCGATCCCGAAGTCGTCGTCGGGCAAGATCCTGCGTCGCGAGCTCGTGGCGCGGGAGCGGGAGTGCGCGGCCGCCGGCTGAACCTGCGGTCAGACGTCTATGCGTCGGCGCGCAGCGCCTCGAGGTCGATCTCGCGCTGGAGGCGGTGGAGCACGTTGTCGGCGATGACGCCCCGGTCGCGGAGCTCCACCAGGGTTCCGCGCTCCGCCTCGAGCACGGCCTGGCGGATCTGCTGGTGCTCGAGCAGCTCCAGGTCCGCCTCCTCGCTGCCCGCTGCGGCGTGCTCGCCTCGATGGTGATACCGATCGCGCAGCTGGTCGATGAGCGGCAGGTGGTCCGGCAGCTCGTCGGCCAGGCCGTCGAGGCGGGCGAGCGCGGCCTCGGTCGCCGCGGAGCGCGCCAGCGACTCCTCGCGACTGTCCTCGGAGGGCGGCCGGACGCCGAGCCGACGGATGACGAACGGCAGGGTCAGGCCCTGGCCGACGAGCGTGACCAGGATGACGCCGAACGTCGCGAACAGGATGACGTCGCGCCCGGGCAAGTCAGCGGGAAGGCCGAGGGCCAGCGCCAGCGAGACGGCGCCGCGCATGCCGGCCCACCCCACGACGAACGAGCTCCGCATCGTGGCGGTCTTGCGCTTCGTCACCAGGTCGCCCGCGATCCAGCTCGTCACTGTGACCCAGATGAGCCGCACCACGACGGCGGTGATCGCCACCGCCCCCGCCACGAGGAGGAGCTGGCCGATCGGCCGCTCCGCCCCGGCCAGCACGACCGGCAGCTGGAGACCGATGAGCACGAAGATCGCCGCGTTGATGAGGAAGATGAGCATCTGCCACACCGCGATGCCGAGGATCCGCGACTGCGAGGTCAGGACCCGCGGCGAGGCACGGCCGAGGAGCAGTCCCGCCGTCACCGCGGCCAGCACGCCCGACGCGCCGAGCTGTGCCGCTGGCAGGTAGGCGGCGAACGGGGCGATGAGGCTGACGATGACCTCCACCGGCGGGTCGTCGAGCCGGCCCTCGATCCAGATGACGATGCTGCCCACGACCGCGCCGATCGCGATGCCCACGACTGTGACGAAGACGAGGTTGAGCCCCGCCTGGGCGAGCGAGAAGGTGCCCGTCATGGCCGCCCCGAGCGCGATCGCGTAGGCGGTGAGCGCGGTCGCGTCGTTGACGAGGCTCTCGCCCTCGAGGATCACGACGAGGCGGCGTGGCAGCCCGAGCCGCTGGGCGATCGCCGTGGCCGCCACCGCGTCGGGCGGCGAGACGATCGCACCCAGCACGAACGCTCCCGCCCAGCCGATCCCCGGCGCGAGGGTCTGCGCCACCCAGCCCACCGCGAGGGTCGTGGCGGCGACGAGCCCCACCGCCAGCAGGCCGATGGCGAGGAGGTTCTGGCGCAGGTCGCGGAGGGACGTGAAGTAGGCGGCGCCCATGAGGATCGGCGGCAGGAAGATAAGCAGTACGAGCTCGGGCGGCAGCGCGATGTGCGGCAAGCCAGGCACGAAGCCAAGTGCAAGGCCGCCGATGACCATGAGCATCGGGTAGGGCACGTCGAGGCGCTTCGAGAGCGTCGCGAACAGCGCGATCGCCGACAGCATCGCGAGGAGCACGGCAAGGCTGACGGCAGTGTCCGACGGCTGCATGCGCGGCAGCCTAACCGAGCGGGAGGTCCGCGGTCCTCATCGGTCCAGCGCGGTCGGCGGATGTCCATTCGTCCGGGCCGGAGTAGGCCGGACGGTGGATCGTCGCGCGGCGGGGTGGCCGGTAGCGTTCGCCCCACGCTCACCGCCACGCATGACGAGGAACTCCATGTCCCAGGGCCAGGCACACGAATGGCGCAGGTACGGCTTCGGCGGTCCGCCGGAGCCGTGGGAGCGGGGTGCCCAGCGCGACCTCGACCGCCTCGCGACCTCGTACTACCTGGACCTGCTCGAATCGCGCGGCGTGGCGCTCGCTCGCGACGAGGATCCGACGTTCCGCAGCCACGTGGAGGAGATCTTCACCGAGGCCACGCGCCACAAGCACGAGATCGACTACACGCTGCGCCACTGGGCAACGCCCGTCGAGCGCGCGCGTGTCGCCGACCGCCTCGGCTCGCTCATGCGCCTCTCGCGCCAGATGCGCGACCTCGCGCCCGAGCGCGGTGACCGGATGACGCCGGAGCCACCGCCCGCCGCCTGAGTTTCCGGGGCGCCGGCGGTCTTGCGCCGTACACTCCGCGAACATGGCCCGCTTCCCGACCCTCACTGACGTGCTCGCGGCGCGCCAGCTGCTGCGTGGCGTGGCGCTCGAGACGCCGCTCGAGCCCGTTCCCCAGCTCGCGGCGGAGCTCGGTGCGGCCGAGATCCGGCTGAAGCGCGAGGACGTCCAGCCCACCGGCGCGTTCAAGATCCGCGGCGCCGAGGTGAAGATCGCGAACGTGGCCGCCACGAACCGCGACGCGGTCCTGGTGGCCGCCAGCAGCGGCAACCACGGCATCGCGTGCGCGACCGCCGCCGCGCGACACGGGATGCGGCTGACCGTCCTCGTCGGCCGCTCCGTCTCGCCTGCCAAGCTCGAACGGCTGCGCGCGCTCGAGACGGATCGGATCACCGTCGAGCTGTTCGGGCGCGACACCGATGACTGCGAGCTCGAGGGGCGGCGCCGCGACGACGCCGGCGACGCGGTCTACGTCTCGCCCTACAACGACGCCGATGTCATCGCCGGCCAGGCCACCGTGGGGCTCGAGATCGCGGAGGCGTGGCCACAGGTGGGCCTTGTCGTCGTGCCGGTCGGTGGCGGTGGGCTCATCTGCGGCATCGGTCTGTGGCTGAAGGCGACGATCCCCGGCGTGCGGCTGGTGGGCGTCCAGCCGGCTGCGTCACCACCGATGTATGCGCATCTCTCCACCGGCGCCACCGCCGCCATGCCGATCGCGCCGACCCTCGCCGACGGCGTGGCCGGCAACATCGAGCGCGAGAGCATCACCTGGAAGATGTGCCGCCAGCTCGCGGACGAGGTGGTGCTGGTCGAGGAGGACGAGATCGCCGACGCGATGCGCGGGGCGATCGACGTGCCGCACATCCTGCTCGAGGGGAGCGCCGTGCTCGGCATCGCCGCGCTGCGCGCCGGTCGCGTGCCGTCGGTGCGCGGACAGCGGGTCGCGGTGGTCGTCACGGGGCGCGGGATCGACGCCGCGATGCTCGCCGGCGTACTCAAGGGGTAGGTGGCTGGCCGCGGCCGCGGGTTGTCATTTGTGAGTGGGACGCACGGTACGACGCTGATCAGCGCGCATCAGCGTCAGATGTGCGCCACACGAACGTTAGGACGCGGAATTGGTCGCGAGAGCATCGCGCGGGTCGGGTTCCACGCTCGAGGCGGCGCCCATTTGGCTCGAATCGCCCCCGCGAGCCGGTCTAACGTGCGTCCCACGCAAATTTGACCCAAACCCGCCGCTCACCCGCTGAGCGCGTCACGGAAAGTTGACCCAAACCCGCCGCTCACCCGCTGAGCGCCTCGCGAAACAGCGCCACGATCCGTGACCAGGCCAGCGCCGCCGCCTCCGGCGCCTGCTCCGCGTGCCCGGCATTGAGGAAGCCGTGCGGCGTGCCCTCGTACCGGTGCACCGCGTTCTCCGGCCGCCATGACCGAATCGTCGCCTCGACCCGGTCGAGCAGCTCGGGCGCGAAGCAGTCGTGGGTCCCGTAGTGCGCCTCGATGCGCGCTGCGCTGCGCCGGCCGTCGAAGTCGGTGAGCCCGTAGCAGGGCGCCGCCGCCACGATCCGCTCATCGTCGAGCGCGGCATCCCAGGCGATCCCGCCACCCATGCAGAAACCGATCACCCCGACCGCATCGGCGCCCTCTGCCACGAGCCACGAGACCGCCGCCCGGAGATCGGCGAGCGCAGCCGGCCGGTCGAGCGCCATCGCGAGCTTTTGGGCGTCATCGGGCTCGGTTGCCTGCTTCCCGGGGTAGAGGTCCGGGGCCAGCGCGAGCACGCCGGCATCGGTGGCGAGGCGGGTCGCGATGGAGGTGATGTCATCGGTCAGGCCCCACCACTCCTGGATGACGACGACCGCCGGACCGCCGGTCCACGCAGTCGGCCGGGCGACGAACGCATCCATCGGCTCGGCCGTGCCGGGCACGCTGACCCGTCGCGTGGTGACCGGGTCGGCCGTTTGACCGATGTCGTCGCGCATCACCGGACTCTACCCTTGGCGCCGCCATGACGCTCCTCAGCCTGCGCGGCATCGCGCGCTCGTTCGGCGGCCGCCGCATCCTCGACGGTGTCGACCTCGACCTGCCCGATGGCGCACGGATCGGCATGGTGGGGCCGAACGGGTCGGGCAAGACGACGCTGCTGCGCATTGCGGCGGGCGTCGACGAGGCCGATACCGGCAGCGTGACCCGCAGGCGCGGACTGCGCCTCGCCCTCCTGCTCCAGCACCCGATGGGTGACGAGCGCACGCCGCTCGAGGCCGTTCGCGACGCGCGCGCCGACCTGGCCGAGATCGATGCCGGCCTCGCCGCGGTGACCGCGGAGCTATCCGACCCCGCGGTCTACCGCGACGATGGCGCGATGGGGCGTGCCCTCGCGACCCAGGCCACGCTCCTCGAGCGCTACGAGCGGGCCGGCGGGCCGGCCTTCGAGGGGCGGGCACGTGCCCTCCTCCTCGGGATCGGGCTCGAGGAGCGCGAGCTCGAGCTGCCGACGGAAGCTCTGTCCGGAGGGCAGCGCAAGCTCATCGGTCTCGTCGGCTGCCTCGTCCAGGACCCCGAGCTGCTGCTGCTCGATGAGCCTGAGGCGCACCTCGACCTCGCCGGGCGCCAGCTGCTGGAGCGCCTCGTCGCGGGCTTCGGCGGCGCGGTGCTGGCGGTGAGCCACGATCGCTACCTGCTCGACGAGACGGTGACCCAGATCGCGTCGCTCGACCGCGGCAAGGTGCGGATGTGGCCCGGCAACTATTCGGCCTACGCCGTGGCACGCGAGATCGAGCTCAGGCGGCAGCAGGTCACGTACGTCACCCAGCGCAAGGAGATCGAGCGGCTCGAGGACGCGGAGCGGCGGCTCATCCAGTGGGCACGCGCCGTCCCCGCCTCGGCAAGCAACGCCGGGCTCGTGACCCAGGCGCGCAATATCGCGCGCCGCATCGAGCGCATGGACAAGGTCGAACGACCTGTGCTCGAGCGACGGAAGATCGGTCTCGAGCTCCATCCGCACGAGCGGGGCGGCCGGAAGGCGGTCGAGCTGCGGCGGGTCGGGGTGGCGTTCGACAGTCACCCGGTCCTGCTGGGCGTGGACCTCACCGTCATGCACGGCGAGCGGCTCGGGATCGTTGGCGAGAACGGCGCCGGCAAGAGCGTCCTCGTCAAGACGCTCGTCGGGGAGATCCCGCCGACCGAGGGCGAGGTGTGGATCGGTCCGTCGATGCGCATCGGCTACCTGGCGCAGGACCAGGACACGCTCGATCCGCGCTCCACGCCGCTCGCCACCCTGCGCGCCACGCACCTCGGGACGGAGGAGCAGGCCGTGTCGAGACTCATGGCGTTCCAGTTCGACTACGAGCAGGTCCGCCGCCCGATCGCGACCCTTTCCGGTGGAGAGCGGACGCGGCTCCAGCTGCTGCTGCTCATGCTCGGCGGCGCGAACCTGCTCGTGCTCGACGAGCCGACGAACCACCTCGACATCGAGTCGGTCGAGGCGCTCGAGTCCGCCCTCGAGGCGTTCGCCGGCACCGCGGTCTTCATCAGCCACGATCGGTACTTCCTCGACCGCATGGCCGATCGGATCGCCGAGGTGCGCGATGGCGATGCCCACGCCTTCGTCGGCGGCTACACCGATTGGCTGGCCAGGGATAGGATCAGCGCATGACCGATCCCGAGCCGCCGGTCGCCCCGCCGCCCATCCCGCCGGTCGCGCCGGTCGCTGCCGATGACCGCTGGTCGACCCGGCGCCGCCCCGACGCCGGCCTGCCGGTGCTGGGGATCATCCTCGTGCTCGTCGGCGGCGCGTTCCTCGCCGCTCAGCTGCTCGATTTGCGCATCGGCGAGATCCCCTGGCCGGCCTGGATCATCGGTCCGGGGGTTGTGCTCATGCTCGCCGGATTTCTTGTGTCCTTCGGTTCCGGCATGGTGATTGGCGGCACGGTCGTCACCGTCATCGGCCTGCTGCTCCTCTACCAGGACGCGACCGACCACTGGGAGAGCTGGGCGTACGCGTGGGCCCTCGTCGCGCCGGGAGCCAGCGGGCTCGGGATCATGCTCGCGGGGGTGCGCGACGGCCATCCCTCGGCGGTTCGCGCCGGCTTCTCGCAGGCGATCCTGGGGCTCGGCATCTTCGCGGTGGGCTACCTGTTCTTCGAGGGCATCCTGAACATCAGTGGCCGCCGGTTGCCGCTCCCCGGGTGGGTGGTGCCCGCCGGGGTCGTGGCGCTCGGGGCGCTGATCCTGGTCCGCGGGCTCGTGGAGCGGGGGCACAAGGCCTGATTCGGGCGGGAGTGGGCGGTCGCGGGGCGCGGTTCCCGTGCTGGCGCGGGTCATTTTTGCGTGCCACGCACGTTAGACCGGCGGGGACGGCGGCCACGGACCTCCGTGAGCTCGCGGGATGCGGCGAATCTGCGCGAATCTGGGTCTAGCGTGCGCCGGGCGCAAATTTGACAGTGGTTCGGCTGCATCCGCCGCATGACGTGCGTCCGACCGCAAATTTGGCGGTGGACGCGCAGCGCCCTACTGCCCGGGGATCTCAACGCTCACGCCACCGCCCAATCGCGGTGTGACCGAATCATCTTGCGTGCCATGCACGTTATGTGGGTAGGCACGGCTGCGGACCCCCGCGAGCACGAAGCATGAGGCGAATCGGCTCGAATCAACGGCTAATGTGCGCCGCTCGCAAATTCGCCGCAGGTTCGGCCACCTCAGGCCCGATAACGTGCACCAGTCGCGAACAAGACACCGATGCGGGCGCCGGGACCCTCCAGACGCCCACGCCGTCACCGCCCATCCAGGCGTGACCGGTGATACGCTGCGCCCATGGAACTCGAGGAAATCGAGGAACTCGTGGCGTTCGTGAACACGAACGATATCGAGTCG
>JBBQMC010000090.1:0-9797 GCA_038328565.1 Candidatus Limnocylindria bacterium
ATCCATGGGGTGGATCTATCGGTGATCACGAGGGCCGCTAATGCATGTGCGTGGCTGAAATCGTCACGCGGGAGGGCGCTGGTTGGCGACTTGAACCACCCCGTGTGACTATGCCGTCACGCTGATGACGATTCGATCCACCCGGTGGATGCCGCCGACTACGGAACGAGCGGCACTCGCGGATCTGCCGCCATCCCCTCCCAGGCCTCGCGCACGAAGTCGAGCGCGGGGTCGAACGAGCAGGCCATCGTCCGCCGATCCCCGGCGAGCGCGTTGAGGTAGTAGGCGTCGTCGCCGTGGGTGGCGGCGAACGGGTGGTAGCCATCGACGACCATCACCGTCTCCCCGTCGCGCACGGCCCACAGCCCGTCGACGGATCCGCCGTAGAGGCGTTGCACGCCCCACGCCTCGGGCCGCCGGAATCGGTACGCGTAGACCTCCTCGAGCACGGCCTCGCGCAGCATGTCATCGGTGTCGTGCTTGTGCGGCGGCCAGGATGACCAGTTGCCGGACGGCGTGTAGACCTCGACCACCTCGAGCCGCCGGGCGGGAAACGACGGGGTGATCATGTGGTTGATCTGGCGGGTCGCGTTGCCGGCACCGCGGACCTCGACCGTCACCTCCTCCGGACCGATGAGCACCGGCTCGGCCCCGGTCGGCTCCGCCGGCGCCTCCGCGATCGCCAGCTCCACCGATGGTCCGAGCGGCGCAACCTGGACGCGGCACCCGGCCGGCAGGTAGGCGGCGGACGCGCGCCCCTCCCAGACCGAAGCTCGCCCGGCCAGCTCCCGCTCTCCGATGCGCAGGCCGCCGCCACCGAGGATGACGAGCGCCGTCTCGCGGTCGCTGGCGCCGAGGGTTCGGGCCGAGGTGAGCGTCTCCACCCGGAATGAGAGGTACCGCCATCCGGCCCGCTCCGGCGTGACGGGCACGCCGGGCGCGAGGCGCAGGTCGGCCTCGCTCACGCCAGGAGCGCCTCGCCCACGAGGTGGAGCAGGTCGTGGTACGAGGTGATGAAGGCGCGCAGCGTCTTCACGCTGGGACCCCAGGCGGCGAACTCGTCGACCGCCAGGCCGTCCGGCTCGTAGGCGCGGCGGAAGTCGTCGAACGCGTCGCAGAGGGCGCGAACGTGGCCCGCATCGACCGGGTCGTCGATCCGCGAGCGAAGGTCGACCGACGAGGCGTTGAAGCGCCGCTGCCACGCGGCGGGCAGGGTGATGATAACGTCCCCGCCGATGAGCTGCGACCAGTGGTAGTGATGCCTGATCGCAGCGCCGAGGAGGCGTGCCCGGAAGCCGCGCGACCGCCACTCGGCCATGGCGCGCTTGAAGACCGCGACGCCGGCCCATGGCGGCGCGTCGGGGTCGTAGGTGACGCCGTCGCGCTCCCCCACCTCGCGCAGCCAGTCCTCGAGGCGGCCCATCATGATCGTGATCACCGGCCCCATCTCGTCGACTGAATTGCCGGCCGCGGAGCGCCGGGCCAGGCCGCGCTCCACCGCCTCGGCCGCGGCGACCGCCTGCGGCACGGAGAAGCTCACCGTGGCGTTGATGCTGATCCCGCGCGCCGTCGCCTCCTCCATCGCCTCCACCCCGGCCGCGGTGGTCGGGAACTTCACGATGATGTTCGGCGCGAGCGCCACGAAGCCCTCGGCCTGGGCCACCATGGCCGGCGCATCGCGGAAGAGGGTGGGATCGGTCTGCATCGAGAGCCGCCCGGCGCGTCCGCCCGAGGACTCGAAGGCGGGCAGGAGGAGTGGCGCAGCGGCCACGCTCATCTCGGCCACGATCTCCCACGCCAGCTCACGCTCGGACCAGGTCGCGTGCTCGGCGGCGAGGGCTCGGACGCGATCCGCCCAGCGCGCCGGGTCCTTGCGCCAGTTGTCGACCACGATGGTCGGGTTGGCGGTGGCGCCCACCGCGCCGAACGAGACCGCGTACGCGAGCTCGTCGACGGCGCAGCTGTCGTTCCAGATGTCGGTGGCGAAACCCGCGACGGTGCGGCCGAGCGGCGTGGCGGCGAGGGTCGGGACGGCGACGGGCGGTGCGGACATCGTGGGTATGCTACCCGGCGGCGGTGCCTCCGTCGCCCGGGCGTGGCCGCACCTCGACCAGCTCCGAGCGCCAGGAAGCGGGATCGAAGTAGGGTGCGAAGTACGACTCCGTCCGGTAGACGAGCCCGTCCCGAATCTCGCCGACGTTGAGGATCAGCCAGCGCGAGCCGTCGGGATAGCGAGCCCGCGAGATGCCCGTGAAGTTGTCGCCCTCCCCGTCCACGCGGACCATCGTGAAGATCGGCGTCCTGGCGAATCGCTCCTCGCCGCCCACGAGGCGGTCCCTGCCGAGCGACTCCACCCCGCCGGGGTAGCCCTGGATGATCGCGATGAGCTTCTCGACGCCGATGGTGAGCTCACCGGATTGCGGATAGAGGTCGCGGAAGTCGGGATGCGCGAGCTCGCGGAGCACGTCCATGTCGCGTCGCTGGATCGCCTCCAGCCAGCGCTCGAAGACGGCCCGGTTCGACGCCCCGGCGGCGCGATCGGGCTGGCTCATGGGGCGGTCCGTCGCCGCGGCTCGGCAACCGGATCGGGCTGCGCAGCCAGGGCGCGCCCCTCCTCGGTCGAGAACGCACGGGCGCGGAGCACGTCGAGCGCCTCGTCGTGGGCGGTGAGGATGGCCTGCAGCAGCTGCGCGCGCACGGCGGCGGGGAGCCGGTCATCGGCGGCTGCCTGCTGGTAACCGGCGTGTGCCATGTACGCCGACACGATCGTGCGCAGCTCCCCGGCCGGGAAGAGGGTCGCCAGCTCGGGCAGGAGCCGCTCGAAGGAGCTGCGGTCGAGCGGCGTGAACGAGCCGAGATCGCGGGCGACAAGGATCGCCACCCGGTTCACGTCGAGCTCGAAGTAGACCGCCCGCGCGGCGCTCCGGGCCTGGCGCAGGAACTGACGGCGCTGGATGTACATGCCGACCGCCAGCCAGCCGATCACGCCGACGAAGGCGCCGATGATGCCGGGCACGAGCGACTCGATGGTCACGCTGCGCAGTCTCGGGCACGGGCGTCCGCGCCGCAATCCCTCACCGACGCGGCCGATAGAATCGGGCCATGCCATCCCAGCGCCTGACAGGCGCCCAGGTCGTCGTCGAGCACCTCGTTCGGCAGGGTGTGCGCTTCGCGGCTGGGATCCCGGGCCACGGCTGCTGGAGCCTGACCGATGCCCTCCTCGACCGCGCCGATGCGATCCGCACCGTGCAGGTCATGCACGAGCAGTCGGCGGTGCATCTCGCCGACGGCTACTACCGCGCCAGCGGTGACCCGATGCTCGCATTCACGTCCATCGGGCCCGGTGCGACGAACACGGTGATCGGGATGGCGACTGCGTACGTCGACTCGACGGCGGTGGCGCTCTTCACCGGCTCGCCGCACACGTACCTGCGCGGTCGCGGCCTGCTCCAGGAGCTCGACCGACGTCACGTGGCGGACAACCCGCGCATCTTCGAGCCGGTCGTGAAGGAGTGGTGGCAGCCGTCGCGGGTCGACGAACTGCCGTTCGTGTTCGACCGCGCCTGGAACGCGATGCGCTCCGGACGACCCGGTCCCGTGCTCGTCGACGTGCCGATGGACGTGCAGGCCGGTGCCGCCGAGGTGACGCTCCGTGAGCCGGTGGTGGTGGGCCGCCAGCGGCCGGACGCGGACCTCGTCGAACGCGCGGCGCGTCTCCTGGCCGGCGCGAAGCGGCCGGTCATCGTGGCCGGCGGCGGGGTGATCTCGTCCGAGGGGACACCGGAGCTCCGCGCCCTCGCCGAGCGGCTCGGCGCGCCCGTGGTCACGACCTGGAACGGGAAGGGCGCGATCGACGAGACGCACCCGCTCGCCGGACAGACGATCGGCGACACCGGCTCGACGATCGGCAACGCGCTCACCGCGTCGGCCGACGTGATCCTCAGCGTGGGCTGCCGCTTCGTCGACTGGTCGGCGAGCTCGTGGCGCAGGGGCGTCACGTTCGCCATTCCACCGACCGAGCTCATCCAGCTCGAGATCGACCCGCGCGAGATCGGGAAGACGTACCCGACCACCGTGCCGCTCGTCGGCGACGCCCAGGCAGGGCTCGCCGACCTCGTGGCGGCACTCGGACGCGGGACGCCCGCCACGGCCTACGGCGAAGTCGAGGCGCTGCGGGCCGCGTGGCATCAGCAGGTCGAGGTGAAATCCGGGTCCGACGCCACGCCCATGACGATGGCCCGTGCGGTGCGCGAGGTGCAGGCCGCGACCCGGGACGACGCGATCGTGGTGACCGGCGCCGGCCTGCCGCAGGGGATGGTGAAGCAGCGCTGGGTCACGCGGCAGCCGCGGACGCACATCACCTCGGGCGGCTTCAGCACGATGGGCTTCACGCTCCCCGCCGCCATCGGCGCGCAGCTCGCGAAGCCGGATGCCCAGGTCCTCGCCGTGTGCGGCGACGGCGACTTCCTCCAGACCATGCAGGAGCTCGCGGCGGCGGTGATGCTCGGCGTGCCGCTCTGCACGGTGGTGCTCGACAACTCGGGCTGGATCAGCATCAAGGGCGGCCAGCAGGCGCACTTCGGGCGCACCGCGGCAACCGATTTCCTGCGTGACGGCTCGCCGTACTCGCCCGACTTCGCGGCCATCGGTCGCGCGTTCGGGGTGCACACCGAATCCGCGGACGTGTTCGGCGACGTGCGGCCGGCCGTCGAGCGGGCGCTCGCCTCGGGCGGGCCGTCGCTCGTCCACGTGCGCGTGGACCGTGACCTTGACGTGGCGGGTCCGGACAAGACCGGCTGGTGGGACGTGCCCGTTCCCGAGGGACGTCCCGCCCACGAGGACCAGCTGCGCGGCCGGCTGGAGGAGCAGTCCCGATGAGCCTGGCGAACGCACCGATCGGCTGCGTCCCGATCGTTTGGAACAACGTCGACCTTCCCGACCTCGGGCCGGCGGTGCCGTTCGGCGAGATCCTCGACGCGTACGTGGCGCTCGGCTACGCCGGCACGCAGCACGGCCGCGGCTTTCCGGAGGGCGAGGCGCTGCATGCCGAGCTGGAACGGCGCGGACTGCGGTTCGCGGAGCTCTACTCGGCGATCGAGGCGGACGCCAACGGGCTGACGCGCGGCGCCGGCGACATCGCGCGGCGCGACCTGGGCCGCCTCATTGCCGCGCATGGGGAGGTCCTCAACGTGGCGCTCGACGGAGGCGGCGAGCGGGACCGCTGGAGCGGGCGCGTGGCCAATGGTGCGCCACGCTGGCCTGACAGCGCGTTCGACGAGCTCGGTGCGCTCCTCGGTGAGCTCGCCACCACCGCCCCCGACGGCGTGCGGGTCACGTTTCACCCGCACACCGCCACGTTCATCGAGGCGCCCGACGAGGTGGACGAGCTCGCGCGCCGCCTGCCCGGCACCGGTGCCGGCATCTGCCTCGACGTCGGGCATTGCATCGTGGGCGGCGGCGACCCGGTGGCTGCCCTTCGGCAGCACGGCGCGCTCGTCACGCACGTCCACGTCAAGGACGTGGACCCGGCGGTGCTCGAGCGGCTGCGGGCCGGTGAGATCGACGGCTTCATGGGCGCGGTCCGCGAGCGGATCTTTACCGAGCCGGGCAACGGCATGCTCGATCTCGACGGCATGCTGGCCGAGCTGGCGGCACGCGACTACGACGGCTGGCTGATGGTCGAGCAGGACTCCTCGTGGCTCCCGCCGGTCGAGGCGGCGCGCATCGGGATCGAGGCGGTGCGATCGCGGACCGGACGGCTGGACCGGTGAGGGTCGCGGTCATCGGTGCCGGGTCGATGGGCGCGTTCCATGCCGACTTGCTCAGCGCGATGCCCGACGTCGAGCTCTTCGTCGTCGACGTCGACGCGCCTCGAGCGGCGATGGTCGCGGGGCGGACGGGCGGGAGCGCCATCGGTCTCGAGAAGGCGATGGAACGGGCCGAGGCGCTCGTGGTTGCGACGCCGCCCGAGTACCACGCGGCGGCGGTCGAGGTGGCGCTCCAGCGCGGCATCCATGTCCTGTGCGAGAAGCCGCTGACCGCCGACCTCGCCTCCTCGATCGCGGTCGCCGAGCAGGCCGCGGCGAACGGCGCGCACCTCGAGGTCGGCTTCCAGCGGCGCCACGATCCGGGCTACGTCGCGCTGCGCGAGGCGGTCCGTGGGCAGCGCATCCACCTCGTCCGGCTGACCGCCATGGACCCGCGCTTCGAGCCGCCCGGTCTCGACGCCTGGCCACCCTCCGAGGTGGCGCCGATCTTCCGCGACTCCTCGATCCACGACTTCGACTTCGTGCGCTGGGTGACCGGGCAGGAGGTCGAGACGGTGAGCGTCGAGGCCAGCCGGCGGGACGACGCGCGCCCGGTCGACCCGCGCGGGATCGAGACGGCCGTCGTCACGATGCGCTGCTCCGGCGGGGCGCTCGCCGTCCTCGAGGCGACGTGGCTCCATCCCGGCGGCTACGACAACCGGGTCGAGATCCTCGCCGACGGCGTGTCCGCGACCGCCGGCCTGTCGCCGCGCACCCCGGCGCGTCACCTCGACTGGCCCGCCGCGGGTCGCGATGCAGCCTGGTCCGGCTACCTCGAGCGCTTCGGCGCGGCCTACGCGGCCGAGCTCACCGCCTTCCTTGGCGCCGCGCGCGGCGAGCGCCCGCCGACGAGCTCGGCCCGCGACGGGGTGGAGGCGATGCGGATCGCGGTGGCGGCCACGCGCGCGCACGTCGAGCGGCGGACGGTGGCACTGCACGAGGTCGCGGGCGGCCCAGCCTGAGCGGGCCAATTGGCCCATGGTCGCCGAGCGCGGGTCAGCGCGTCAGCGGGGCGAAGGCGAGCCAGCCGGGGGGGACTTCCGCGAGCAGGCCGGCGGCGATCGCGGGATCGGCGCTCATCCGCCAGTCGATGACCCGGTGCACCTCCGCCTCGTCCTTGCGCCATTCGAACCAGTTGATCATCCGAATCCGCGGGAAGCGGGCTCGGACCTCGGGCGCGAAGGCCTGGCGCCACCACGCCTCCTTCACCTGCCGCTCGGTGGGACCCGGGCCGGCGGGGTCGTAGAGGGCCGCGGTCTCGGTGATCGCCATCGGCTTGTCGTGGCCATCGGCGTACGTGGCGTAGAAGTCCGGCACCGGGGTCTCGTCGCCGTTGAGCCCGGTATAGGTGCCGCTGAGGCGCGCGACGAAGGCACCGTCCTCGGGGACCTCGTTTTCGCCCCAGGGATGGGCGTTGCCCCAGTGGTAGAGGCTCATGCCGACCCAGTCGACCGCGTCGTCGCCGGGGTAGTAGGGCGCGTATGGATCGTCCGCCGTGCTGAGCGTGCCGTCGTGGTTCGTGTCGAGGGCGGCGAAATCATCGGTCCCGGCCGCAGCCTGGAACGGACCACCGACGAACGGATAGCCGGCGCCGTAGTTCGGTGCCCACACCATGGCCGCGAACGGCGTGGCGGCATGGACGGCCGTGGCCACGCGCTTGAACGCATCCACATAGGCCGATGGCTGCTGCGCCCACGCGTACCACGAGCCGTTCATCTCGTGCGCGAAGCGGACCATCGTCGGCACGCCGCGATCCGCCCATGCGGCGACGAGCGCCGCGAGCTCGGTGGTCGCCGCGTCGGTGACCGATGCAAGGCCCTCGTTCGGCTCGAGCGTCACGAGCGCCATGCCGTGGACGGCTGCCACCTGGCCGTAGAAGTCGTCCAGGTTCGCGCGCGCGGCCGCGTCCCACGGGAAGGCGACGAACTGCACCCAGGCCGCCGGCGTGACGTCGAGCCGCTCGCTCACCGCCGCCACGCTGTCGTTTGCCCAGTCGAGGTTCATCCCGAACAGGGTGCCGGCCGTCTCGAGCCGCGCGGGGCCGAAGCTCGGCATCGGGACCGGCGTTGAGGTGGCTGGCGCGCTGGGAGTCGCGGAGCCGCTCGCGGCTGGGCGCACGGTGGCACCGCCGCTCGCTGAGCAGGCGGTGAGGAGGACGGTGAGGAGGAGAGCAGCGCGTCGCACAGGCGCATGATCGTGGTGCGCGGACGCGCCACACCATGGCCCGATGGTCCCGCGTTTCGCGGGTCCGCCCAGCTGGGAGCTGCCGGATTCACACCACGTGGCCGCTATCCCGGAAGAGGCCGCTCCGGAGCCTCCGGATTCACACGTGGTGGGAATCCGAGACCTCCGAGCACGGACGGGTGCCGTTACCGGTCACCGCATGTGAATCCGACGCGTGCCACGGGCCACCGCGTACCCTCCCCTCCGATGACCGAGCACGAGCGCCACCTCGACCACGCCCGCGAGCTCCTGCGCGCGCACCCGGTGTTCGACGGCCACAACGACCTGCCCTGGGCGATGCGCCGCGCGATCGGTCCGAATGGCACCCTCGACGACTACGACATCACGACCGCCACGCCCGGCCATACCGATCTCCCGCGCCTCCGCGCGGGAGGCGTCGGTGCGCAGTTCTGGAGCGTCTACGTCCCCGTCGTGAACCGCACCTCCGAGATCAGCTACGCGGCGCGTCAGCTCGAGCAGATCGACCTCGTGCGGCGGCTGATCGACCGCCACCCCAACGACCTCGCCTTCTGCCGCACCGCAGACGAGGTCGAGGCGGCAATGGCGAGCGGCCGCATCGCGAGCCTGCTCGGCATGGAGGGTGGGCACGTGATCGAGGACTCGCTGGCCACGTTGCGCATGTTCCGCGCGCTCGGTGCCGCCTACCTGACGCTCACCCACTCCGCCACGACCGGCTGGGCCGACTCGGCGACCGATGCCCCGCGCCACGGCGGCCTCAGCGCGTTCGGACGTGACGTGGTGCGCGAGATGAATCGGCTGGGGATGCTCGTCGACTGCTCACACGTCTCCCCCGAGACGATGGCCGACGCCCTCGACACCTCCGCGGCGCCGATCATCTTCAGCCACTCGTCGGCGCGGGCGGTGTGCGACGTGCCGCGCAACGTGCCGGACGAGATCCTCGCGCGCCTGCCCGCGAACGGCGGGGTATGCATGGTGACGTTCGTCGCCAGCTTCGTCAGCAAGGCGACCGCCAGGGTCGTCGAACCGGCGCTGGACGAGGTGAAGCGACGCAGCGAGGGCGTTGACCCGACCGAGGTGCGCCAGCTCACCGATGCGGTGCTTGCCGGCGTCGAGATCCCACTCCCCGGCGTCGCGGAGGTCGCCGACCACGTCGACCACGTGGCGCGTGTCGCCGGCCACGACCACGTGGGGCTCGGCGGCGACTTCGACGGGACGCTGCTGCTGCCGATCGGCCTCGAGGACGTGTCGGGCTACCCGCGCCTCATCGCCGAGCTCATCGGCCGCGGCTGGACCGACGATCAGCTCGCCGGGCTCACCTGCCGCAACGTGCTGCGCGTCATGCGGGCCGTGGAGTCGGCTGCCGGCTAGCGACCTCCGGCATACTGCGCGGCATGATGCACGGCGTCGCCCGAGCCGTACCCCAGCCGTGACCGAGCATCTGCTGCCCCTCGCCGCGGGCCTCGCCGCGCTCCTCGTCGCCGCCACGCTCGTCTGGTTGCTCAGCATCCGACTCGACGACACGAGCGTGGTCGATATCTTCTGGGGGCCGTTCTTCCTGCTCCAGGCGATCGTCTACGCCCTCGTCACGCCGGACCGCGGCTTCATCGGTCGCGAAGTCCTGCTCCTCGTGCTCGTCGCCGTCTGGTCCACGCGCCTGGCGACCCACATCGCGGGGCGGAATGCCGGCACGCCCGAGGACCATCGGTACACGGTCATGCGCCGCAAGGTCGGCGCCGCCTGGCGCTGGCAGAGCCTGCCGCGCGTCTTCGTGCTCCAGGCGCTCCT
>JBBQMC010000091.1:0-9683 GCA_038328565.1 Candidatus Limnocylindria bacterium
TTGTCCGTATAGGTGTACAAAAGAAAAACTCCTTCTCGTGCGGCTCCAGCGATCCTGTCTCGCCGAAGCCTGAGAGGAGTGTCGTTGTGCCGCGTTGCTGTGGCCCTGTGTCTGGGCGTTGTCAGCGCAGCGTAGCACACCCGACCGCGGATGTCGCCACCGGCATCTGGCGACCCCTTGCTCGGCCACGTAGACTGCCGTCATGGCACGTGACGAGAAGATTGCCCACCTGGCGCGCGTTCCCCTCTTCGCCAAGATGCCGCAGCGCGAGCTGCGACGCCTCGGCCAGCTCGCCGACGAGGTGGCGGTGGACGCGGGCAGGACGCTGGCCACGAAGGGCCATATCGGCCACGAGTTCTTCGTCGTCATGGATGGCGAGGTCGAGGTCACCGATGGCGCACGGACGCTCGACACCCTCGGCCCGGGCGGCTTCTTCGGTGAGATCGCATTGCTCGACGGTCGGCGCCGCACCGCCACCGTCCGCGCCACCGCCCCGACCAGGCTCCTCGTGGTCGCCCACCGCGAGTTCCACGCCCTGATGGACGAGTTCCCGAGCGTCCGGGCGGCTGTCCTCGAGGCGGTCGGTGAGCGCTTGCGACGCCTCGAGGACGGTGCTTCCGCGTCCGACTAGGAACTCGGCGCCGTGCTCGGTCCAGGAGGCGCTTGGGCGCCCTCAGGCCGTCTGGATGACCGAGAGGATGTTACCGGCCGGATCCTTGAACCACGCGATCGGTGGCCCGTACTCACGCTGGATGCCGCGCTCGTCCTGGGCCGCACCGTCGTAGTGCTCGAAGACGACGCCGACCGCGGACAGCTCATCGACTGCCGCGTTGATGTCGGCGACCTCCAGGTTCAGGACCGTGAACGTCGCCGGCTGATGGTCGTCCTTGGGGTAGACGATGACACGCTGGCCGGAGGGCAGCACGAGGTTGAGGATGCCGTGGTCCATCGTGGCACCGAATCCGAGCCGATCGGCGTAGAACGCGCGCTCGGCGTCGACATCAGTCGCCGAGAAGCCCGAGAACGCGCCGGAGCAGGTGAGCATGTCGTGTTCCTCCTGAGGATGGGGTTCGCCACTAGGACGCGCGCCGGCCGTCGAACTCATCGGTCGCCGGTGTGGGGGATCGGCGTGAGGCGCACCACCGGAATGATGCGCTTCGCCTTCGCCGGGTAGGCGGCGAAGTGGGGAAGCCGAGCGACGTGCTGCTCCCAGAGGCGGTCGCGCTCCGGCCCGTCCGTGAGCACCGTGGCGGTCCCTCGGAAGGTCCTGGTCTCCGCCTCGATGTCGACCTCGGGGTGGTGGCGCACGTTGGCGACCCAGGCGGGGACGCGAGGCGAGCCGCCGGCCGTGCCGGCGACGACGTAGTCGTCCGCGTCACGGGTGTACGTGAGGATGGCGCGCCGCTTGGCACCGCTGCGCGCGCCGATACTCGACATCACCAGCAGCGGATGTCCGGCAAGCGGTCCGGCGGTGACCGCGCCGCCGTGGGAGCGCATGTCCGCGATGAGTGCGTCCTCGAACGCGGTGGAATCGGGGGTCGTCACGAAATCCTCTGGAATGCAGTTGCATCGGCAACTATCTCACGCGCAGCCGACACGCGCCGGGCGACGATGCCGTGGAGTACCTGCTCTTCACGGCCCGCCGGAGCGGCTGAGCCGGGGAGGCGAGTGCCTCAGCCGGCACCCGCCTCGTCCGCCGCGCGCGTGAGCCGCGGATAAGCGGACAGGGTCAGGAATTCGGCGAAGTCGTCGCCGAGCACGAGCTCGTCGAGCAGCGCAGCCGCGTCCCGCCACGGCGCATCCGGTGCACCCGTGCGCAACCGCTCGAGCTCCGCGTCGCGCAGGTTCGCGTAGCGTTCGCCTGTCAGCGGCTCACCGTCGTCGAGCGGGATCGCCTGGACGCGCCACTGCCAGAGCTGCGAGCGGCTGATCTCGGCCGTTGCCGCGTCCTCCATGAGGTCGTTGATCGCGGCCGCACCGTTGCCGGCGAGCCACGAGGCGAGGTACGCGAGACCGACCGAGATGTTCGCGCGGACCCCGGCCTCGGTCACGTGCCCGCCGGGGACGCGGACGTCGAGCAGGTCGCGGGCCGATGCGGCAACCTCGGGGCGCAGTCTGTCCTTCTGGTTCGGACGGTCGCCGATGACCTGGTCGAAGACCTCGCGTGCCACCGGGACGAGATCCGGATGTGCCACCCAGGTGCCGTCGAAGCCATCGCTCGACTCGCGCTCCTTGTCCGCCCGCACCGCGGCGAGCGCGCGCCAATTGACCGCGGGGTCGCGACGCGACGGGATGAACGCCGCCATGCCGCCGATTGCGTGTGCCCCGCGGCGGTGGCAGGTCTGGACGAGCAGCTCGGTATAGGCGCGCATGAACGGCACCGACATCGTGACGTGCCCGCGATCGGGCAGGACCATCTCCTCCCGGCCGCGGAACTTCTTGATGATGCTGAAAATGTAGTCCCAGCGACCCGCGTTGAGGCCCGCCGCGTGCTCGCGCAGCTCGAAGAGGATCTCCTCCATCTCGAATGCGGCCAGCACCGTCTCGACGAGCACGGTGGCGCGAATCGAGCCGCGCGGGATGTCGAGCGCCCATTGCGCGGCGACGAAGATCTCGTTCCACAGCGCGGCCTCGAGGTGACTCTCGAGCTTCGGCAGGTAGAGGTACGGACCGCTGCCACGCGCGGTGAGCTCGAGCGCGTTGTGGAAGAACCAGATCCCGAAGTCGAAGATGCTGGCGCTCACCGGCGCGCCATCGACGAGCAGGTGCGCCTCGTCGAGATGCCACCCCCGGGGACGGATGCAGAGGGTGGCGACGTGGTCGTCGAGGGCGTATGCCCGCTCATCGGTCTCGAAGGTGAGGGTGCGTCGCACGGCCCGCGACACCGCCCAGTGTCCGGTGACGACGTTCGACCAGGTGGGGGAGAGGGCATCCTCGAAGTCGGCCATGAAGACCGATGCGCCCGAGTTGAGGGCGTTGATCATCATCTTCGGCTCCGCCGGGCCGGTGATCTCGACCCGCCGGTCGTCGAAGTCGGCCGGGGCCGTGGCGACGCGCCAGCCGGGGTCGCGGCTCTCGATCGGGTTCGGCAGGAAGTCGGGCATCTCGCCGCCGTCGATGCGCCGCTGTCTCGCGGCGCGATCCGCGAGCAGGCGCCGACGCTCCGGGTCGAAATGGCGGTGCAGCTGCTCGACGAACGCGATTGCGCCGGGGGTGAGGACCTCGTCGAGGTGCGGAACGTCGGTGCGGGTCACGGTCACGGTCACCGGCTCACGATACCGTGCCGCCGACCCCGCTCGAGCGGTCCGCCGGTCGCTGACGGAATCAGGGCCGCTCGCCGCGGGTGACGAGGAACGGGCGTGGTCGACGTCCCGCCCGGGTCTCGGCGAGGAGCTCCGCGAAGCGTCGCTCGCGGGTCTCGGGACGCTTCGCCGACATCACCCAGTCGGCGGCCAGGCGCCGGTAGGAGGGCGTGGCCGCCTGCCAGTGCGATGCGGCGGCCGGATCTCCCAACAATGCCGCCGCGAAGTCGGCGGACAGCTGCCGCGGCGCGCGCTCATACGAGTAGCTGGCATCCCGACGCCGGTCCCGCGTCTCGAAGGCGCGGAGCCCCGCAGAATGCATGCGGCCTGCAGCAGTCAGTTCGGCGATCTTCGCGATGTTGATCGCGCTCCAGTTCGACGTCGCCCGGCGCGGGGTATAGCGATTCGCGACGATCTCGTCGTCGATGCGTCGCACCTGGCCGTCGATCCAGCCATAGCACAGCGCCTCCTCGACCGCCTCGGAGTAGGTCATGGCGGACTTGGGAACGCCCTTCTTGTAGTAGCCGACCCAGAGCTCGCGGGCGCTCGCATGATGCTCGGCCAGCCAGGACCGAAAGGCGGCCGCGGACGGAAAGATCACGCAGGCGGGTGGGTCGTCGCGGTCGGGCACGGCGAGATGGTCGCAGAAGGATGACAGGCGCCGTGTCGCGCACCCGACGCCGGGCGCATGCATCGGCCTCTAAGATTCGTGCCGACAATGGCCCATCAACCCATGGTGAGGACCCCCACATGCCGCTCTTCCTCGACGAACACGAATTCATCCCGGGCCTCACGGCCGACGGCCTCGCGCAGGCGCACGCCCGCGACGTCGAGGTCGGGCCGAAGCACGGCGTGACGTACCTGCGCTACTGGTACGACGAGGCGACCGGCAAGGTCTTCTGCCTCGTCGATGCGCCCACCCCGGAGGCTGCGAACGAGGTCCATCGTGAAGCGCATGGGCTCGTCGCCGACCGGCTCGTCACGGTGACCGAAGGCGCCTAGTCCCGCGTCGCGGCGCGCTCGAGCATCGACTGC
The DNA here is from genome assembly GCA_038328565.1 of Candidatus Limnocylindria bacterium. Lineage (GTDB taxonomy): Bacteria > Chloroflexota > Limnocylindria > QHBO01 > QHBO01 > JAICQM01. The sequence goes on from JBBQMC010000091.1 coordinate 4,338, forward strand.
CGTGACGCGGCGCGCCCCGCGCTGAACGCGTGGCGCACGGCATCGGCGCCGGCGGTGTCGGCGAGGTTGGCGAGGAAGCGCTCCACGCGGGTCACGTTCGCCGCCGATAGCGGCGCGCCGATGCGATCGCGAATCGCCTGCGCGGCCCCGAGCAGGCTGGCCGCTCGCAGCGGCCGATCCTCGGCGACTCCCGCGAGCCGCTCGAGTGCCGCGGCGAGCCCGACCTGGTCGCCAAGCGCGCCGCGGATCGCCACGCTCGCCTGGTAGAGGCGCTGCGCCTCGCCGAAGTCGCCCTCCTCCGCCGCGAGGTCGCCGAGGCTCGCGCTCATCCGCGCCTCGGCCTGCCGATCGCCGGTCCGCTCGTGGATCGCGATCGCCTCCGCGTAGCGCGCCCGGGCGGCCGCCCGATCGCCCCGACGCCGGGCGGCCTGGGCCAGCCGCGCGGTGGCGTGCGCGACGCCGAAGTCGTCGCCCAGGTCCCGGAATGTCGCGATGCTCTCCTCGTAGAGGCGATCGGCCTCATCCGCGTCGCCCTGTCGCGCTGCCACATCGGCCAGGTTGATGCGCGAGAAGGCGCCGCCCTGGCGGTCGCCCGCATCGAGCGCGAGCCGGATCGCCTCGCCGAAGAGCTGCCGGGCTCGGTCGAGGTCGCCGCGCTCGACCGCCATGTTCGCGCTGTTGCTGCACGCGGCGGCGACGGCGATCGGATTGCCGAGCTCGCGGTGGAGGAGCAGGCTCGCGTCGTGGAAGGCGGCCGCGGCCGCGTAGTCGCCCTGCTGCGCGGCGAGGACACCGGCGCCGGTGAGTGCGCTGGCTCGACGCGGCGACACCTCGCCACCCACCCGGGCGAGCGCACGCGTCAGCCACGCGGACCCTTCCGCAAGGTCGCCGCGCAGCTCCCAGAAGCGCCAGAGTCCGGACGCGAGGCTCATCTCGGCATCGGCGCCGTCCGGATCGTCATCGGCCCAGCGCAGGGCGGCGCGCAGGTTGTCGTGCTCGCGGGCCAGCCGGCCGACCCACTCCGCCTGGACCGGGCCGGAGAAGAAGGCAGGACGGGCCTCGTCGACGAGCGCCACGAACCAGTCCCGATGGCGCGCGTGGAGGACCGACGCCTCGCCCGAGTCCGCGAGCCGCTCCTGGCCGTAGTCGCGGATCGTCTCGAGCATGCGGTAGCGAGCCTCCGCCCCGTCCTCCTCGCTCATCAGCAGCGAGCGATCGATGAGGCGGCCGAGCAGGTCGACCATGTCGCGCGCGGCCACCGGGCCGCCGCTGCAGATGGCCTCGGCCCCCTCCAGGCTGAAGCTCCCGCCGAAGACGGCGAGCCGGGGGACGAGGGTCTGCTCGGCCGGGGAGAGGAGGTCGAAGCTCCAGTCGAAAGCGGCGCGCAGCGTGCGGTGTCGCGGCAGCGCGGTGCGGGTGCCGCCGGTGAGGAGGCGGAAGCGGTCGTCGAGTCGCGCTGCGATCTGCCGCGGTGGAAGGGAGCGGATGCGCGCGGCGGCGAGCTCCACCGCCAGCGGAATGCCATCGAGGCGGCGGCAGATCTGCGCGATGGCGGCGGCGTTCTCGGCGGCGAGCGCGAAGGATGGCGTGACGGCGCGGGCGCGGTCGACGAAGAGCCGCACGGCGTCGCATTGGGCCAGGCCGGGCAGGTCGTCGTCCGCCACCGAGGCGAGCGGCAGCGACATCGACGGCACCGGCATGAGGCTCTCGCCCGGAATGCCCAGCGCCTCGCGGCTCGTCGCCAGCAGCTGGAGGCGCGGGCAATGGCGAAGCAGTTCGTCGGCAACCTCGACCACCGCGTCGAGGAGGTGTTCGCAATTGTCGAGGATGAGGAGCATCGCCTTGTCGCCGATCGTCTCGATCAGGGTCGAGACCAGCTCGGTCGCGGGCCGCTGCTTGATGCGCAGGGCAGATCCCACGGCGTCGACGACGAGGCTCCCATCGTCGACCGAGGCCAGCTCCACCATCCAGACGCCACCGTCGAAGCCGGTGACGAGGTGCGCCCCGATCTCGAGCGCCAACCGCGTCTTGCCGACGCCCCCCGGACCGGTGAGGGTGAGCGTGGTCGCCTCGCGCAGCCGCTCCTCGGCCTCGAGGATCTCGTGGTCCCGACCCACGAAGCTCGACAGCTGGCGGGGCAGGTTGTTCGGCAGCGTCTCCAGCGAACGGACTGGCGGGAACTCGGCCCGCAGTCCCGGCCCGATGAGCTGGTAGAGGCGCTCCGGCGACTCGAGCCCGCGCAGCCGATGCTCGCCGAGACCCTGGAGGGTGACGCCTGTCGGGTGGTTGCCGCCCAGGAGGATGCGCGCCGACTCCGAGACGAGGATCTGCCCGCCGTGACCGGCCGAGCAGATCCGTGCGGCGCGATGGACGTCGAGGCCGACATAGCCGGCCACTGCGTTGAGCGGCTCGCCGCTGTGGATCCCCATTCGGACGCGGACGTCGGCCCCTGCGGGCCAGGCATGCAAACTCAGCGCCCGCTGCGCTTCCACGGCGGCGGCGACCGCCCCGCGGGCGGTCGGGAACGAGTAGAACAGCCCGTCGCCGGCCGCATCGACGCGCTGCCCGTCGTGCGCCTCGGCCGCGGCGCTCACGATCCGGTGATGGTCGCTGAGGAGCGTGGCGTAGGCGTCACCAAGCTCCTGGAGCAGGCGCGTCGAGCCCTCGATGTCGGTGAAGAGGAGGGTGACGGTGCCGCTCGGCAGCGGTGGCGCGCTCACTACCAGCGGCCCTCGTCACGGATGAGGCGGCGCAGGACGCGGCCCGCCACCGTCCGGCGGTATGCCGCCGTGGATCGGACGTCGTCGATCGGTTGGATCTCGGCCTCGAGCGCGGCCACCGCGCGGTCCGTCGTCGCGGCATCCGGCGCTGCACCCTCGAGCGCCGCCTCTGTATCGCGTGCGCGGATCGGGGTCGCGGCCACCGAGCCGAGCGCGACGCGCACGTCGCGCCACTCGGCGCCCGGCCCGTCGCCGGATTCGCGCCAGGCGATGGCGAGCACCACCTTGCTGATGGCCTGCGCGCGCCGCGTGCCGACCTTCCGGAAGCGCAGCTGCCGATCCACCACGATCGGAACGCGAACGGCCAGCACGAGCTCATCGTCGCCGCAGGCGGTGCGGCGGTACGCCGGCCAGAAGTTGGCGGCCGCGACGCCGCGTTCGCCGCGGGCGGAGCCGACGACGATCTCCGCGTCGGTGGCCAGCCAGATCGGCAGCGTGTCGCCGGCGGGCGAGGCGTTCGCGATATTGCCGCCCACGGTGCCGCGATTCTGGATCTGCGCCGCGCCGATGGTGGCGGCCGCCGCCGTGAGGGCGGGGAGGAACTCGGCCACGATGGGGGAGCGGCGCAGGTCGGCATACGTCGTCAGCGCGCCGATCACGAGCGCGTCGGACTCGTGGCGGATGCCGCGGAGCTCCTCGATCGCCCACAGGTCGAGGATCCGATCCGGCGGCTCGCCGAGCTCACCGGTGAGCTGCACCATGAGGTCGGTGCCGCCGGCGATCGGTCGCCAGCGATCGGCGGCCAGTAGGCCATACGCCTCGCGCAGGCTGGTGGGGGAGACGAGCGGCGGCTCGGCCGCGTTCGGCATCGGTCAGGCGGTCCGCTGGCGGTCTGCCGCGAGCGCGATCGCCTCGACGATCTTCGTGTAGCCGGTGCAGCGGCACAGGTTGCCCGCGATGGCCTCGCGGATGTTCTCGTCGCTCGCCTCGGCACCGGAGGCGAGGAAGGCGTGGCCCGCCATCAGCATGCCGGGGGTGCAGATGCCGCACTGGGCGCCGCCGGTTTCGAGGAACGCCGCCTGGAGCCCATCCAGGGTTCCGCCGACCGCCAACCCGTCGACGGTGGCCACCGCGGCGCCCGCGGCCTGGCTGACGGGGACGAGGCAGGCGTCGATGACCGCCCCGTCCAGGAGGACCGAGCAGGCGCCGCACTCACCCTCGCCGCATCCCTCCTTCGTGCCGGTCAGGCCGAGGTCCTCGCGCAGGACGTCGAGCAGGCGGCGTGATCCGCTGGCCTCGACCTCCACGGGCGCGCCGTTCACGGTGAAGGCAAAGCTCACGACTCGCCCTCGGGCGCGGGCGCGCGCAGCGGGATCTCGTCGCCGCCCGGTGGCAGATCCTCGAGCGGCGGCGCCTTTGGGCCTGGCTCGTCGACGGAGATGCCCGGTGGCGGCGGTGGCGGGCCGCCGGTGATGGCTGCGAGGATGCGCTCCGGCGTGGCCGGGAGGTCGTGGATCCACGCCCCGGTCGCATCGTGGATCGCCGCCACGACCGCCGGCGCGCCGACGTCCATCGGCAGCTCCCCGATGCCCTTCGCACCGTGCGGCACGCCGGAGTACGGCTTCTCGACCAGGATCGACTGGATGCGCGGCGCGTCGAGCGCGGTCGGGATGAGGTAGGTCGCCAGCCGGTCGTTGAGGTAGCGGCCGTCGACGAGCTTCATCTCCTCGATCGTCGCGTAGCCGATCGCCTGGAGCGTGCCGCCCTCGACCTGGCCCTCGGCGAGGACGGGGTGGATGATCCGTCCCGCGTCGTCGGCGGCCACGCAGTCGCGAACCGCCACCTCCCCGGTATCGAGGTCCACGTCGACGCGCACCACGCACGCCGCCCAGCCGAAGGCGGGATACGCATCCCCGGTGTACGCCTTGTCATCGAACGGGTCCCCGGGGTATGGCGTGAAGCGCTCGTCGATGCGCAGCGGTCCCGCCTGGCGGAAGGCGTCCGCGAACGGGCGCCCGGACTGCTCCTCGACGGTGGCACGCAGCCGCTCCGCCGCGCGGATGATGAGCCCGCCGACCACCATTGCGGTGCGCGACGCGACGGTCGGGCCGCTGTCGGGCACGATCGAGGTGTCCTGCGGCGCGACCTCCACATCGTCGAGCTCCACGCCGAGCGCCTCGGCCACGAGCTGCGGGAAGATCGTCTTCGTACCCTGGCCCATCTCGGTCTGAGCGGTGAGCACCCGGATCCGACCGTCATCGGTCAGCTCGACTGATGCGACCGATCGCATCCGCGCCTCGCCGCTGCCGGTGAAGCCGGCACCGTGCCACGCCAGTGCCAGGCCGATCCCGGACGCGAGCCGGGCGCCATCGGTCCGCGCCTCGCGCATGGCGCGCGTCTGGGCGTGCGAGCGGTCGAAGGCCGATGCCTGGGCCGCCGCCTCGAGGACCTCGATCCCGGCCACCGACTCGCGGAGCACCTGGCCGGTCGGGGTCGTGTCGCCCTCGCGGTAGACCCAGCGCCGGCGGAGGTCGAGTGGCGAGATGTCGAGCGCCTCGGCCACCCGGTTGACCTGCATCTCGGCCGCGAATTCGGTCTGCGGTGCGCCGAAGCCGCGGAAGGCGCC
>JBBQMC010000092.1:0-9425 GCA_038328565.1 Candidatus Limnocylindria bacterium
GGCGAAGAAGACACCCGCCAGCCACGCCAGCTGGCGCTGGCCCGGCGCGCGCGGACCGTAGCGGCGTCGCTCCCAGAGGGCGAGGAGCGCGAGCGGCGGCAGCGCGTAGGCGCAGCGGAAGAAGGCCGCGGTCGCCGGCTCCACGTTCGCGAGGCGCACGAAGATGGCCGAGAAGGCGATGATCAGGGCGCCGGCCACGGCCGCACCGAGCGGGTGGGCGGCGAGCGCGCTGAACCAGGCGGGTGGCTCGTCGGGACGAGCTGGGGGTGGCGACATGGGAGGCGAGAGCGTACCGCAGCCGGGTCGCGCCGCGCCGGGCCCGCGGGCCCTGGCGCGGGGTTGTGCGGTCCCGGCGCAAGCGTGACACTGCGCTCGCGCATGCCCGAGCTACCGACCGGCACGGTCACCTTCCTCTTCAGCGATATCGAGGGCTCGACCCGGCTGCTCCAGCTGACCCGCGAGCGGTGGCCCGCGCTCCTCGAGCGGCATCGCGTCCTCCTCCGCGAGGCGTTCACGGCACAGGACGGGGTGGAGGTCGGCACGGAGGGCGACTCGTTCTTCGTCGCCTTCCCGTCCGCAGCGAGGGCGGTGCGGGCCGCGGTCGCCGCGCAGCGCGCGCTCGCCGCCGAGCCCTGGGGCCTCGACGAGCCGGTGCGCGTGCGGATGGGCCTGCACACCGGCATGGCGGACGTGCGCGACGGCGACTATGTCGGGATCGACGTGCACCGCGCGTCGCGCATCGGTGCAGTCGCCCACGGCGGGCAGGTGCTCCTCTCCGACACGGTGCGCGCGCTCGTCAGCCAGGACCTCGACCCGCAGGTCACGCTGCGCGACCTCGGGGAGCACCGCCTCAAGGACATCGACGAGCCTGGGCGGCTCTACCAGCTCGCGATCGACGGCCTGCCGGACCGCTTCCCGCCGCTGGCGAGCGGCATCGCGGTGCTCAACAACCTGCCGCGCCGGCTCACGACGTTCCTCGGCCGCGAGCGCGAGATCGGCGAGGTGCAGGCCGCGCTCGACGGCGCGCGGCTGCTGACCCTCACCGGCCCCGGCGGGACCGGGAAGACGCGGCTGTCGCTCGAGGTCGCATCCCGCTCGCTCGCCCGATTTCCGGGCGGGGTGTTCTTCGTCGAGCTGTCGCCGGTCGCCGATGCGGACCTCGTAGCGATCGCCATCGCCCAGGCCCTGGGCCTGCCGGACGCGGGCGGGCGCAGCGCAACCGATCGGATCGTCGACCACCTCGGCGAGCGGCATGTCCTCCTGGTGCTCGACAATTTCGAGCAGGTCACCGATGGGTCGCCCATCGTGGCCGAGCTGCTCACGCGCGCCCCGAACCTGAGTGTCCTGACCACGAGCCGCGCGCCGCTCCACGTCTCCGGCGAGCAGGAGTACCCGGTTCCGCCACTGTCGCTGCCTGACCTCGCGCACCTGCCGGGCACCGAGGCGCTGAGCCAGTACGAGGCGGTGCGGCTCTTCGTCGAACGCGCCCGGGCGGTGAGGCCGGAGTTCGGGGTCACGAACGAGAACGCGCCATCGGTGGCGGAGATCTGCGTCCGCCTCGACGGGCTGCCGCTCGCGATCGAGCTCGCCGCGGCCCGGATCCGCGTCCTGTCGCCACAGGCCATGCTGGCGCGCCTCGAGCATCGGCTGAGCCTCCTCTCGAGTGGCCTCCGCGACCTGCCGGCGCGGCAGCAGACGCTGCGCGGCGCGATCGCATGGAGCCACGACATGCTCGAGGAGACGGATCGGGCGCTCTTCGCCTGCCTGTCGGTCTTTGCCGGCAGTGCCGGCCTGGAGGAGATCGGGCGCGTCTGCGGCGGCGAGGTCGGCGGGGACCCATTCGACACGCTCGGCAGCCTCGTCGACAAGAGCCTGGTCCGCCAGGTCGAGGGGCTCGAGCGCGAGGCGCGCTTCGCGATGCTGGAGACGATCCGCGAGTTCGCGCTCGAGCAGGCCACCGAGCGCGGCCGGCTGGAGGAGCTGCGGGACCGGCATGCGGCGCTCTTCAGCGAGCTGGCCGAGTCGGCCTCGCACGAGCTCATGGGCTCATCGAAGGCCGAGTGGCTGAATCGCCTCGACCAGGACAATGACAACCTGCGCGCCGCGCAGCTGTGGTTCGTGGAATCGGGCCGTGCCGAGGCCGCGCTCCATACCGCGTTCGTGCTGTGGCGCTTCTGGCAGATGCGCGGCCACCTCGCCGAGGGCGTCGACCGCGTGCGAGCGGCGCTGGCCATGCCGAACGCCGCCGACCATCCGGCGGCCACGGCCGATGCGTACAGCGCGATCGCGGGCCTCACCTACTGGCAGGGCGACTCGGAGCAGTCGCGGGGCTGGTACGAGCAGGAGATCGCCCTGCGCCGGCAGCTGGAAGATCGGGCCGGGCTGGCGGAGGCGCTGTACGGCATCAGCTTCACCTGGTCGATCACCGGGCTGGCGAGCATCCGGACCTCGACGGCAGCCCGCACGTACATCGAGGAGGCACTCGCCGTCTACCGCGAGATCGGCGACGAGTTGGGTGAGGGCCGCTGCGAGTGGGCGCTCTCGAACGTGTTCTACGGCACCGGCGACATCACCGCCGCACGTCAGCACTCGACGAGCGCGCTCGCGATCTTCGAGGCGGCGCATGACGACTTCATGGTCGGCTGGGCGACCTACACGCTCGCCCTCGCCGACCTCGGCGACGACTACCAGGGCCGGGGGACGCCGGAGACGCGGCCACAGGCACACCGCCACCTGACGCGTGCGCTGGAGATCTTTCGCGCGGCGCGCGACATCACCGGTTACACGCTCGTGCTTGACGGCTTCGCCCTGCTCGCGTCACTGTCGGGCAACCTGAGCCTCGCGGCGCGCCTGTCGGGCGCGGTCCACCGCCTCGAGCTCGATACGGGCACCGGGATCAACCTGTGGAATCGGGAGATCCTTGGCTTCAACCCCGCGGTGATCGCCGAGGATCCGGCCCACCAGGCGGAATGGGAGGCGGGCATGGCGCTCGATGCCGAGGCAGCGGTGGCGCTCGCGCTCGAGGAGCCCGCGGCGGCCGGCGCCTCCTAGGAGGGCGCGGCGAGGTCCCGTCGCGGGAAGATGACCATCCCCCACGCCAGCGGGATGGCGATCGCCACCACCAGGATGACGATGTCGAACGGGTCGAGGTGGCCGGCGAGGATCTCCGACACCTGGAAATGGTGGAACAGCGAGTACTCCTGCGACCACGCGACGTCGCTCCACAACGACCCGAGGATCTCCAGGAAGTAGTTCACGAGCAGGAACGCGAGCGCCAGACCGATGGCCGGGCCCGTGCGATCGAACGTCGCGGAGGCGGCGAGGCTGAACGTGGCAAAGGCGAGCCACAGGAGCAGGCCATTGACCCAGACGAGCGGCATCACGCCAAGCGACACGTCGGCGCCGAGCCCCTGGAACAGGGTGCCGACCGTCATCCCGACCAGCAGCGCGCCGATCAGGAGCCCGAGGATGCCGATCAGCGACGCGAGGTGGGTAACGAAGATCGCCCGCCGATCGATGGGCCGGGCGAGGAGCACCTCCAGCGTGCCACGCTGGCGCTCGCCGGCGATGGCGAGCGCGGCCGTACCGATCGCGATCACCCCGAGCAGGGCGATGACGATCGGATGCTGGGTGCCGAGCGTCAGCGTGCCGCCGAGGCTGAACAGGTTGCCGGAGCCGAACTGGCTCATCTGCTCGAAGACCGGGTAACGGCGCACGAGCTCACGGATGAGGGTGCTGAAGTGGGCGTAGATGAACGGCAGCAGCCAGCCCCACGCCACGAGGGCCGCCGCGATGAGCGCGACTCGCGTCGCCTGCCAGGACCAGACGCGGAGCAGGAGCGGTCGGACGATCACCCCGCCGGTGCCTCGACCGCCGGCTCGTCATCGGTGTAGTACTCGAGGAATGCCTCCTCCAGCGAGGCGGGCTCGATCGTCAGGTCGTCGAGGCTCGGCGACGCGACGGCGCGGACGAACGGTGCGATCTCGCCGGTGAGGGTGGCGGTGATCCGGTCGCCGACCACGGCGACGTCCTCGAGGCCGGGCAGCTCGGAGAGGTCCGGCGTGCCGCCGCGCCAGCGGATCGTGACGCGCCGCCGTCGCCGCGCCAGCAGCGTGGACACGTCCGCGACCACCATCAGCCGGCCCGAGCGCACGATCGCCACCCGATCGCAGACCCGCTCCACCTCTGACAGGACGTGGGAGGAGAAGAAGATCGTCCGCCCCTCGGCGCGGAGGCCGGTGAGGATCGCGTAGAAGGCGTGCTGCATGAGCGGGTCGAGGCCCTCGCTCGGCTCGTCGAGGATGGCCAGCTCGGGGTCGTGCTGGAGCGCCTGCACGACGCCGATCTTCTGGCGCATGCCGCGCGAGTAGTCGCGGACCTTGCGCCGCAGGACAGATGGCGCGAGCTGGAGCCGCTCGCAGAGCTCCTCGCGTCGGTACGGCTGCCGGCCCTGGAGGTCGGCAAGGTAGTCGAGCGCATCAGACCCGGTGAGGCCCTCGTAGATCTCGACGCCACCGGGGAGATAGCCGGTCAGGCGCCGGATGTCGACGCTCTGCGTCGCCACGTCCATGCCGAGGACGGTGGCGCTGCCGCTCGTGGCGTGGAGGAAGCCGAGCAGGGTCCGGATCAGGGTGCTCTTGCCGGCCCCGTTCGGGCCGAGGAAGCCGAAGATCTCGCCGCCGGCGACGTCGAGGGTGAGGTCGGTGAGCGCCTCGACGTCCCCGTAGCGCTTCGTCAGCGCGCGGGTGCTGATCACCGGTCCCGGCTGCGTCACGTCCACCGCGCGCAGCGTAGCGCCCTCAGGCGGTGCTGGGGCGTCCGACGCGCCGGAGTGGCGACGTCACGCGCCGCGGCAGCTGGCCGCCGGCGGGCGCAAGGCGACGCAGGATGCGGGCACCGGCACCTCGCCGGCGCGGCGAGGTGAGCCGCGCCACGCGGCGTGGGGTGCTCATCGGTATACGGTGGGACGCTCGCGGCGCGGGCGCCGACCCTGAGGACGGCCGTAGGTTCCGCGGCTGGCGGCATGCCGCGCCGGGGATGGCCCACCGCGACGCTGCCCGCCGCCGCTGCGCATGCGGATCGGCTCGGGGCGGATCGATCGGTCCGGCTCGAAGCCGGCGATGACCTGCTGCGGGATCGGGTGGCCGAGCAGGCGCTCGACGTCGCGCAGGAGCGGCCCCTCGTCGACGCAGACGAGGCTGACCGCGGTGCCGGTCAAGCCGGCGCGGCCGGTGCGGCCGATGCGATGGATGTAGTCGGACGGCACCATCGGCAGCTCGAAGTTCACGACGTGCGGGAGCTCCTCGATGTCGAGCCCGCGGGCGGCGACCTCGGTCGCGACGAGGAGCAGGATGCGGCCGGCGCGGAAGTCGGCGAGCGCGCGGACGCGCTGCGGCTGGCTCTTGTTGCCGTGAATCGCCGCGGCAGCGATGCCGTCACGGTTCAGCTGCTCGACGAGCTTGTTCGCGCCGTGCTTCGTGCGGGTGAAGACGAGCGCCTGGTCGATCTCGCGGGTGCGCACGAGGTGGGTGAGCAGCTCGCGCTTGCGCTCGCGGTCGACCGGATGCATGACCTGCTCGATGAGGTCGACCGGCGTGTTGCGCGGCGTGACCTGGACCGATGCGGGTCGATCGAGCATCCCCTCGGCAAGCGAGCGGATCTCGTTCGAGAAGGTGGCGCTGAAGAGGAGGTTCTGGCGTCGCGACGGCAGCAGCGCGATCACGCGCCGGATGTCGCGGATGAACCCCATGTCGAGCATGCGGTCCGCCTCGTCGAGGACGAGGATCTCGACCGCGCGCAGGTCGATGGTGCGCTGGCCGGCGTGGTCGAGCAGGCGCCCCGGGGTGGCGACCACGATGTCGACGCCGCGACGGAGTGCGGCGAGCTGGCCGCCGAAGCCGACGCCGCCGTAGATGGCGGTCGAGCGGGCGCGGCCATCGCCATAGGTACGGATGCTCTCCTCGACCTGGATCGCGAGCTCCCGGGTGGGGGCCAGGACGAGGGCGCGGATGCGTGGCCGCTGGCCGGGCTGGAGGCCCGGCGCGGAGGCGGCGAGGTTCTGCAGCATGGGCAGCACGAAGGCGGCCGTCTTGCCGGTGCCGGTCTGGGCGCCGGCGAGGAGGTCACGCCCGGCGAGCACGAGCGGAATCGCCTCGCGCTGGACGGGGGTGGGTTCGGTGTAGCCGCTGCGCACAACGGCGCGCAGCAGGTCGGGCGTCAGCCCGAGCTGGGCGAAGGTCAAGGGAATATGCTCCTGAGGAGGCCCTCCCGCACAATGCGGGGCCCGGTCAGGGCAATGGGGACATCGAGGTCGGGGCGGTCAGATGACCGCGGCGCGGACCGGAGCGCCAATCGAACACGTTTTCGAAATGGTACCACGGCCGCGGCCCGCTCGCGCCAGGACCATCGGCTGCGGATTCAGGCGAGCCGCGTGAGCGCCTCTAAGAACGTCGCGTGGGTCTCCGGCGAGAAGAGCACGAAGCGCGCGACCTCGACGCTCGTCGTCCCGCGCAGGTGCTCGGCCACGGTCGCCAGCCCCACCTCGGCGCCCTCCGGCGCCGGATAGCCATAGATCCCCATGCTGATGGCGGGGAACGCGACGCTCCGCGCCCCGAGCTCGTCCGCCAGGCGCAGGCAGGACCGATACGCCCCCGCCAGCAACTCGCGCTCGCCGTGGCCGCCGCCGCGCCAGATCGGCCCCACCGCGTGGAGCACCCAGGGCGCCGGCAGCGCATAGCCGTCCGTGGCCACGGCCGTGCCGGTCGGCGTGCCGCGCGGGTGGTCCCGTCGCAGCTCGACCAGGAGCTCCGGGCCGGCTGCCGAGTGGATCGCGGCGTCGACACCGCCACCAGGGCGCAGCGCGGCGTTCGCCGCATTGGCGATCGCATCGACCGCCTCGTGCGTGATGTCGCCGCGTGCGACCTCGAGGCGACGCTCGCCGACCATGCGGTGATCGGTCATTCGCGAGCCGCGCCAAGCCGACCGGCGAGCGCGTCGAAGCGCGCGAGCAGGTCGCGATCGGTCACGCGGGTGAGGAGCCGGGCGGCGTCATCGGTCGTCAGCCAGCGCAGCTCGTCAACCTCGTCGCCGGGGATGAAGCTCCCGCCGGTTGCCTCCATCGCCCACCAGTGGACGACCTTTGGGCGGCTGCCGGTGGGCGTCAGCTTCCGATAGCGCGTCTCGCCCAACGCCGCACCGATGCGCACCCGCATCCCCGTCTCCTCGGCCACCTCGCGCCGCGCGGCGCTCAACGCGTCCTCGCGCGCGCCGAGCTTCCCCTTCGGCAGGCTCCAGTCGTCGTAGCGCGGGCGATGGACGACGGCGACCTCGACGCGCGATCCGGCGCGGCGCCACACGATGCCGCCGGCCGCGACGATCGGCTCCTCCGGTCCCGGCTCGTGCAGCGGCCGCGCGGCGTCGAGCAGCGAGGCCTGGAGCGCGCTGCCGCCGGCCCCCCTGCCGCGCGACCAGGCGCCGTCGGGCGCGAGCGTCCACGCGGTCGGGTCGCGGAGCGCATCCTCGAGGATGCCGGCCAGCCGCAGGCGTTGCGCCTCGTCGTCGATGCGCACGAGCACTTCGACGCGTCGATCGAGGTTGCGCTCCATGAGGTCGGCGGAGCCGATCCATGTCTCCGTCGCCGGGGAAACCCCGAACTGGTAGATCCGCGAGTGCTCGAGGAAACGGCCGAGGATGCTCCGCACCCGGATCGGGCCGCCGCGGCGCCCCCGCTCGGGCCGCAGCATGCAGATGCCGCGCACGATCGCATCGACCTCGACCCCCGCCTCGCTGGCCGCGTAGAGGCCCTCGATGAGCGCCGGATCGGTGAGCGCGTTGCACTTGACGACGACGCGCGCGGCATGGCCGGCGCGCGCCGCCGCCGCCTCGGCCGCGATCCGCGCCAGCAGCCGCTGGCGCAGTTCGAACGGCGCGACCATCACCCGTTCTGCTCCGGCTCGGTGGGCGTAGCCCGACAGCAGATTGAAGAGCTCTCCCACCTCGCGCGTGAGGAGCGGATCCGCCGACAGCAGGCCGAGGTCCTCGTACTCGCGCGCGGTGGCGGCGTTGTAGTTCCCGGTCCCGACGTGCACGTAGCGGCGAGTCGCGTCGCCCCGTCGGCGCACGACGAGCACGAGCTTGGCATGCGTCTTCAGGCCGCTCACCCCGTGGACGACGTGGCAGCCGGCACGCTCGAGGATCCGCGCCCAGGCGACGTTGTTCTCCTCGTCGAAGCGGGCCTTGAGCTCCACGAGCACGACGACCTGCTTGCCCGCCTCGGCGGCGCGCACGAGGGCATTGACGATCGGGTCGGCCGTGGTGCGGTAGAGGGTCTGCTTGATGGCGAGCACCTGCGGGTCGTCGGCAGCCTGCTCGATGAAGGCCTGGACGCTGCCTGCGAACGACTCGTACGGGTGCTGGACGAGCACCTCGCCGGCGTCGAGGCGCTCGAAGATCTCGACGTCGCCCTGGAGGTCGGGCCGCAGCGCTGGCGCTGGAACGGAGGTGAACGGCGAGTCCTTCAGCTCCGGCCGGTCGAGGCGATGGAGCTCCCAGAGGTCGCCGAGGCCGAGCGGCTCTGGCAATGCATGGACCGATGGGGCCGCGAGCCCGAGCTCGCGGCCGAGGAGCGCAACCGTCTCCGGCGCGCCGCCCGTCGCCAGCTCCAGCCGCACCGCCGGCGAGATGCGCACGCGGCGCAGCCCGTCCTCAACGGTGCGCAGCAGGTCCTCCGCATCGTCGTCGTCGATCGCGAGGTCCGCGTCGCGCGTGACCCGGAACGTCTCGTGCCCGTTGACCTCCATTCCGCGGAAGAGGCGCTCGAGGGTCCCGCCGATCAGCTCCTCCATCGGCAGGAGCGTCACCTCGGATGGGCGCGCCTGCCCGATGTTCACGAAGCGCTCGAGGATCGGCGGCACCTTGATGCGGGCGAACCGCTCCTGCCCGCCGGCGGGGTCGCGCAGGCGCACCGCCAGGTTGAGGGAGCGGTTGCTGATGAACGGGAACGGGTGGGAGGGGTCCACGGCGAGCGGGGTGAGCACAGGGAACACGCGTTCGGCGAACAGGCCGGCGAGGCCGGCTCGCTCCGCCGTGCCCAGCTCCGCCCAGCTCACGATCCGGATCCCCGCATGCGCGAGCGCCGGCCGGATGCCGTCATTCCAGGCGCGGGCGTGGCGCGCGGCGAGCTCCGCGGACCGCTCGAGCACCGCCTCGAGCAGCTCGGCCGGCCGCAGCCCGTCCGGCGAGCGGACGGTCACCCCGCCCGCGACCTGGCGCTGGAGGCCCGCGACACGGACCATGAAGAACTCGTCGAGGTTGGTCGCGAAGATGGCGGCGAACTTCGCTCGCTCGAGGAGCGGGGTGCGCTCGTCCTCGGCGAGGGCCAGGACGCGGGCGTTGAAGTCGAGCCAGCTCATCTCGCGGTTGAGCAG
>JBBQMC010000093.1:0-9348 GCA_038328565.1 Candidatus Limnocylindria bacterium
GACCGCGAACTCGGTGAGGCGCTCGCGCGCCGCGACCGAGGTCGAGACCGCGAAGCCGATGCCGGCGAACGCCGCCGCGGCGGCGACGCCCAGGGCGAGCGCGCCGAGGATCCCGAGCGCGACCGGATCGGTCTGCAGGGCCGCCGTGCGCTCCGGCGTCGAGATCGCCTCGACGCTCTCGTAGGGCGCAGCCCGCAGGCGTGCGGCCAATGCCGCGGCATCCGGCGCGCGGAGCCACCACTCGGTCGGGGCCAGCACGGTGCCGGTCGCGAGGTAGCCCGCCAGCGCGGCCGTCGGCAGGTCGCCGACGAGGATCGCCTCGCTCGGATCGGCGGTCGGGAAGGCGACAAGATCCTCTTCGAGGCGCGCCGTGGCGCGGCCGTAGCCGAGGTCGGCGGGAACCTCGTCACCGAGATGCGCGGTCGTGAGGCCGAGGGCCACGCCGTCGGCGAGCAGGCCGGGCGTCACGGTCACGTCGCCGAGCGCCGCCGGCTGGAGCGCCCAGGTGACCGGCGCGAGGCGGCGCGCGTCGAGCGCGGCATCGATCTGGAACGCCATCCGGGCGGCCCTGCCGGCGGGTGCATCGGCGAGCACTGCGGTCGCGTTCAGCTGGCCGCTCGCCTCGAAGGCGGCAGCTCGCCATCTGTTCGCCGGCGCGACCGCGGCCGTGGTCCACGCGCCGTTCACCTGCACCTCGATGGCGCCGATGTCCACCGTCCCGCTCACGGCGCGCTGGTCGCCCGCAGTGCTGCGGACCTCGAGCGCGACGACGGACAGCGGCCCGGTCGGAACCGCATCCGTCGTGCTCTCCGTCCCGGCGACAGGCACGGCGAGGCGGTGTGGCGATCCGTCCGGCGCGAGCGTCCCGAGCTCGACGCGGTGGAGCAGTCCGTCGCCATCGCGCACCACGACCTGCGCCACGAACGGCGAGAGCGGCCCGGGCAGCGTGCTCGGCGGCGCGTCAGCGGGCGGGAAGACCGGCGTCACGTTGAGTGTCATCGTCACCGCGACGGCCCGCGCGCCATCCGGCAGCGCAGGCAGGTCGACGGTCGGCCTCGCCCCGGCGAGGCGCGCCATCATCGCCCCGAACGGGTCGTTGGCCAGGTCCGGCCGGAACGCGACCACGTTGGCGGCGCGGGCGGTGTCGATGAGGAGCAGCTGGCCGCGGCTGCGGCCACCGAAGTCGGACCCTTCGCGCCGCACGGCCATCGCGTCGGTCGCCCCGAGGGCGCGATATGCCGCCGCGAGGTCGATGGGTGCCGGGCCGCCGCCGAGGTCGTTCGGCCGCACGCGAAGGTCGGCCCCGACCTGGTATGCGGCCTGGTCCGCCTGCGACGTTGCCCACGTCCGCCCGTACGAGGCGGCGAAGACGCCGAGTGCCATGGTCACGATGAGGAGCAGCGCCGCCGGCGCATAGCGGAGTGGCCGCCGCGAGATCTGCCACGCGCCGAGCGAGCTGACGAGGCCCCGGCCATGCGTCATGCCGACGTCCGCGAGGCGTGCGACGAGCGGCAGGATCCGAAGTGCGACCACCGCCCCGGCGAGGAGGCCGATGGCCGGCGCGGCGACGAGGAGCGGGTCGACCCCGATCCGGCCACGCACCGCGCCGCTGAGCGGCGCGCCGAACTGGCGGAGCTGCCACAGGCCGACGGCGGCGACCACGAGGAGCGCCAGGTCGAGCCCGACGCGCTCGACCATGCCGCTGCCTGCCTGGCGGCCGCGGTGCGCGCGGAGCGCGACGAACGACCGGCCCTGGAGCAGCGACGGCAGCGCGAGCGCCAGCGCACACGCGCCGGCGGTGGCGGCGGCGACGAGCTGAGCGAGCGCGGTGATCCGCGGAGTGATGGTCAGGCCGATCTCGTGGAGCGGCCCGACCTCGTTGAAGACGCCGAGCGCGGCGACCGCGATGAGCGGCGCCGCGATCGCGATCGGCACGGCAAGCACCAGCGCCTCGAGCAACGCGGCCGCACCGAGCTGCCCGGCACCGGCGCCGCGCGCTCGCAGGAGCGCCGTCTCACCACGCCGCTGCTCGATGAGGAGGCCGGCGGTGAGGACGAGGGCGTAGCCGGCGAGCACGGCGAGCTGGACGGCGAGGACGGTCACGCTCATCTGCGCCACGACGAGCGAGCGGCTCGCCGCGTCGAGCGCGGCCGGGAGCGCGGTGGTGACGGTCACCTGCGCGGTGCCGATGATGGATCGCAGGCGGCCCTCAAGGCCGCGGAGCTCGGTCGAGATCGCTTCGAGGCGGCCGGCCGCGACGCGCGCCGGATCCGGGAAGATGCGCCACGCGACCCCGCTCCCGCCGGTATCGGCCACCGCGGGGTACGCTGCCTCGTCGACGACCAGCGGCCCCCAGGTCGTGTACGACGCGCTGGCCGAGCTGCCGCCGATGTCGCCGGCCTCGTCCCACCAGTAGCGGTCCGCCACGTCGCGCGGCCGCCACGTGCCGACAATCCTCGCCCGGACGCTCCTCGTCGCGTCGAGGCGGCTGGTGAGCTCGATGTCGTCGCCCACCGCGTAGCCGAGCGCCTCCGCAGCTCCGGCGTGGATGGCGACCGGCACGACCCCGCCCGACGCGCCACTCGGCCAGTCGCCGGCGACCAGGGCCGCGTGGTGGGCGAGGTCGTCGAAGAAGGCGAACGTGGCGAGCTCGGTGATCGTCGCCGGGTCCTGCCCGGGTAGCGCCCAGGATCCAGTCTCGCCGCGGCGCTCGACGCTCGGGGCCTCGCGCGCGAAGACGAGGCGCGCCTCGTCGCGGATCGCCGCATCGGCACGGGCGAGGTCGTCGGCCGCGCCGGCGACCCGCACCTGCACGCCCGCGGAGCGCGCATCGGCGGCGGCGAGCGAGCGCTGGAGCCCGGCTGACGAGACCGCATCGGCATAGATGAGCCCCGCGGCCAGGAACGTGGCGGCGAGGAGGGTGATCACCGCGGCGGCGCCGACCACCAGCCAGTCGTGCCGCGCCCGCAGCACGACGATCCGGAGGGCAGCGAGGAAGGCCATCAGGCCGCGGCCGCCGCGGCGCGCCGGGGTGCGGGTCCGCACCTCGTCGGATGGCTCGCGGGCGTCGCTCATGGTCACCTGTTCGTTCCTAACCCGCCTGCCGCGAGCTGGTTCACCGATGATGCGCCGCGGGCGGCGATTGTGACGAGCCGAGGCTCGCCTCAGGCATCCCCGAGCGCGGGCAGGTCCCAGCTGCGGGGCCGCGCCAGGGCCAGCCAGTCGGGGCGCAGGATCGCCATCACCACGACGTCGTGGAACTCGCCGCGATGGAAGCGCGCGCGACGTCGCCGCACCTCCAGCGCGAAGCCGGCCTTGCGGTAGCTCGCGATCGCGCGGTCGTTGTAGTCGAAAACCTCGAGCGCGACGCGCTGGAGGCGCAGCTCGCCGAAACCGAAGTCGAGGAGGGCGTTCATCGCATCGGTCCCGAGCCCCGTGCCCCATCGGGCGGGATCGGTCAGGAAGATCGAGACGACGGCACCGCCGTTTCCCTGGTCGATGTTGCGGAGCCCCGCCCCGCCGATCGTCTCGCGTGAGCCGATGAGGCAGATCGAGAACTGGAAGGCGGTGCCGGCCATCATCTCGCCGCGCAGCTCGTTGAGCCAGCCCTCGGCCATCTCGCCGGCGAACGCGAACTTGAAGCCGGCGTAGTGGCCGAGATCGCGGTCGTCGATGTCGGTCGCCAGCACGTCGGCCTTCTCGATCATGCGCAGCCAGGTCCGCTCGCCGCGGAGCATCGGGGTCCCCATCGGCCGATGATACCGGCGTCCGCGCCGGCATCGGGCTACCATCGAGCGCATGACCGATCTGATCGCCCCGACCCGCCTCCTCATCGGCGGCGAGCTCCGCGACGCCGCGGCTGGCGCCACCTTCACGACGTTCTCGCCGGCGACCGGCACCGAGCTGGCGATCGTGGCCCGGGCGGATGCGACCGATGTGGATGCGGCGGTCGGAGCGGCCCGCGCCGCGCTCGAGGGCGCATGGGCGAGGACGAGCCCGGCGAAGCGCTCGCGCATGCTCATGAAGCTCGCCGAGCTGCTCGATGCGAACGCGGACGGGCTGGCGACGCTCGAGAGCCGGAACAACGGCAAGGCGCGCTGGCAAAGCCTCGCTGAGCTCAAGACCGGGGTCGCCACGCTCGAGCTCTTCGCCGGCGCCGCGCAGCACATCTACGGGCGATCGCACGTCGTCAACCCATCGGTCGTGACGTACACCCTGCGTGAGCCGGTCGGCGTGGTGGGAGCCATCATCCCGTGGAACTACCCCCTCATGATGGCGATCTGGAAGGTCGCGCCGGCACTCGCCGCGGGCTGCACGATGGTCCTCAAGCCCGCCTCGGCGACGCCACTCACCGCCGTTCGCCTCGGCGAGCTGGCGCTGGAGGCCGGCATCCCGGCCGGCGTCCTCAATGTCGTCACGGGGCCCGGCGGCGAGGTGGGGGAGGCGATCGCGCGCCACCCGGGGATCGACAAGGTCGCCTTCACCGGTGAGACGAGCACGGGACGGAGGATCGCGACCGTCGCCGCGGAGACGCTGAAGCGCGTGTCGCTCGAGTTGGGTGGCAAGAGCCCGAACCTCGTCTTCGCCGATGCCGACATCGACGCCGCGGTGCTTGGTTCGCTGTGGGCGATCTACTACTCCGCCGGCCAGTCGTGCGAGGCGCGCTCGCGGATCCTCGTCGAGAATGCCGCCTACGACGCGTTCGCCGATGCATTCGCCGCCAGGGCCGCCGCGCTGCGCGTGGGCGATCCGCTGGCCGAGACCACGCAGGTCGGATCGCTCATCAGCCGCGAGCATGCGACAAAGGTGCGCGGCCTCATCCGCGGTGGCCTCGATGAGGGCGGGAAGCTCCTAGCGGGCGGGGAGATCGACGGCGAGCTCGGCGACGGCCTCGACGCCGAGGCGTTCGTGAAGCCAACCGTGCTCGGTGGGGTCGAGAACGGCTGGAAGGTCGCCCAGGAGGAGATCTTCGGCCCGGTGGTGACGCTCACCCGCTTCGCCGACGAGGCGGAGGCGATCCGGCTCGCGAACGATGTTCGCTATGGGCTGGCGGCCACGGTCTGGACCGGCGACTCGGCACGCGGTCACCGGCTCGGGCAGCGCATCCGCGCCGGCGCGGTGAGCATCAACACGCCGTTCGTCGCCTTTCCCGGCATCCCGTTCGGGGGCTTCAAGGAGTCCGGCTACGGACGGGAGCAATCGGTCGACGCGCTCGACCTCTACACCGAGACGAAGGCGATCCTCGTCGGCACGAGCGCGAAGCCGGTCAACCCGTTCGGCGCCTGAGCCGCCGCTGTCACGCCACCGACGCGTCGCCCCCGGCCTGCGCGGCGCGGTCCTCCCACCACAGCCGCGGCACGCCCACGAGGGGCGCCAGCCGCGCGACCCACAGCGTCGGCACCGCGAGCGCTGCCGCGGCGAACGCGAGCCACGTCCATCGGCGCCACAGCGCGACCGCGGTCAGCACGGCGCAGATCGCGAACCGCACCACGAAGTCTCCCAGCGTTGACGGCACGAGGACGATCAGCTGCGGGCCCGCGAACGGTCCCCGGTTCGCGGACCCCGACTGCTGGGCGAGCGAGGCGAGGTAGTCGGCCCAGTCGACCGGCCGAATCAGGGCGTGCGCGCCGAAGACGAGGACCACGGCCCCGAGGCCGATCAGCAGCGCGCGACGGCGCCGCGCATCGCGGAGCCAGACGTAAGGCCCCAGCAGGACTGTGCCGTACTTCAGCGCCGCCGTGGCCGCCGTGGCGCCGGCGCCGGCCGCGGAGCCGCGCAGCGCCAAGCGCGCAAGCACGGCGGTCGGCAGGGTGACGTTGAGCGAGTCGAGCTCGATCTGGAGCGGCCAGAAGAGGAGGGCGATGCCCACCGCCCGCCACGAGCCGACGAGTACGCGCACGCAGGCCACGCAGGCGGCGCGGTAGACCCAGGTGACGGCCAGCTCGGGCGGGATGGCGAGCGGGATGGCGAGGTACGCGAAGGTCGGCGCGTAGCGGTAGGCACCCGGATCACTGATCTGGACCGTCGCGTAGAGCGGCTCGCCATCGAGCGCGTGGCGACCGGCGAGGATGTAGGAGTGGAGGTCGTAGGCGATGCCGCCATCGCGCAGGATGATGTCGACGAGGTAGCCGGCGAACGCGATCGTCCCGATCGCCGCCAGCACCCACAGGGCGACCTCGGTCCAGCGGCGCTCCCGGACCGTCAGCCGCATGGCGGACTCCCTCCTGCACGGCTCAGTGGCAGGTGCCCTGCCCGCTGTCGCTGAACGACTGCCCGCCCGCCGGGATGAACTGCCATCCGAAGCGGCCGGGGCTCAGGGTCAGCTTCAGGACTCCGTTCGTGACGCCGTTGCGGACCTCGCTGTTCGCGATGGCATGGGTGAAGCCGCGGAGGCCCGCGCCACCGGTGCCCACCACGAACTCGCGGATCCCGGTGGCCGACGCCTGCCCGGCGGGGGTCTGCGGCGCGAATCGCTCGTAGTCGTGGTCGTGCCCGTTGATGATGACCTCGGCCTTGGCGGCATACAGCGCGTCCCAGAATGGTGCGTAGGAGCTGTCGCTCCCGTGCTGTCCGGAGCTGAAGCGCGGCTCATGCCAGTAGGCGAGCACGCACGCCGAGGGATGCCCCGCCAGGTCGTTCTTCAGCCAGGCCACCTGCCCGGCGCTCACGTTCTCGCCGTTGAGGCTGTAGATGCGCCACGCACCGAGCGTGTAGACGTAATAGCCCAGGCCGGGCGGGCCCGCGGCAGCGCCGAAGTACGTGTAGTAGTACTGCGGGCTCAGGTGGTAGTCGTGGTTGCCGGGCGCCGGCCGCATGCGGGACTTGAAGGCGCCCCAGCTCGCGTCGAAATGCTGGTAGTCGGTCTTCGACCCATCGTTGTACGCGTTGTCGCCGGCGGTGAAGACCGTGCCGGGGATCTTTGCCAGGAGGGCGGCGGTCGCCTTCTCGGCCGCGCCCCCGGTCGAGATGTCGCCGGCGCCGACGAGGATCGCCGTCCCGCCGCTCGGCGGTGGCGGGACGGGCGTGGGCCGCGCGGTCGGCGGCGGGGTGACGGGCATGGCCGTCGGCGTGGGGGCCGCGGTGGGTGTGCCGGTCGGGGACGGGCTCGCCGTCGGCGATGCGGTGATCACGAGCGACGCGGAGGGCGTACCGGCGCCCGATGCCGGGATCCCCGAGCCGCCGGTCGTGCTTGGTATGCCGTCGCTCGACGTACCGATCGACGACGGGGATGCCACGGCCGTCAGGTTCGTGGGCCCGCGCGACAGGGCGAAGCCGATCCCCCCGACGACGATGAGCCCAGCCAAAAGGATCCATGGGAGCGGGCGGCGCAGGGTGCGTGGCATCGGCGTCGAGTCCTCTCGATGGGCTTCGGGGGTCGCGACAAGCGTACCGGCTCCGGGCCACGGCGGGAACCCCTCCGCCACCGGGGGAGGCCCGCTTGCAGGCCCCTGCGACGGCGCGTACCGTGCCATCCACGATGACCGGCTCCCTGGCGGCCTGGACCTCCCGGTTCCCCGAAGGATGGTGGGGCTACCACTGGGCGCCGCCGCAGCCGATGAGTGCGGTCGAGATCGTCGGCTCCGGGGCGATCGACGAGCGCCTGATGGCGCTCCTCTGGGCGCTCGTCGCGCGCCGGCGAAGCGTGATGCTCGCCTCAGAGGCGCCGCAGGCGGGGAAGACCACGACCCTCTCGGCGCTCGTCGACTTCCTCCCGGAGGGGACGGTCGGAATCTTCCTGCGCGGCTGGTACGCCGACTTCGAATGGACCGATGAGATCGGTCCGGATCGGGGCTACCTGCTCATCAGCGAGCTCTCCGACCACCTCCCGATCTACGTCTGGGGCCGCACCGCGCAGGGCGCGCTGCGGCTGGCCGGCGCGGGCTATGGCATGGGCGCCACGATGCACGCCGACTCGCTGCCGGAGGCCATCGGCCAGCTCCGCGACGAGCTCGGCGCGACGGACGCCGACCTCGCCGGTCTCACCATCTATCTCCAGTGGTCGGCCTACCTCACGCCGAGCGGCATGTACCGCCGCGTGGAGGAGGCGTGGCACCTTCGCCTCGACGACGGCGGCCGGCTCGCGCCGGTGCGCCTTGCCGCGATCGACGGGGAGCGGTCGCCATCGCTCACCGGCGCGCAGCGCCTGCCCTCGCCGCCGTTCCTTCCCGACGACGGCGGGCGGTCGTCGCGGGACCTGGTCCACGACGATGCCGCCTACGCGATCCTTGCCACCTCGATCGGGCTCGCGCCCGACGCGCTCGCGGCGGAGCTCGCACAGCGAGGCGCCTTCCTCGCCCGCCTCGCCGCCCGCGGCGAGTGCGACCCGGTCGCCTTCGCGACCGCCCTCGCCACCTACCCTGACCCCCTCGCGACCGATGGAGCCGTCCCATGAACACGCATCCGACCATCGCCACGCTCGGCGACCTGCGCGCCTCCGGCTACCGATCGCGCAGCGTGCGCGCCGAGATGCGTGCCAACCTCATCGACCACCTGCGCCACGGCGAAGCGCTGCTGCCCGGGATCCTCGGCTACGACGAGACGGTGCTGCCGCAGCTCGAGAACGCGATCCTCGCCGGCCAGGACGTCATCCTCCTCGGGGAGCGCGGCCAGGCGAAGAGCCGCATCGCCCGCTCGCTGGTCGGGCTGCTCGACGAGTGGCTGCCTGTCGTGGCCGGCTCCGAGCTGCGCGACGACCCGCTCGACCCGGTCTCGCCGTACGGGCGGCAGCTCGTCGCCGAGCTCGGCGACGAGGCGCAGGTGACGTGGGTGCATCGGTCGAATCGGTACGCGGAGAAGCTGTCGACGCCCGACATCAGCATCGCCGACCTCATCGGCGAGGTGGACCCGGTCAAGGTCGCCGAGGGGCGCTACCTGTCGGACGAGCTCACGATCCACTACGGGATGCTGCCGCGCGCGAACCGCGGCATCTTCACCCTGAACGAGCTGCCGGACCTCGCCGAGCGGATCCAGGTCGGCCTCCTCAACGTGATGGAGGAGCGCGACGTCCAGGTCCGCGGCTACAGCCTCCGGCTTGACCTCGACCTGTTCGTGGTGGCGAGCGCAAACCCGGAGGACTACACGAGCCGCGGCCGGATCATCACCCCGCTGAAGGACCGATTCGGGGCGCAGATCCGGACCCACTACCCCGAGGACGCCGACGTCGAGATGGCGATCATGGACCAGGAGCGCCTTGCATTCGACGAGGAGAGCGCCGATGCGATCCCGGTCGACGTGCCTCCCTTCATGCGCGAGATCCTGGCCGAGCTGTCGCAGCTCGCGCGCCGCTCGAGCGAGGTGAGCCAGCGCTCCGGCGTGAGCGTGCGCGTCAGCATCGCGAACCTCGAGACG
>JBBQMC010000094.1:0-9344 GCA_038328565.1 Candidatus Limnocylindria bacterium
TGGCAACGACGAGCGGCCGCACCTGGCGAGCCGCCACACCGACAGACCCGAGGTTCATGACCGTGTTCGCCACCACCACTCCCCGGACCGGCAACCGCGCGATGGGCGTTGCGCTCACCGTTGCGATCGTCGGGCTCGCCCTGTCGACCGGCTACATCCACTCGACGCTCGGCGGGCTGCTCTTCACCCTCAACGCCTTCGGCTACGCAGGCCTCGCCGCCCTCTACGTCGTGGGCGCCGTCGCTCCCCTGCCGATCGTGCGGCGCTTCAGCTGGTTCCCGCGCGTCGCGCTCGCCGGCTACGCGGCGATGACGATCGTCGGCTGGGCGCTCCAGGGTCCCTACTACTCCACCGCCTACATCGCCAAGAGCATCGAGGTCGTGCTGATCACGCTCATCGCGGTCGACGTGACCCGCGTCTTCGGCAGCCCGATGGCCATGGTCCGCGCCGCGTTCGCATCGGTCTTCGGATCGCGGACGACGCAGGCCGCCGCCTGACCGATGACCCGCCGAACCGCGCTGACCGGCGTCGCGCTCCTGCTGCTGGTGGCCGCCCTGGCCGCCTGCGGCGGGGCCGGCGCCGCTCAGTCATCCATCGACCCGGCCACCGCCGACGTGCAGATGAGCGCCAGCGACATGGCGTTCGACCAGGCCACCGTGGTGGTTCCAGCCGGCGAGGCGTTCACGATCGCCTTCACGAACCACGATTCGATGCCGCATAACGTGGCCATCAAGGACGCGAACGGCACGAAGGCCTTCACGGGTGAGGTGGTGAGCAACGGCGTGGCCGTCTACTCCGTGGGCTCGCTGGCCGCCGGCACGTACACCTTCGTCTGCGACATCCACCCCGGCATGACGGGCACGGTGACCGCCCGCTAGCCGAAACCGCTCGTCTCAACGGCTCCGGCCCTCGTGGTCGGAGCCGTTTTCGCCGCGTTGGGAGGGGTTCCTCGGGATCGTGGTGGCTTTGACCCCGTCGGATTCATGTCACATGACCACTATCTCGGGCCGCTTGCCCCCGGAGACATCAGCCTCACATCTGGCGTGAACCTGATGTGCTCCATAGGGGTTGGCGACCGATAGCGGTCACCCCATGTGAATCCGACCGACCCCGACGCCCTCCTCGCGCAACCCCCGCGTGGCGCCGGGCGAACATGCCACCCGTCGCCACCGAATCAGGCCAGCTTGTGCTCCACGGCCCACAGGGCGGCCTGGGTGCGTGACGCGAGCCCGAGCTTGCCGAGGATGTTCGAGACGTGGGTCCGCGCCGTTCGCCCGGTGATGTCGAGCTCGTACGCGATCTCCTTGTTCGACGCGCCCTTCGCCAGCTGGGCGAGCACCTCTTTCTCGCGCGCCGTGAGCGGCTCGACCGGCTCCTCCTCCTTGCGGGCGCGCATGCGCTGCGCCAGCAACCGGGCGACGGCAGGATCGAGGTGCACCTCGCCGGCGTAGGCGGCGCGGATCGCATCGGCGACCTCGTCCGCCTCGGCATCCTTCAGCAGGTAGCCCGACGCGCCCGCCTCCAGCGCGGCGGTGACCTTCTCCTCCTCGATGAACGAGGTGACGGCCACGATCTCGACCTCGGGCGATGCCTGCTTGATGGTGGCGATCGCGGTCAGGCCGTCCATCTTCGGCATGAGCAGGTCCATGAGGATCACGTCGGGATGGTGCTGCTGGGCCAGCGCGACCGCCTGCGTGCCGTCCTCGCCCTCACCGACGACTTCCACGTCGTCCTGGAGCTCGAGGAATCCGCGCAGGCCACGGCGCACGACCGCGTGGTCGTCGACGAGGAGGACCCGGATGCGGGCCGGCGAATCGGTCACGGCCCGCAGGATACCCCGAGCCGTCGGCCGAATGACGTACCTCAGCGCCCGACGCTGACCGTCCCGCGCATGGCCTTCCACGGGCCCCGGCCGCCATCGCCCACCTGTGGCGGTGCCGGCTTCGCGTATCCTCGATCAGCACAGCGACCAAGCACTCGGCATGGTTCCTGCTCAGAGGCGCCGCGATGACGTTCAACCCTGACGCGAAGCTCGATCCCGGCCAGATCCAGGACCGCCGGGGAGGCGGCCGAGGTGGCGGGATCGCCGTCGGCGGCGGCCTCGGAACCCTCCTTGTCCTCGCGATCTACCTCCTGACCAACGGGCAGGTCCAGATCCCGGCGCCCGGCGGCGGCACCGGAACGAGTGCGAATCCGAGCAGCGACATCAACGCCGCCTGCACGACCGGCGAGGTGGCGAACCAGCGCGAGGACTGCCGGATCGTTGGCTACGTCAACAGCATCCAGGACTACTGGAGCCAGACGGTCCAGAACTACACCGATGCCCAGACCGTCCTCTATACGGACGCCACGGACTCCGCCTGCGGCACGGCGAACGCGCAGGTCGGACCGTTCTACTGCCCCGAGGACAAGCTCGTCTACCTCGACCTTGGCTTCTTCCAGCAGCTCCAGAGTCAGTTCGGAGCGGAGGGCGGCCCATTCGCGGAGGCGTACGTCGTCGCCCACGAGTACGGTCACCACGTCCAGGACCTGCTCGGCCTGCTCTCGTCCAGCGGCGGCACGAGCGGCGCGGGCGGCAGCTCCGTCCAGACCGAGCTCCAGGCCGACTGCTTCGCCGGCGTGTGGGCCAACCACGCGGTCGAGACCGGGTTCATCGCCCAGCTCACGGCGGACGACATCGCGCAGGCCCTCGACGCGGCCGCATCGGTCGGCGACGACCGGATCCAGGAGCAGACCCAGGGCTATGTGAACCCGGACTCCTGGACGCATGGCTCATCGGCGGAGCGCCAGCGGTGGTTCAAGACCGGCTACCAGTCCGGCGACCCGAACGCCTGCGACACGAGCACCGTCGGCGGCTGACGCGGACGAGCTGATCCGCTGCGGCTGGGCGGGCATCGCACATCCGGAGTACACCGCGTACCACGACACCGAGTGGGGCGTCCCGCTCCACGACGACCGCGCGCTGTTCGAGCTCCTCTGCCTGGAGGGCGCGCAGGCCGGCCTATCGTGGCTCACCATCCTCCGCCGCCGTGATGGGTATCGCGCTGCCTTCGTGGGCTTCGACCCGGCCCGCATCGCCGCCTATACCGATGCCGACCGCGCCCGCCTGCTCGCGGATGACCGCATCGTGCGGAATCGCGCCAAGGTCGACGCGTGCATCGGCAACGCGCGTGCCCTCCTGGCACTGACCGATGGCGCCGCGGGCGCCTTCGATGCCTGGCTGTGGCGATTCGTCGATGGATGGGCGATCCAGAACCGATGGCAGACGATGGGCGACGTGCCGGCCGAGACATCGGTCTCGCGTGAGCTCTCCAAGGAACTGCGACGGGCCGGCTTCGCGTTCGTGGGACCCACGATCTGCTACGCCTTCATGCAGTCGGCAGGGTTGGTCAACGACCACCTCACGAGCTGCTTCCGTCATCCGGAGGTGGCGCGGCTCGACCAGATGACGTAGGCGCCGCCGGTCGCTTGTCCCTCGCTGCCGCCCGCTCGCACGACGATCATCGTCACGTGACCGCCGCCGACCCGCCCATCCAGCCGACCGCACCGCAGCCGCAACCGCCGGATCCCCGTCCCACGGCTTCGCGGGTAGCGATGCCGGCGACCCCCCTCCTTCGTGGTCCGCTCGCGGTCTTCCGCCCCCCGATTCGTCGCTCCGCAGGCGCCTGAGCGCCGCATACTCGCGACGCCATGTCGCGCCCGCTCGCCACCGTTGACGTCCCCGCCAGCAGCGCCAACCTGGGGAGCGGGTTCGACGCGTTCGGGGTGGCACTGAGCCTGAAGCTGCGGGCCGAGCTCGTGCCGGGCGACGAGGCGGGGATCGTGCTCGTGGCGCACGGCGAGGGCATTCCCGGCGACGGCGCCGATCCCGACGAGAACCTCGTGATCCGGGCCTTCCGCGAGGGCCTGCGGATCTCACTCGGCGCCGGTGGCGCGACCGGGATCGCGTGGCGGATCGAGGTCAGCAGCATGATCCCGGCGGCGCGCGGGCTGGGGAGCAGCGCGGCAGCCATCGTGGCCGGGCTGCTGCTCGGGGCGGTGGTGGGACGTCGCTCGCCGGATGCGGACGAGATCCTCGCCGCCGCGACGCGGCTCGAGGGCCATCCCGACAATGTCGCTGCGGCACTGTACGGCGGCTTCACGCTCGCCGTGGCCGACGGCGAGGCCGTCACATTGCGCCGCTTCCACGTCCCGGAGTCGTGGATCCCGGTCGTCTTCATCCCCGCCGCCGCGAGCCCAACCGCGGCGATGCGTGCCGCGCTGCCCGGCCACGTCCCGCACGCGGATGCGGCGCTCCAGGCGGGGCGCGCCGCGCTCCTCGCGACCGCGATCATGACGTCCGACGCGGCGCTCCTGCGCCCCGCCATGGACGACCTGCTTCACCAGCCGTTCCGGCTGCCGCGCCTCGCCGGTTCGAGCGAGCTCATCGAGACCGCCTACGAGCGCGGCGCCGCCGGCGCGTGCCTCTCCGGCGCAGGCCCAT
The DNA here is from genome assembly GCA_038328565.1 of Candidatus Limnocylindria bacterium. Classification (GTDB taxonomy): domain Bacteria; phylum Chloroflexota; class Limnocylindria; order QHBO01; family QHBO01; genus JAICQM01. Next base: position 4,484 of record JBBQMC010000094.1, read on the forward strand.
CCGTGCTGGCGATCTGCGACAGCCCCACCGCGGCCCATGCGGTGGAGAAGGGCTGGAACGCCGCCGGCGTGCGTGGGATGGCAACACGGCTGCGCTTCGACACCGCCGGCGCGCGCCTCATCACCGGAGACTGAGCGAGCGTTCGCGGCTACCATCGTCCGCGCCCATGAGCCTCATCACGATCGCCGGTGTCGCGAAGAGCCACGCCGCCCAGCACCTGTTCAGCGGCGTCGACCTCCAGGTCGCCGCCGGCCGGCGCGTGGCGATCGTGGGGCCGAACGGCGCGGGCAAGACGACGCTCCTCGAGCTCATCACCGGCGAGCAGGAGGCGGACGCCGGCACGATCACCCGCGCCCGCGACACGGTCATCGGCTACCTGCGCCAGGAGGTCGCCCAGTCGCGCGGCCGGAGCGTGCTCAACGAGGTGCTCGCCGCGGCGGGGGAGCTGACCGGCATCGGGCGGCGGATGCGGCACATCGAGGCGGAGCTCACCGATGCCACCGACGAGGACGAGCTCGCCGAGCTGATGGACGAGTACGGTCGCCTCCAGCACCGGTTCGAGGCGATGGGCGGCTACACCCTCGACGCGGAGGCGCGGCGGATCCTCGCCGGGCTCGGCTTCGCGCAGGGGGACATGGAGCGCCCCGTCGACGAGTTCTCAGGCGGCTGGATGATGCGCATCGCGCTCGCCCGGCTGCTGCTCCAGAACCCCGACGTCCTGCTCCTCGACGAGCCGACGAACCACCTCGACCTGGCGAGCGTGGAGTGGCTCCAGGACTTCCTGGCCACCTACGCCGGGGCGATCGTGCTCGTCTCCCACGACCGCGACTTCATCAATGCGGTCGCGAACCGGGTGGTGGAGCTCGCGAACGGGACGGCGACCGAGTACGTCGGCGACTACGCCGACTTCGTGGAGCAGCGGGCGGGGCGCGAGGCCATGCTCGCCGCAGCGGCGCGCAACCAGCAGCGCAAGATCGTGCAGACCGAGGCCTTCATCGAGCGCTTCCGCTACAAGGCCACGAAGGCGCGCCAGGTCCAGAGCCGGATCAAGGCCCTCTCGAAGCTGGACCGGGTCGACGTGCCGAAGCGGTCACGGCGGACCGTGAAGTTCCACTTCCCCGCGCCGCCGCGCAGCGGGCGGACCGTGATCACGCTCCACGACGCACGCAAGGCGTACGGCGACCACGTCGTGTACGACGGGCTCGACTTCGCGCTCGAGCGCGGCCAGAAGGTCGCGCTCATCGGTCCCAACGGCGCCGGCAAGTCGACGCTGCTCAAGATGCTCGCCGGCGTGCTGCCGTTCGAGCGCGGGACGCGGGAGCTGGGGCTCCACGTGCGGGTCGCGTACTTCGCACAGCACCAGATCGAGGCGCTGACGCCGACGAACACGGTGTTCGAGGAGCTCGGTACCGCCGCCGGCGCGATGTCGACCGATGACATGCGGCGCCTCCTCGGCGCGTTCCTCTTCTCCGGCGACGGGATCGAGAAGAAGGTGCGCGTCCTCTCCGGCGGCGAGCAGACGCGGCTCGCGCTGGCGAAGCTGCTCGCCGATCCGGCGAACCTGCTCTGCCTCGACGAGCCCACCAACCACCTCGACATCGCCTCGCGTGACGTGCTCGAGGAGGCATTGATCGAGTTCCCCGGCACGGTGGTGCTCATCACCCACGATCGGCACCTCATCCGCAGCGTCGCGAACGCGATCGTCGAGATCGGCGGCGGCACCGCGACGCTCTACCCCGGCGACCTCGAGGAATGGGCCGCCCATCGCGGGATCGACCTCGACCACCGCGGGTTGGCCGAGGGCTTCGGCCAACGAACCGATACCGATGCGGACCTCGCCGCCTTCGGCGCCGCACCGGGCGCGCACGACGGGGTCGTCGCCACGCCACGGGGCGTCGAGGCGCGAGCTCCCCGCCCGCGCGAGAACGCGGCCGACGCTGCCGCACGGAAGCGGGCAGAGGCGGAGGATCGCAATCGGCGCTACCGCCGGACGCGCGACCTTCGTGCGCGGCTCGGGCGCCTCGAGCGGGACGCCGCGACGGCGCAGGCCGAGCTGGCCGAGACGACCGGGCGGCTCGCCGATCCATCGGTCTATGGGGACCCATCCGCCGTGCGCGGGCTCATCGACCGCCACAACGCCGCCCGCGATCGGTCCGATGCGCTCGCGGCAGAGTGGCAGACCCTGAGTGCCGAGCTCGAGATGGCCGAAGCCGAGGAGACGACCGGGGCGCCCCGATGAGGGCCTCGGCCCCGCAGCCAGGCCTGGCCGGGGCCGGGCTCGTCGCCTTCGCCGCGCTGTGCTTCGGCACGCTCGGCCCAGTGACGCGCTTCGCGAACGAGGCGGGCGTCGCGCCGCTCGCGCTCGTGGCCTGGCGTGCCGGCCTCGGCGGCGTGGCGATGCTCGTCCTGCTTGCGACGCTGCGCGGGACCATCGGCCGTCGGCCGCTCGCGCCACGCGACATCCCGGTGCGCGATCGAGCATTCGTGCTCGCCGGCTCGCTCGCCAACCTCGTCCTCAACCTGGCGATGTTCATCGCCTTCGTGCGGATCGAGATCGGCCTGGCGCTGCTCGTCTTCTACTCGTACCCGGCGTTCGTGGCGGTCGCCTCGGTCGCCTGGTTCGGGGAGCGGCTCGACCGGGTTCGGTGGACGGCGCTCGGCATCTCGATGCTCGGCCTCGTCCTGACCCTGGCGGGCGCGGGGCGGATCGGCGCCATCGACACACTGGGGGTCGGCCTTGCGTTCCTGGCCGCGCTCACGCAGGCCTTCTACGTCCTCTCCGCGCGGCACGGCTTCGCACGCATCCCGCCGATCGAGGCGGCAGCGACGACGATGTCCATCGCGGCCATCGGGTACGTCGTGATCGCGCTCGTGACCGGACAGGCCGGCCTGCTGGCGGCGCCGCTCGCATCGGGGGCGGCCCTGTGGCCGGTGCTCGTCGCCGGCCTTCTCGGGGCCGCGATCCCGACCCTCTGCTTCATCACCGGCATCCGGCTGCTGGGCGCGCCGCGCGCGGCCATCCTCGCCACCCTCGAGCCGGTCGTGGGCGTCCTCCTCTCCGCGCTCCTGCTGGCCGAATATCCGGCCGCGCTCCAGCTGGTGGGTGGCGGCCTCATCCTCGTGGCGGCCGTCCTGCTCCAGCTCGGCGGCGGCGCGGCCGAGCACGAGGCAGTCAGCGCCTGACCGATCCCCCGTCCTCAGGCGATGTAGGCCGCGTGCACCGCCTGGGCGGCCGCGGCGGCCTGGTCGACCGGCACCTCCGCCCACACGACGCGCATCGGTCCGGCGTCGAACGATCCCTCGCCCGATGCTGGCAACGGCAGCAGCTCGGGCATGAGCGCCGCCGGCCCGACAAGGCTGATGCGCGCCATCCGCTCCTTGCGGTCAACCGCGAGCAGCAGCACGCCGGGGTGCTCGGCGGCTCCGCGACCGCCAAGCGGTCGAACGACCGTCTGCGGGGCCGCGTCGTCGAGGGCGCGCACGACAAGGCGCAGCCGGCCGCGACGCGCCCGCCGCACGGCGACCGGATGGACGACCTCCGCCCCCAGCTCGGCGAGCAGCTCGAGCTGGATCGCGTCGACGAAGGGGAGGAAGCGCGCTGCGGGCACGAGCCGCGGGTCCGCCTCCATCACGCCGCCCACATCCTTGAACAGCTCGCAGCGATCGGCGCGGAGCGCAACCGCCAGCACCACCGCCGAGAGGTCGGTCCCGCCGCGGCCGAGGGTCGTGAGCTCACCGTGGGTGCCGATTCCCTGGAAGCCGGCGACGACCGGGACGAGGCCGTCGGCGAGGGCCGCGCGCAGGTGTCGCGACAGGACGCGTCGCACCTCCGCGCCGAGATGGGCGGCCGCGGTCCGAATGCCCGCCTCGGCGCCCGAGAACGAACGAGCCGGAATCCCGTGCGCCTGGAGGCCGAGCGCGAAGAGCGCCGCGGAGAGCGCCTCGCCGGTGGCCAGCGCGCGATCCGCCTCGCGCGCGCGTGCCGAGCCGGCATCGTGGCCGGCCTCGCGCAGCCAGGCCGCGCCATGCGGGAGGAGGGCTCGCGCGGCTGCGAGGATCGTGTCCGTCACGCCCTCGAACGCGCTGACCACGACGACCGGTCGCTGCCCGGCGTCCCGCTGGCGCGCGACGACGTCGACCGCGGCGGCGATGTCCTCCGGGCGGCGCAGCACGGAGCCGCCGAACTTGTCGACGACGATGTGACCCGCGCTGTGGGCCGGCTCGGAGCGGTTCATGTGCGACCCAATCTACCGGCGCTTGCCCACCGCCGCCCGCACGCCGGCCCGCCCGGACAGTCCGAGGACTACCGACCATCGGTCGGGCTAGCATGTGCGCGATGCGCGGAAGGATCACGGCGGACTCCGAAACAGACCGATTGGCGCGCCACGACTGGTGGGGCGCCACCATCGACACCCCCGATCCTCATGCCCTGGCCCGCTTCTACGGCGAGATCCTCGGCTGGGAGGTGACCGGCGGGGATGGCGACGGCACCACCGCGGCGATCAGCTCGGGCGAGGGGGTGGCCTACATCGGCTTCGAGCTGGTCGATGACTACCTGCCGCCGGTGTGGCCCGGCGAACCGGGCAAGCAGCGGATGATGATGCACCTGAGCTTCGAGGTCAGTGACCTCGAGGCCGCGGTGCAACATGCCGTCGAGCTCGGTGCGAGCATGCCCGATCACCAGCCGCTCGAACGGACGCGCACCCTGCTGGATCCCGACGGACATCCGTTTTGTCTGTACGCCGGGGAGTAACCGCTGCGCGGCAGCCCCAGATCACGCGCGTTCGCACCGCCATCGCGGCCTGGTACGCCGTCGAGCACCGCGTTTTCCCGTGGTGCGGTGTGGACGACCCGTATGCGG
>JBBQMC010000095.1:0-8843 GCA_038328565.1 Candidatus Limnocylindria bacterium
CGCGAGATCTCATGCACGAGCTCGAGGCCGTCGTCGGGATCCCACTGCTCCCCGGTTTGGACGAAGCCGAGCGACGCGACAAGGCGCCGTGACGCCTCGTTATCCGGTGCGACCGATGCGCGCAGTGTCCGGACCCGCGGATCAGCGCTGGCCCAGCTGAGCGCGGCTCCGGCAGCCTCGGTCGCGTAGCCGCGACGGCGCCACGCCGGCAGGATCGCGTACCCGATCTCGACCATGCCGTTCTCGTCCGGAGCCGCGTGGAAGTTCACGTAGCCGATCGCCTCGGGCAGCTCGCCTTCCTCGCGGCGGATGACCGGCCGGATCAACCACGGCTCGTGCTCCGGATGCTGGCGGAGCTGCTCGCGACGCATCCCGATCAGCCACCGGGCGTCGGCAAGCCATTGGGCGCCCAGCTCGGCACCGAGCTCGGTGCCCACGCCATCGCGGTCACCGGCGATGAGGCGGTCGTACTGCGGAACGGTGAGGACGGGGAGCTCGAGGCGGCGAGAACAGACGGGACCGGCCACTCAGGCAAGCGTAGCGGACGGACGCAGCGCCATCGGCCGCCGGGCCGGCCGCTCGGCCCGCTCCGGCCGCTCGGCCTCCTCCGCCCGCCCGGCGCGCGGCGGGGCAGAGTGCCGGTGGCTCAGCCCGCGCCACGGGACGAAGCGAGTGGGCCGGACGACGATCGGCTGCCGGTAGATCGCGCAGTATCGGTTCCAGTCGAGACCCACGGACATCAGCCACGCATCGTAGGCACGCTTCATTGCCGCCGGCATGACCGTCGAGGTCGCGGCGGGCACGGCATGGGCACTGCCCTCGACGAGCTGGACGTCGAAATCGGCGTGCGGCTCACCGACGGCGAGGGTCACGCGCTCGAAGCGGCGGATGTTGCGGAGCTTCCGCTGCCCCGGCTTGGCGAAGAGCCAGAAGACCTCGCCGTCCCACCAGAACCAGGTCGGAACGAGGGCCGGAGCGCCATCCTCGTCGACCGTCGACAGCCACGCCACGCGCGAGTTCGCCAGCACCCCGGCGACCTGTGGGTCGGGCGTCACGGATGACGTGACCACGGCGGGTGGCCGGCTCGCGACGAGGGTGGTGCGGAAGCGGCGGAACGGGTTCATGGGCGCCATCGTGCCGCCAGCCCGCCGCCCGGAATCGGCTCATCCGACCGGTGGCCGGCGGGACGTACGACGTAGGGCGGCAGGGGTGTTCGTCGCACCGCGCGGCACCTATACTCCGCGCCGATGCGCCGAATGGCGGTGTACCCCGCGCGGCCCTCGCGGTTGATGGAGCGTGCTGCCCTGCTCGCGCAGCTGGCTGCAGCATCGGTCCTCGCCCTGATCCTCATTGTGCTCATGCGGCCGCAGCTGGCGATCGCGGTCGACGGCACCATCACGTCCGACGGCCCACTGACCCAGATCTTCACGACGCCGGACCTGGGATGCCAGGTGGCGCACCGCGACGACCAACGGTTCGAGTTCTTCGGCGGCAGCGTGGGGTCGTGCGGCACGTTCCTGTCCGTCACCGGCGGCATCTATGGGCCCGCGGTCCTCGCCGGCTCGGCGGGAAGCGCCTCGCTCCCCTGGACGCAGGTCAGCCAGGCGCCGGTCAGCGGCTCCGGCAGCGGGTTCGACCCGTTCCGGCTCGTGACGGTCGTCGATGCCGGCGACACCGGGATCCGGGCCGAGCAGACGGACTCCTACGTCGTCGGCGACGAGGCCTACCGGACCGATGTGAAGCTCGCGAACGCCACAGGGTCCGACGTCCAGGCCATCCTCTACCGCGGCGGCGACTGCTTCCTCCAGGACTCGGATGTGGGCTTCGGCCGCGTCGACAGCGGGGCGCCCGCCTGCGTCATCTCGCCGGCCGACAACGCGCGCATCGAGCAGTGGCTGCCGATCACCGGGGGCAGCCACTACCTGGAGGCGGGCTACCAGGAGGTGTGGAGCGCGATCGGGCAGCAGGCTTCCTTCCCCGACACGTGCCGATGCGACACGGCGGTCGACAACGGCGCAGGCCTGAGCTGGGAGGTGCGGATCCCGGCGAACGGCAGCGTCACGATCTCGCACGACACGTTCTTCTCGCCCCTCGGCCGCGCGGCGACGGGACGCGCACTGCGGGACGCGGTCCCGGGGCCGGCGGACATCAGCCTCGACCCGGTGGTCATCGCGTCGAGCGCGGTCATCGCCACCGGGATCGTCTTCTTCGTCCCATTCCCGGCGACGCTCTTCAACAGCACCCTGGAGGAGCACTACGCGGAGGTGACAGGGTTCGTGGGGCGCATCCGACGGCGGACGGCCCGCACGTTGGGCCGCCTCTTCACGTCGGCCCGCGGCGCGATCGCTGCGCGCATGGACCGATCGCGTGGTGCCACCCCATCGGTCTCGAACCAGCCGGCGGCTCCGGCCCCGGCGACCGCGGGGGCCGCCTAGCCACTCCGGGCGGCCTAGCCACTCCGGGCGGCGAGGAAGGCGTCGATGCGCGTGACGCTCTCCGCGATCCGCGCCTCGCTGATCCGGCCGGCGGTCACGAAGCCCTCGATGATGTCGATCGTCTGGGCCACGATCCCCTCCTCGTAGACCTGCTGGTTCGCGACCGTCAGCAGGTCGATGCCCGCCTCGATGGCGAGCGCCACCGCCTCGGCATAGCCGTACTGCGCGCGGATGGCGCCCATCTGGAGGTCGTCGCTGATGACGATCCCCGCCCAGCCGAGCTGGCCGCGCAGCATGCCGGTGACGATCGGCTTCGACAGCGACGCCGGGTGCTGCGGGTCGAGGTTGGCGTCGAAGATGTGAGCGGTCAGGACCGCATCGGCGAGGCCGTCCGCGATGATGCGCCGGAACGGTTCGAGCTCGACCTGCTGCCAGACGCCGGTGACGTCGACGACCCCGAGGTGCGTGTCGCCGGTCGCGCTGCCGTGCCCCGGGAAGTGCTTGAGCGCCGTCTGCACGCCGATGGACCGATGCCCGCGGATGAAGGCCTCCGCCTGCGCCACGACGACGTCTGGATTGGCGGAGAAGCTCCGATCGAGCGCGCCGATGATCGGGTTGGTGGGGTTCAGGTTGAGGTCGACGACCGGCGCAAGGTTGAGGTCGACCCCCACGTCGCGCAGGGTGGTGGCGAGGCCGCGCGCGTAGGTCTCGGTGAACGTCGGCTGGTTCCGTGCACCGAGCGCCGCGGCCGGGATCGTGGCCGGGAAGCCGTGGTCGGGGTCGAGGCGCGCGACCTGGCCGCCCTCCTCGTCGATGGCGACGATGAGCGGCTGGGTGGCAGCGTCGCGCAGCGCCGCGACCAGGGCTCTGACCTGGACCGGGGAAACGATGTTGCGGACCGGCGTCTTCGTGGGCGTGTCGTAATCGAACAGCACGACCCCACCGAGCGCGTTGTCGCGCAGGTCGGCGATCGTGGCCGCCGCCTCGGCCGCGGTGGTGCCGCGGAACCCGACGAGCAGCATGCGGCCGATCTGCTCGCGCAACGACGGGCCGGGCGTGGCGGTGGCGGTGGCGGTGGGGCTCGGCGAGGGCGTGACCGTCGGGCTGGGCGACGGCGTGGCGCTCAGCGATGCAGCGCCGGATGGCAGGGCTGAGGGCGAACCCCGTCCCAGTCCGCAGGCCGCCAGCGCGGCAGCGAGGCCGGTCCACCCGGCGACCTTCAGGAAGCGCCGCCTGGTCATGCGGGCGAGGTCGCGGGTCATCTGGCCCGAAGCCTACTCCGCGGCCGGGGTGCGCGTCAGGGCGTCGTCCGTGGGTTGTTCAGGCGATCGCGCGGTCGACGACCTCCGGCAGCAGCTCCCCGATCTGGCCGCGCAGGACCGCGTGCGCATGGATGTCGAGCGGCGTCGGCTGGGCGTTGAGGATGACGAGCCGCGCGCCGGCGCCGAGCGCCTGCACCGGCAGGTCCGCAACCGGGTAGACGGTGAGGCTCGTGCCGATGGCAAGGAAGAGATCCGCCTCGCGGGCCGCACGCATCGCGCGGCCGATGAGCGCCGGGTCCAGTTGCTGGCCGAAGCTCACCGTGGCGGACTTCAGGGTCCCGCCGCAGGCGGTGCAGGGTGGGTCGGGTTCACCGGCGCGGACGCGGTCGAGCGCGTCACTCATCGGTCCGCGAGCACCGCAGTCGAGGCAGGCGTACTCGCGCGCGGTGCCGTGGATCTCGATCAGCCGCTCCGGCGACGAGCCGGCGTCGAGATGCAGGCCGTCGATGTTCTGCGTGATGAGCGTGTCGAGCCGCCCGGCCCGCTCCAGGCGCGCGAGGGCGAGATGCCCCGCAGACGGCCGCGCCACGAGGCCGGGATGCGTGGCCCGCGTCTGCCACGCGTCGCGCCGAAGCTGCGGGTCAGCGAGATAGTGCGCGATGTCGGCGCGCTTCTCCGCGGCCGGGTCCCGCGTCCAGACGCCCTGCGGGCCGCGGAAGTCGGGGATGCCCGAGTCGGTGCTGATGCCCGCGCCAGTGAGCACGACGGTGCGCTGTGCGCCGCGCAGCCAAGCGCCGACCTCCTCCTGCGGGTCCGGGATGGTCATGGCGGCCGCCTCAGACCGGGCTGCCCGCCTCGGCCGCGGCGAGCAGGTCGTCGAGGATCGGGTCGTGATGCGCGTCGCCGAGCGACATGTGGCCCTGGCCGGCGGCCATCACGAAGCGGGCACCCGGGATGACCTCGGCGAGCCAGCGGCCATGGGCGAGCGGCACGAGCCGGTCGAGCTCGCCCTGCCAGATCCGGACCGGCCGCTCGATCATCTCGAGGTCGAAGCCCCACGGCCGGGTGAACGCGAGGTCATCGTCGACCCAGCCGTCGAAGCCATGCTCGAGGCCGCGACGGATCGACGAGGCGAAGCCGTCGGCGGCGCCCGCCGCCAGCGCCGCGTGGTCGACGGGAGGGAGCGCATCGCCGAGCGCCGCCGCGAGGTCCTCGCCGCGCACATGGCGGTATTCCTCGCCGTGCTCGGCCATCCACGCCCGCAGCGCATCCTCGCCGCGGAGCGCCGCGCCGAACTCGTCGAGGTTGAGCTGCGCCATGCCATCGAACCAGTCGAGGTTCGGGGCGCCCCACGGCGCCACGGTGACGAGCGCCGCGACCGCGAGGCATCGGCCCGGTAGGAGCGCCGCGCACGCGATCGCATGCGGCCCACCGCCGGAGCGGCCGATCGACACGAATTCACCGATGCCGACCGCGTCCGCCACGGCGGCCACGTCCGCCGCAATGTCGCCGACCGTACGGCCGGTGTTGCGGGTCGACGAGGCGTAGCCCGGACGGCTGTACGTGACGAGCCGCAGGCCATGACGCGCGGCGGGCTCGTCCCAGGTGGCGAAGCACGTGGCGTCCGACGGGGTGCCGTGATGGGCAATGAGCCCGAGCCCACGCTCGGCACCGCCCACGAGGACGTCGAGGGAGCGGCCGTCCCGCAGCGTGACGCTGGTTGCCGTGACGGTCATGCCACCCCGCTCGAGCAGGAGTGCCTCATACGGCGCGCATCCGGTTGTTCCGCGGGTTGTGCTCCACCTCCGCCAGCCCGAGCGCCTCGAGCAGCGGCGGCATGTACATGCCGAAGCGGCCGCGGTAGCCCTTCCGGAGCCCGTACCAGCCACCGACCGGGTTGTCGGCCGCGCGCCCGAATGCCTCGACCGTACCCTCGGCGGCCGCCTTCTGCTCGTCGGCCGCACCGAGCGCGACCCAGTCGCCCTGCGCCTTCAGCCAGGCGTGCAGGTCGTCGATCGCGCGCGCATCGTAGGTGAGCTTCGTGGATCCGACCTGGCAGACGATCTGCTGTGGGTCGGTCGTCTCGTCCCGGTACATCGTGTAATCACTCGTTCCCGGCGGCGTGCTCAGCTGCCAGGGATCGTCCTTCGTGCCGCTGCCCGTTGTCATCGGTCCCGTTCCTCCGTCATCGTTGTTCGCTCGTTCGCGGTCAGTCTACGCAGCGACCGTGTGGCGGGATCACTCCGGACCGGTCGGCACCCAGAAGCGAAGCTTGCCGTGGCGCTCGTCCTCGAGCGCGCCGCCGTTCGCCTGGATCACCTTGCGGCTGCCGATGTTCGCGACGTCGCAGGTGACGAGGGCCGAGTCGATCCCCAGTGCCCGCGCGATCGGCCTGGCCTGGCGCAGCATCTCGGTGGCGTGGCCGCGCCGCCGCGCCGACGGCCGCACGTCGTAGCCGATGTGCCCGCCCACGTCACGGAGGACCTCGTTCAGCTCGTGGCGGATGCTGATTCGGCCCAGGAACGTGTCGCCGTCCCGGAACCACAGGATCGTGTCCGGGACGTAGCCGGCGGGACGTGGCGTCTCCGGCAGGGCGCGCGCCCGGACGCGGGCGACGTAGTCGGCGAAGCCCACCGGATCGTCGAGCCCGGGGATGCCGTCCCGCGCGTCCTGCCCCAGGCCGGTCGAGTCGCCTGACCCCAGCCGGCCCTCGGCGCGGAACTCGGCGAGCGCCTCGAGGAACGAGGCGTGGAGCTCCGTCGTGGGCGGCACCAGCTCAGGCATGCAGCGAGTATTGCGGGTCGCTACGTCCTGCGGAGAGCTCAGACCGCCGGCCATCGCTGGAGGATGATCTCGGCGTCGGTGGGCTCCATCCGGTAGCCCCGCACGTCGGCGTCCCAGGTGATGAGATCGCGCCGGGCGACGCGCCGCATCACCTTGTTCGGACCCGCCACGATGCCGGCGAACGCGGTGTTCGACGTCTTGCCGTAGCGAGCCGCCAGGTCCGCGTCGAGCGGCAACGAGGTACCACGGGCGGAGAGCTCCGCGACCTCGCGCACGAACCGACGGCTGTCTGCCCCGCGGATCGCGTTCAGCACCTCGCCCAGCTGGCGCCGCCGCAGGTCGGCCTGGTCCCCGACGTCGCCGACGATCTCGCCGCCGGGCTGGCGCTGCGGACCCATCACCCAGCGCCACGCGATGGCGAGGAGCTCCTCCTCCGTATCGGCTTCGAATTCGACTCTTGGCATGCTCGAACGTGCTCGTACGTATCTGTCACGACCTTGCGTCGAATATATCACGTGACGATACGTGCTAGACTACGTCCAACGGCTGCAAGGCTGCGAACCGCTTGATCCTCTGGCCCCTCGAGACGGACAGCCACCGGCGACTCCGCTTCGTATCGACTGGCCGCATTGGGGGCAGAGGAGATCACATGCGTTACACGCGCCTTTCCACCTACGACATCACCAAGGGCACCTTCGGCGAGCTGACCGGCATCGTCGAGAGCGGCCTCCTGCCGACCTTCGTCAAGGAGCCCGGCTTCGTTGACTACGGACTGGTCGACACCGGCAACCACAAGGTCGTCGCGATCAGCATCTGGGAGACTCGCGAAGAGGCCCAGAACTCCATCAACATGGCGTCCACCTGGGTCAAGGAGAACATCGCGGACCGCGTTCGTCTCCTGACCACGCAGATCGGCGACCTCGCCCTCTTCCACGGCGTTCCGGTCGCCGCCTAACCCGTTCGCAGGCCGCGCTGCGCGACCGGTCGGCCTACCCGCCGGCCCTGCGCTCCGCAGCCACATCAGCCGCCTCGGTTTCGACCGGGGCGGCTTTTGGCATGCGCCGATCGTCAGACGGCACATGCTGCGGACTACCATGAAGGCAACCCGTCAAGGAATGAGCGCATGCGGCCATTGGAGCTCGGGCTCGTCATCCCGCTGCTGGAGGATCCCGCATCCGGCCGCAAGCGCGCATGGCACGAGATCCGGGAGATGGCGCTCCGCGCGGAGGAGCTCGGGCTCGACACGGTGTGGGTCGCGGATGAGCTGCTCTGGACCGCTCCCGACTGGCCCGGTCCGCGCGGATGGTGGGAATGCGTCGCGATGGCAGGGGCGCTGGCGGCGACCACGTCGCGCATTGGCGTGGGCAGCTGGGTCCTCTCTGCTCTCCATCGCAATCCGGCGCTGACGGCCAAGGCCGCCGAGACCCTCGACGAGATCAGCGGCGGCCGGTTCATCCTCGGGTTCGGATCGGGCCATGCCGGCGCACAGGGCGAGGCGTTCGGCTACCCGATGGACAGGACGATCGGCCGCTACGAGGAGGCGCTCCAGGTCCTCGTCCCGCTCCTGCGCGGAGGGCGCTCGGACTTCGAAGGCGAGTTCCACCGCGCCAGGGATCTCGAGCACCGACCGCGCGGCCCGCGACCGGGTCGCATGCCGATCATGCTGGCCGGCCACGGGAAGCGGACGATCCGGCTGGCCGCCGAGCATGCGGACATCTGGAGCTGCTACGCGACGACGTCGAGCCTGCCGGACGCATTCGACGCCTACGTCGCCCTCCTCGACGAGGCATGCGAGGCGGCAGGGCGGGATTCAACGAGCATCGGTAGGTCCGCGGGGGTGATCGTCGAGACGACCGATGACCACTCGGCGGAGGCGAACGAGATGGGCGTCCCGATCGCCGGGACACCGGACGAGATCGCGGCCACGATCCGGGAGTTCGCGCGCCGCGGCTTCACCCGGCTCGAGCTGCTGCCATGGCCGCAGACGATGGCCGCGGTGGACGCCCTGGCTCCCGTCCTCGCCGTGCTCGACGTGGCGACCTGACCGAGCCTCCTCAACGTCCCGCCTCTCCCGCGCGTCGGTCCCACGGGGAAGAACACGACCCCTGGGACGCAGTGGAGGCATGTTGAACGTGCATCGATTCATGAGGTTCGCTCTCACCATCCTGAGCCTTGGCCTCCTCGCCCTGGCGCCAGCGTCGCTGGCGAGCGCGGGCAACGACAAGGTGACGGTCGTGAACGAGCGCGGACCCCTGGCCAACGCCTGGTTCTCATCCACCGATCCGTCTGGGTGCATCCAGACCGATACCTTCGTGAGCGCCCAGCGCTCGACGTACCAGCAGCCGCCCGATCGCAAGACCAC
>JBBQMC010000096.1:0-8720 GCA_038328565.1 Candidatus Limnocylindria bacterium
ATCGGCGGCGCTGATGGGGCGCCTGCTTCGCAACTGGCACCTCAAGCTCGCGGCGTTCGCGCTGGCGACGATCCTCTACACCGGCTTCGTCTACTCGGGCACGTTCACCGAGCAGGTGTTCGAGGGGATCCCGATCCGCGACATCGGCCAGCCGCCCGCCACCTATGTCTCGCCGCAGCAGCTCGGCACGGTCGACATCCGCTACCGCGCGACGACGACGGCGACCGTCACCGCCGAGACGTTCGACGTGACCGTGGACCTCTCCGCCTACGACATGGGCCAGAGCGGGGAGCCGCAGGCCCTGCCGATCGCGGTTCGCTCGCTGAACACGAACGTCACCGTGCTCGGTTTCTCGCCGACCACGGTGTCGGTCACGATCGACCGCGTTGCGGAGAAGAAGATCCCGGTCGTCGTCGAGACCGGCACCACGCCGGCCGGCCTCATCGTGGGCAGCCCGCAGGTCAGCACCGACACCGTCACGGCCCGCGGGCCGGCGAGCGTGCTGGACCAGATCGACCATGCCCGCGCCTTCGTCCGCATCGACCAGAGCGGGGTGGCGGTGAGCGGCCAGGTGGTGCTCGAGGCGGTCGACGTGCGCGGTGAGGTCGTGAGCCAGGGCATCCTCCTGACGCCGGACGCGGTGCTCGTCGAGATCAACGTCCGGCCGGCGCTCACGACGAAGGTCGTCCCGGTACGCCTGACGATGAGCGGTGCGCCGGCCGCGGGCTTCGACGTGGCGACCGCCACCGTCGACCCGCCGACGGTGACGCTGCGCGGCCTGGCGGCCGACCTTGGGCCGATCACCGAGATCGCCACCGCTCCCGTCTCGATTGCGGGCATCCGTGCCACCGCGACGTTCCGGGCCAAGCTCACCGTGCCGGCCGGCGTGACGCTGGGACCGATCGAGAACGACACCGTGTCGGTGCGCGTCACGCTGCGCGCCAGCTCGGCGAGCCGAACGTTCCTGGTGGGGGCGGCGTGCGCGAACGTGACCGCCGGCTCCGCCTGCCTTCCGCAGACCGATCAGCTCGCCCTCACCCTCAGCGGCAGCGCAGCCGCCCTCGACGCGCTGTCGGCCGGCGATCTCACCCTCGTGCTCGACGTTGCCGGGCTCGGGCCGGGCACGCACACCGTGAACGCATCCGCGCCCGCGCTGCCGACCGGGATCACCGTGGTCGGCATCGCGCCGGCCGCGGTGGTCGTCGAGATCCAGCCACCAGCGACTCCCACGCCGTCACCCACCCCGTGACGGGCGCGCGCTGAGTGGGACGCCTGTTCGGAACCGACGGCATCCGTGGCGTCGCGAACGTCGACCTGACGCCGACCCTCGCCTACGACCTCGGTCGCGCAGTCGCGTACCAGCTCGCGGCCGGCGGGCGGAGCGTCGTCATCGGCCAGGACACCCGCCGCTCAGGGGACATGCTCGCCGCGGCGCTGGCGGCCGGCCTTGCCAGTCTGGGGGCCGACGCGGTGCTCCTCGGCGTCGTCACCACGCCCTGCCTTGCGTTCGTCGCCGGCAGCGGCCCGTACGTGGCCGGGGTGATGGTCAGCGCCAGCCACAACCCGGCTGCCGACAACGGGCTCAAGGTCCTCTCCGGCGGCCGGAAGGTGGACGACGAGGCGGAGGACCAGCTCGAGCGTCTCATCTTCGCGGCCGAGGCGCTGCCGGGCTGCCGGAACGACGAGCTCGGACGGATCAGGCGCTCCGGGGAGGAAGTGGCAGGCTACCGCGCCCACCTCACCGAGGCGGCGGGTGACGCGCTGGCCGGGCTCCGGATCGCGATCGACTGCGCCCACGGGTCCGCGGCCGCGGTCGCGCCCGACCTCTTCGCGGCACTCGGCGCCGAGCTGACCGTCCTGTCGGCCGCGCCGGACGGCACGAACATCAACCTCGACTGCGGATCGACGCATCCCGAGCACCTCCAGGCGGCGGTGCTCGAGCGCGGCTGCGACATCGGCCTCGCCTTCGATGGGGACGCGGACCGCCTCATCGCGGTCGACGAGCGGGGGGAGCTCGTGGACGGCGACACGGTGATGGGGATCTGCGCCCTCGCGCGCCTGTCGGCCGGCACGCTCCGCAACAACGTGCTGGTGACGACGGTGATGAGCAACGGCGGGCTCGAGCGCGCGATCGCGGCCGCTGGTGGGCGCATGATCCGCACCCCCGTCGGCGACCGGCACGTCTTCGAGGCGATGGAGCGGCACGACGCGGTGCTCGGCGGCGAGCAGTCCGGCCACATCATCTTCCGCGACCGGGCGACGACCGGTGACGGCATCCTCTCCGGCATCGAGCTCATCCGGGTGCTGCGCGCGAGCGGCGGGCACCTCTCCGAGCTGGCCGCCCGGGTGCCGAGGCTGCCGCAGGTGGTGCTAAACTCAGCCGTTCGCCACAAGGACCAGTGGCAGATCGATCCTGAATTCAGCAGCGCGGTGGCCGAGGCCACGGCGCGACTGGCCAATCGCGGACGGATCCTCGTCCGCCCATCCGGCACCGAGCCGAAGATCCGGATCATGGTCGAGGGAGACGACCCGAAGGAGATCCACGCCATCGCGCGCGAGCTCGACGAGCTCGCCACGGCGCGCCTGAACTGACACCGATGGGAGGCTGCCATGTGCGGCATCGTGGGGTACGTCGGCCCGCGTGACGCGGCGCCGATCCTGCTCGAGGGCCTGCGGCGCCTCGAATACCGCGGCTATGACTCGGCGGGCATCGCGCTGCTGACCGAGTCGGGCGAGGTCTTCATCGAGAAAAAGGCCGGCAAGCTGACCAACCTGACCGATCACCTCAACGGCGACGCGCCGGCCGGCCACCCCGGCATCGCGCACACCCGCTGGGCCACGCACGGCCGGCCGAACGACACGAATGCCCACCCGCACACCGACTGCACCGGCAAGCTCGCGCTCATCCACAACGGGATCATCGAGAACTACGCCGAGATCAAGACGCGTCTCGCCGCGGCCGGCCATCGGTTCACGAGCGAGACCGACACGGAGGTGCTCGCGCACCTAATCGAGAGCAACTACAGCGGCGATCTCGTCGAGGCCGTGCGCTGCTCGCTCAACGAGGTGCGTGGCGCCTACGCGATCGGCGTCATGCATACCGAGCATCCGAACCGGATCGTCGGGGCGCGCATGAACGTGCCGCTCATCGTGGGGCTCGGCGACGGGGAGGGCTTCCTGGCGAGCGACGTTCCCGCCATCCTCGAGCACACGAAGAACGTGGTCATCCTCCACGAGGGCGACATCGCCGACGTGACCCCGGAGGGGACGCGGATCCTCGGCCTCGACGGCGCCACCATCGAGCGCGACGTGACGGCGATCCACTGGAACATCGAAGCGGCCGAGAAGGGCGGATTCGCGCACTTCACGCTCAAGGAGATCTACGAGCAGCCGCATGCCATCCAGGAATGCCTGCGCGGTCGCGTCGACGGGCTCGGCAACGTCCACCTCGAGGAGCTCGACGCCATCACCGATCGCCTGCGCGAGATCGAACGCGTGTACGTCGTCGGCTGCGGCACGGCGAGCTACGCGGCCCATGTCGGGGCGTACCTGCTCCAGGACTGGGTTGGCGTGCCGGCCACGATGCAGATCGGCTCGGAGATGCGCTACAGCCCGCCGCCGATCGACCGTCGCACGCTCGTCATCGGCGTCAGCCAGTCGGGCGAGACCGCCGACACGCTCGCGCCGCTCAAGCTGGCGGAGGAGCGCGGTGCGCTTGTCGTGGTGGTGACGAACGTCGTCGGCAGCGCGATCACCCGCGAGGCGGATGCGGTGTGCTACCTCCAGGCCGGACCGGAGATCGCGGTGGCGAGCACGAAGGCGTTCGTGACCCAGGTCCTCCTGCTCCAGATGATCGCGCTCCACCTCTCGCGCCTGCGCGAGAGCATGACCGAGCATCGGGCGCGCACGTTCGGGCAGGCGCTCCGCGGCCTGCCGCGCCTCGCGGCCGAGACGCTGAAGATCGCCCCGCAGGTCAAGAAGCTCGCGACACGCTACGCCGGGGTGCGCGACTTCATCTTCATCGGTCGCGGCGTCGGCTTCCCGATCGCGATGGAGGGCGCGCTCAAGCTGAAGGAGCTGTCCTACGTCCACGCCGAGGGCTACGCGGCGGGCGAGCTCAAGCACGGGCCGATCGCGCTGCTCGATCCGCAGACGCCGCTCGTGGCGATCGCGACACGTGGCGCGGTCTACGACAAGATCGTGAGCAACGTCGCGGAGGCGCGCGCCCGCTCGGCGCCCGTCATTGCCGTCGCCACCGCCGGCGACGACGAGATCACGCGCTATGCGCAGGACGTCCTCTACATTCCCGAGACGCCGGAGCAGATCTCGCCGGTCATCGCCGTCCTGCCCCTCCAGCTCCTCGCGTACGAGGTGGCGGTCGCGCGCGGCACAGACGTCGACCAGCCGCGCAACCTCGCCAAGTCGGTCACGGTCGAGTAGGGCTCGCAGGAACCGGCGATGACGCGCCACGAGATCGGGATCGATCTCTGCGAGATCGAGCGCATCGTCCGGGTCCTCGCGCGCTTCCCGGATCGGTTTCGGCTCCGCGTGCTGACCGATGCCGAGCAGGCGTACTGCCGGCGCAACCCCTCGCGCATCGCGGGGCGCTGGGCCGCCAAGGAGGCGATCAGCAAGGTGCTCGGGCTCGGAGTCCGTGGCGTCGGCTGGCGCGAGATCGAGATCCTTCCCAACCGCGCCGGCGCCCCACAGGTCACCCTGCATGGCCGGGCGAAGCTCCGCGCCCAGTACCTGGGCCTTGAAGAGGTCACGGTCTCGATCAGTCACGAGCGCCAGCTTGCCGCCGCCGTGGCGACGGCGCACCTCAGCCACCAGTAGTGTCCGTCCCCGGCATCGGCCAGCGCTGGGTCGCCGCGCATTTGCCGGAGCGGCCCGCGCGCGCCCATAAGGGCACATTCGGCAAGGTCCTGGTCATCGCCGGCTCGCGCGAGTACGCCGGCGCCGCACTCCTCGCCGGCCTCGGCGCCGCCCGCACCGGGGCGGGGCTCGTGAGCGTGGCGACCTCGGAGTCAGTCGGTATGGCGCTGCTTGGCCAGGTGCCGGAGCTCACGATGCTCCTCCTCGACGAGGAGGCACCCGGGCTCGTGGCGCCAGGCGGCTGGCGCCGCCTGCAATCCGAGGCGGCCGCCTACGATGCCGTCGTCATCGGCCCGGGACTGGGTCGCCAGCCGGCGACCCTGCGGCGCACGCGCTCGTTCCTCGCCGCCACCACCACGACGACCGTCGTCGACGCCGATGCTCTCAACGCACTGGCCGAGCAGGACTCGTGGTGGCGCGCGGTGCCCGAGCGGCTGGTCCTCACCCCGCATCCCGGCGAGTTCGGCCGCCTCACCCGGCGCGCGGCCAACGACCCGTTGCCGGACGACGACGAGGCTCGCATGAGCGCGGCCCGGGATGCGGCACTGCGCTGGAAGCGGGTCCTCGTCCTGAAGGGCGCGAACACGATCGTGGCCGATGTCGACGGGTCCCTTCGGCGCTCGAACATCGCGACCCCCGCGCTCGCGACGGCGGGCTCGGGCGACGTGCTCGCTGGCGTCACCGGTGCCCTGTTGGCGGGCGGCCTGCCACCATTCGAGGCGGCGTGCTGCGCGGTGGCGGTCCACGGCGCCGCGGGCCTCCTCGCCGAGGATCGGCTGGGGCGCGCCGGCGTCCTGGCGCGCGACATCGCGGCGCAGCTGCCCGGCGCGATCGAGCAGCTGCGCGGCAGCCGATGATCGAGCCCGGCCCCCGGCGCAGCCGGCACCGCGCGTGGGTCGAGGTCGACCACGACGCGATCCGGCACAACCTCGCTGCCGTGCGGGGCCTGGCCGGCGAGTCGACGAGCGTGATCGCCGTCGTGAAGGCCAATGCCTACGGCCATGGTGACGTCGCCGTGTCGCGCACCCTGCTCGATGCCGGCGTCGAGCGCCTCGCGGTGGCGACCGTCGACGAGGCACTCGGGCTGCGCGCGGCGGGGATCGAGACGCCGATCATCATCCTCTGGGCGCTCGGGCCCCCCGAGGCGCCGATGGCCGTCGAGGCCGGCCTGGAGGCGATCGTCTCGACCCCGCTCGACGTCGAGACGCTGTCGGTGGCGGCGGCGCGGGCGGGACGGCCCACATCGGTCCACCTGAAGGTCGATACCGGCCTCGGCCGGCAGGGGAGCGAACGCGAGACGGCGGTCGATCTCGCGATGGCGATCGCGCGCGACCGGCACCTGGCGCTGCGCGGCACGTTCAGCCACCTCGCCGTCGCGGGCGAGGACGACGCCACGACGGACGTCCAGCTCCTCCGGCTCGCTCGCGTGCTCGACGCGATGCGTTCGGCCGGGCTCGACCCCGGGCTCGTGCACGTCAGCGCCAGCAGCGGCGTCCTCGCCCGGGCTGGCTCGTTCGCCGACGCGGTGCGGCCGGGGATCAGCCTCTACGGACTCTTGCCGGCCGCGGTCGCGGATCGCGATCCCGGCCTCCGTCCCGCACTCAGCCTCCATGCGCTGCCGCTGCGGATCTTCGACCTCGCCGCGGGGGAGGCGCTCGGCTACGGGTACCGCTTCCGGACGCCGCGCGCGACCCGGGTCGCCACGCTCGGGATTGGGTATGGCGACGGCTGGCCGCGCGTGCACGTCAACAACGGCTGGGCACTCGTGCGCGGCCGCCGCGTGCCGATCGTCGGGGCGATCAGCATGGACGGCCTGACCGTCGACGTTGGCACAGTGCCCGATGTAACCTACGACGACGAGTTCGTCCTCATCGGTGAGCAGATGGGTGCCAGCATCAGCGCCGACGAGGTCGCCGCCGAGCGGCGAACCATCAACTATGAGGTGACGACCGCGCTCCGCCGCCGCCTTCCCCGCGTCCACGTGGGGCACGCAGCCGGGACCGACCGCACCGAACCAGCGGGTTGACCGACGTGCCGTTCGCGATCGAGATCGATATCTGGCAGGGAAACATCGCCGACCTGGAGGTCGACGCGATCGTGGTGCCCGCCAACGAGAGCCTGTTCATGACGAGCGGCGTCGCGGCGGCGGTGAAGCGCTACGCCGGCGACGCGGTCGAGCGCGATGCCGTCACCCAGGGCCCCATCCTGCCGGGTCGGGTGGTGGTGACGAGCGGTGGCGACCTCGCCGCCCCGTGGCTCATGCACGCGGTGGCGGTGGGCCACGACCTGCGGGCCGATCCGGCGCAGCTCGAGGCGGCGCTGGAGGCGGCGTTCGATGCCGCCGAGGCGATGGGGGTCAAACGCATCGCGCTTCCCCCGCTTGGCGTCGAGCGCGGGGTGTTCACGCCTGCCGATGCCGCCCTGCTCATGCTCGGGGCCATCGCCGCCCGCAGCGGCCGCCCCGGTGCGCCGACGTCGATCGTCATCGCCGTCACCTCGCCGGCCGACGGCGCGGCCTACGCGAACGCGCTCGAGATCATCCGCACCGCCGCCTCATGATCGACCCGCAGCTTCGCGGGCTGGCGGGGGAGCTCCACCGTCGCGGCCTCGCTGCGCCGGCTCGTCTGCTGCTCGACGTCCATCGCCCGCTTCGGCCGCTGCTCGCGGACCTGGCACTGCTGCTCGGCCCGTCACTGCGCCCGCTCCTCGGCAGGCGGCTGGATGTCGTCGACGATGCCCTGCACGACGACGACGCCTACGGACGTCTCATCGACGAGC
This sequence comes from Candidatus Limnocylindria bacterium, assembly GCA_038328565.1. GTDB lineage: Bacteria > Chloroflexota > Limnocylindria > QHBO01 > QHBO01 > JAICQM01. Next base: position 7,654 of record JBBQMC010000096.1, read on the forward strand.
TCGCCGGGACCGACGCGCCCGACGGGGGCGCCGGCTGATGCCGGGGATCGGTGACGTGGTCGCGCGCCTCGTCGCGCTGGTGGGGGACCTCATCAACGACTCGTCCCTCCGGCTCGGCCTCGCGCCCACGATCGGCGTCCTCGGCATCCTGCTCGTCCTGCTGTCGCTCGTCGCACGGCCCACCACGCGCTGGACGACGCGCGACCTCGGCCACTTCGCGTCGCTCGGGCAGTCAATGGCGCTCGCCGCCGAGGCGGGAGCCAGCGCGACGTTCTCGCTCGGCACCGCCGGCGTCGCCCGGGCCGTGGCGGCCGGGGAGCGCCTCCAGACGCTCGCGGGGCTGCCCCTCCTCGGGCAGGTCGCCCGCGCCGCCGCGCGCAGCGGCGTCCCGCTCCACGTGACGGCCAACGACCCGATCACGACGCTCCTGGCCGAGGAAGTGGTGAGCGACGCGCACCATCGGACCGAGACGGCGGAACGCCGCCGGCGCTCGAGCGTCGAATTCGTCGGGGAGGGCCGCGCGGCGTCGGCCGGGCTCGCTCTGGCCGGCACCGACGCCGGCGGCGCAGGTCATCTCGCCGGCGCGGCGTCCGAGGAGTCGCTCTTGCTGGCGACCGGCATCGCGCGGAGCGACGGCACCGCGCGGCTTGGTCTCGGCGACCCGGCCGTGGCGCCGTCGGTGCTGCTGCTCGGCGAGGGCGCGCTGGTGGGGGCCGACCTGTTCGCCGCCCCCGCCGACCTGCGCGGCACCGGCCAGGCGCGGACCGCGGTGGTGGCCACCAATCGGCTCATCGGGATCGCGGCGGCGGTGCTCGTGGTCGCGCTCGCCTGGGCGCTCCTCGGTGGCGACCCCGGCGCCGCGCTGGCGGCCCGCTGAGCCGGTGCGACGCTCGGCCCCAGCCGCGCTCCTGCTCGTCGTCGGGCTGCTGCTGCTGCTCGACCTGCTCGTGGCGAATCCGGGGCTCGAGGCGTTCGCGGGCGGGATCCTCGAGATCGTCGTCATCCTGTTCGCGACCGCGGCGCTCCTCGGCGGCGGGGCGCTCGTCGCCCGCCACGCCCGCGGGCTC
>JBBQMC010000097.1:0-8695 GCA_038328565.1 Candidatus Limnocylindria bacterium
GCGCGGACCGGGTCGAGGCCCTCGTCCGGGATGACACGCGTGACGAGCACGCGTGGCTTCGCGTCAGGCATCGGTCCATCGCTGCGCCCGTCGCGGACCGCTCGAATTCACGCCGGGTGACCACTGCCTGCGCGGGCGGGCCTTCGGAGGCGCCATCCACACGCCACCTGTGATTCTGAACGCTCCCGGCCTCCTCTTGGCGGACCGATGCCCACCTCCCGTGAATCCGACACGGTGAGGGATGGCGGCCGCGCCGCTCACCGGTCTGGGTTCGAGGTGGATCACCGCGCGACCGTCGCCAGCTCGCCGGTACGCTCGAGCTCTGCGAGCGACGCCGCGACCCGCTCGAGGGCGAGCGACAGGTTCTCGCGCGAGTTGGCGTAGCTGAAGCGCAGGTATCCCTCGCCGTGCCTCCCGAAGGCGGTGCCGGCAAGGCCGCAGACACCCGCGTCGTACAGCAGGTGGTCGGCGATCTCGGCCGAGGTGCGGTCGAATGATGTGACGTTCGGGAACGCGTAGAAGGCCCCGTGCGGCATCGCGCAGGTGATGCCCGGGATGGCATTGAGGCCGTCGATCATGAGCGAGCGACGCGCGATGAACTCCGCCCGGTACGCATCGGCCTCCGCCTGGGAGCCGGTCAGGGCCTCGACGGCGCCGAACTGGGCGAAGGCGTTCGTGCACGAGACGCTGTTGATGACGAGGCGGCTGAAGGCGGGGACTAGCCATTCCGGCACGATCCCGTAGCCGAGCCGCCAGCCGGTCATCGCATACGTCTTGCTGAAGCCGTCGAGGGTGATCGTGCGCTCGGCCATGCCGGGCAGCGTCGCGATGCTCAGCGGCGTGCCCTCGTACTGGAGGCGGCCGTAGATCTCGTCGGCGAGGACGACGATGTCGCGCTCGACCGCAATCTCGGCGATACGCCGCACGTCGTCATCGGTCAGGACCGAGCCGGTGGGGTTGTGCGGCGAGTTGATGACGATGAGCCGCGTGCGATCGGTGACGAGCGAGGTGACCTCCTTGACGTCCATCCGGAAGTCGTTCGCCTCGCGAAGCGGGGCGGGGACGGGGCGCCCGCCGACGAAGGCGGCCATCGACTCGTAGATCGGGAAGCCGGGGTTCGGGTAGATGACCTCGTCGCCCTCGTTCACCAGGGCCAGCATCGCGTAGAACATGATCGGCTTGGCGCCGGGGGTCACCACGACCTGCTCAGGAGTCGCCTCGAGACCCTTGTGGGTCCGCACCTCGTCGACGATCGCCTCCCGCAGCGGGGCGATGCCCGTCGCCGCGGTGTAGTGCGTGGCACCCTCGTCGAGGAGCGCCCGGGCCGCTGCCTCGCTCACGTGCCGTGGCGTGTCGAAGTCCGGCTCGCCGATCTCGAGGTGGATGACGTCGCGGCCGGTCGCCTCGAGCGCGCGGGCACGCGCCGCCGCCTCGAAGGCGGTCTCGGTCCCGATGCGCTCCATGCGGGTGGCAAGGTTCACGTGCGTGCCTCGGCTGCGTGTTCGTCGCTCGCGGGGCCACCAGTGTACCGATGCATGCGCCGCTGCGGCACCTTGGGCCAGAGGGCCGCACCAATCAGGCGCATTGACGTGGCACGGACCCAGTGCTAGCGTGACCGGATGGGGCGGGTTCTTGGCGTCGCGCTTCTGACGATCGGATTGACAGCGTGTGGTGTCGGCCGCCTTGGCGCGCAGCCTCCCCAGTCCGCCACTCCTCTGGCGACCCCACTCGCCTCAACCGGGATCCCCACCGCTAAGACGGTCTGCCACGAGCAGGCACCCGCTGCGCCGTCGGCCGCGGTCGATCCAGCGCATCGGCTCATGGACGTGTGCTGGATTATCCAGAACTACAGCCGAACCAACCTCCTGATCGTCTCGGGGCCACGTGCTCGCCAACCCATCGCGGCGTGCAATCGCTTGATAACGTACGCGCTCCGACCGGCCGAATGGAGCGTCGAGGTCGGCGCGGTGGATCAGGCGGGGAACTTGGCCGGGCCAGCCCTCGCTGGATTCGCCTCGGGCCAGCTCGCTCCGGGCACGACGGCGGCGTATCTCGAGCTGACGGTTAGTCCAGACGGGGCCGTTGAGATCAGACCGTTGACCGCCGCACCTGACCTCCCCGTCGCCAGCTTGTGCTAGTTAGCTGAACTCCGCGGATGCTGTGAACAACGACGTTCCGTCCCGGCCGCGCTACTCGCCACGGCAATCCTTTGTGTCGTGGCGCAGCCAGCGCTTGCCAAATGCGATCCAGGTCGCGCATCACTTCATGCCACGCAGACGTGGGGCTCAGAGTACAACGGCGAACCAATCGGTGGCCTGACTGAGCCGAAGTTCGAGCGCGTCGCTGCGGATGTCGATAACCAGATCCCCTTCATAGAGACCGGAAGTGCGAGTGAGAGCAGGATCCAGATGACAGTTTCAGTCGAGAATGGCCAGCGGATCGGTAATGCGTGGGCATTTCTGGGCCTCGACTGGGGCTCTGGTCAGGGCCGACTGTCGTCAACCGCCATCTGGGTAGGGCTTAGCGATAATCAAGGCAACTTGGGCGTGGAGTTCGTAGGCACCTTAGGAGATCGCGGGGTCTCCCAGAACCCGGTCCAGCTGGAGATTTACCAGCCTGGAGACGGCGGTGGCGTCTGGGAGGATTGGAAGTTCTTCGTCGGCGGTTCTGGGCATGAGGACGGCGCGATGGTACGTGAGATCGCCGCCACGAATCTGCCGGACTACTTTCAGCGAGTAGCCCTGCTCTCAAAGACCTTCAATAATGGGAATCAGGTTCCTGGCGGGTACACCGATTTCGAGCGCATCGCAAACGCTGAGTACGACCGCCGAAGCCCTGACGGCACCTATGTCTATGCCCCAAGTTATGGCGTCTCGTCTACTTCCTGGGGACGAACGCAATGGAGTTCGGGCTATACATACACTTGGGATCCTGCATGTGCTAGCTAAGCAATCGCGTCACCAAACCAAACCGACCCGCGCCAGCGCGCACGGCGGGTCGGCATGGACCATAGCGATCAGCGCGCTCCTCCTCGTCCTCACAGCCGGCGGACAGATCGCGTTGGATGCGGCACAACTCCATCATATGAATGCAACGATGGGGTGGGTATGGGACTCGGCGAATCACCGAGTGATAGGGTGGTGGGCGATTCTTGGCATCGGAAACCTCATTCTGGCTCTTGGCTTACTGCTGATGTGGCGCCCTGCCATCAAGATGATGAGTGTTTGGGCGGGAACGTTTGGCCTCGTGTGGCTGGGGTGGGCCATCGGTTACATCGTCAAGACTGGAAGGCTTGAGAATCCGGAGCCTTACCTCTATGTGGTTCCCGCCATGTTCGTCGCTGCATACGTAGGCGTGGTGGGTTGCGCCGTGCGGTTGTTGAGGCTACGGGAGGACGCGGCGGCCGTCGGCCGTTCATCGGTCTGAACAGTGACCACGACCTTCGGGTGGTTGCCGGTGCAAGCACCCCAGCTGGTATACTTCGGGCAATTCATCCGCATCCGACCCGCGAGCTCGCGCACCGAAGGAGACGTTCGACCCCATGACGATGTCCGAGACCCCCCTCGAGACGGTCACCGCCCCGCCGGTCACGGCGACCCCGACCCTCGTCACGGTCACCGATGCCGCGGCCGCCAAGGTGCTCGAGCTCCGCTCCCGCGAGGGCAAGGCCGATGCGCGCCTCCGCCTCTTTGTGAAGAGCGGCGGCTGCTCCGGCTTCAGCTACGGCCTCGCCTTCGACGATCGCCTCGCCGATGACGACAAGGTCGAGGATCACGATGGCGTGCCGGTCGTGATCGATGCCTTCAGCGCTCAGTACGTCGACGGTGCCGAGATCGACTACGTCGACTCCCTCATGGGCTCGGGCTTCGCGATCAACAACCCCAACGCGGTGAGCAGCTGCGCCTGCGGCTCGTCGTTCAACACCGATGGCTCACCGGCCAAGGCCGGTGGTTGCGCCCATTAGGTAGCGCCTCCGCAGCCGACGCCGGCCGCTCGATCGCCGCCCAAACGCCTCGGCCTCTCCGGCCGGGGCGTTTCCCTGCGGTAACATGCTTGCGTGAGTAGCACGTTACGCACGCCGCGGGCGACCGACGCGGAGGAGATCCGGCGGACGTTCGCGCGCGCCTGGGGCGAGATCGGCGCCAGCTGGGGTGTCGCCCCGTCGACGGCCACCGCGCAGGGCTATCTCCTCGCCCATGGCGGCCCGCTGACCGAGCCGGAGCTGCGGCGGGCGCTCGGCATCAGCCATCGCGCGGCGAGCCTCGCGCTCGCCCAATGCGAGGAGTGGGGGCTCATCGAGCGCGCGGAGGGACCGAGGCGCTCCGGCCAGCGCGGACCGGCCGCGGTGGGGTGGACGATGATCGGCGATCACTGGGAGTGGTTCCGACGTGTCGCGCAGGCGCGGCGCGTCCGCGAGACGGCGCCGGTGGTGCCGGGCATCGAGCGCTGCGTGACGCTCGCCGCCGCTCATTCGGATGACCCTGAGCTCGCGGATTTGCGCGAGCGCCTGGCCGGGTTGCTCGAGTTCGTCCGCAGCTTCGACCGCGGGGTGGCGATGGTCGTTGCGGGACCGCCGTCGTCGATCGAGCGGCTCTTCGCCACGCTCGACCGACTCGATGACGCCGCGACCGAGCGCCTGTGGCGCCTCGTCGGTGAGCTGAGCACCGACGAGATGACGCGCGCGCTCGAGGCGCTCGCCAACCTCCCGCCCAGCGCCACCCGGCGCCTCATCGGGCTCGCCGACCAGCCGGTGCTCCGGAAGCTGCTCGGGCTGTAGCGGGCGGCTACTCCCCTGAGCCGTCGTCTTCGAAGACCGATGCGCCGGCGGTGACGCCGGCCGCCGCGCCGCCGCCGAGGGCCGCGGGAAGCGGCCGCGGCAGCGGGACGGGGGTGACGAAGCGCTCGACGAGCTTCCGCGTGCCGGCGATCTGGAGGCTATCGAAGAGTTGGCCGAACTTTGCGCGCAGGTGGTCCCCGAACTCCGCCTGGGCGGCGGGGGGAAGCTCCCAGAGCTGCCGCTTGAAGGGCCCGATCGCCTTCTTGCGCGTCTTGTAGAGGAACTGCTCCTCCGTCTCCCCGTCCTTGCGCTCATCGGCGCAGTTCGCGACGCACCACGCCATCATCTCGGCGTGGAGATCGGCGGGCAGGCCGCCGCCGTCGTAGAGGATGTTCTGGAAGCCGGTCGCCAGGTGGATCTCCGCCGTCCCATTGGCCGGGAAGTGGCCGAAGGCCTCCTCCGGCAGCGTCGAGGCCCCGTGCTGGACGCAACCGGCGAGCCCGTACTCGTCGCGCGCCACGCTCGACAGGCGCCGCATCGTGTCGAAGTCGATCTTCACCCGCGCGATGCTGCCGTCGGGGAGCGGTACGCCGCCGTGCGAGGTGCCGGTCTGGATGCTGACCTTGCTGATCTGCGCCATGTCGTCGTCGCCCATGGCGGCGAGCTCGTTGCGGTAGGCGTCGACGTAGGCGCGCAGCTCCTCCTCGGTGGAGTTGCTCTTCCCCACCTCCCCGATCTCGCCGCCGATGCTCACCGTAACGCCGGTCGGCTGGATGATGCGGATGAGGCGCGTCAGCTCGGCGGTGTTCTGGGCATTGACGCGCTGCTGCTCGGCGACGCTCGGCTGCGCCAGGTCGACGAGGGTCGAGCTGTCGATGTCGATGTTCAGGAAGCCGGCCACGATCGCCTCGCGGGTCAGGTCCTTGATCCCCTCCATCTCCGGCCCCGGATCGGACTTCCACTTCATGGCGTTGAACTGGAAGTGGTCGCCCTGGAGGAAGACCGGCGTGGACCAGCCCTCCCGGATGGCGGCCGCCAGGATGACGGCCGTGTACTCCGCCGGGCGCTGGTCGGTGTAGGCCATCTCGCTCTTCGCGATCTCGAACAGCACCGTCGCCGCGTCGCGCTCGAGCGCGGCGCGGAAGGCCTGCCGAGCGGTGAGGTACGCGGCGGCGCGCACGTTGACGGCCGGCACCGTGAAGGCGGTCGCCTCGAACTCGCCGCCGCCGCGGGCCATGTACAGCTCGTGAATGGAGGCCGAGCCGCAGCCGAGCGCCTGCGACGCGCTCCAGATCACCCAGCGCACGGCCTCCCGCTGCGCGGCGTCCTCGTTGAAAACCGCCTCGAATGCCAGGTCGTCGACGAGGTCGGATCGGAAGCGGTCCGCATCGGTCACCGTCAGGTGGTCGCCGTCGATCGTGGCGATGCCGTCCAGGCGCAACGGGAGGTCGAAGCTCATCGGTCCATGCTAGCGGAGGGCGGACAGGGTGGTGAACGTGAAGAGCGGGACGACGGCCAGGCCGATGACCGCCGCCAGCAGATACCAGTCGCGCACCGCGCGGGCGTCCGCAACGCCGCGGCGGCGCAGGCCGATCACCCACCAGCGCACCGCGGACAGGGCAGCGACGTAGAGCACGGCGCTGACCGCCGCCACGCCGACGACAAACGGCCGCACCCTGGCGCAGTCGCCGAACGCCAGCGGGCCACCGCGCGGACAGGGCGCCGCGAGCTCGGTGGCGACGAGGAGCCCGGCCGCGGAAAGCACGACGGCCGACCAGGCGAGGTGCGCGACGAGGCCGCGCGTCGAGGGCGTCAGCCCGGCAGGTAGGCCGCGCTCGCCGAGGCCGCCTCGTTCGCCTCGCGCGCGATCACGCGCCGGTACTCGAGCCACAGGTAGACGAGCGCCGCCGCACCCATGCCCGCGCCGATCGTGCCGAGGGCGAGCGCCTGGAGCGGGAACGGGTTCTGCCCGGTGGCCGGCACGAACGTCCCGCCGCCGAGGTTGAAGAGCAGGAGCGGGATGAGCAGGAGCAGCACGAACAGGAGCTGCGCGAAGTCGAGGAACCGGATCAGGCTCCACGCGAAGCCGGACCGGCCGCGGGCGCCCTGGGTCCACAGCGCGAGGATGATGACGACGATCAGGTTGCCACCGCCGATTCCGTTCGCGACCAGGAAGCCCACGTCATCGCTGAACTTGAACAGGTACTGCGTCATCAGGTAGTAGACGTAGTTCGGGACGTAGGTGATCAGGAAGTAGATGTAAATGAAGAGCGGCACGCCCTTCAGCAGCGCGACGAGCCACGTCTCCTCGCCGTATAGGAGCCAGCTCATGAAGTCGTCGACGGTCCCGATGAGGCCGCCGAGGCCGCGCCGCCGGCGCGGACGATAGTGCGCGACGGTCATGAGCCGTGCTTTCCCTCGAGCAGGAACGTGATCAGCGCCTGGAGCGCGTCATCGGGCACGGTGGCCGCGTCGTGCGACGGCATCGTGGTGGGCGCGCCGCCGTTGTAGTTCTTGCTCGAGTCGCGGATCCACTTCTCGAGGAACGCGCGCGGGTCGGCGGCGTAATCGGTCTTCATCTGGTCGAGCCCTGTCGGCGGGACGGGGAGGTCGGTGACGAGCGCCGCGCCGATCCCCTGGATATTCGGGAACTGGCCGGCCACGCCGGCGAGATCCGCCCCGTGGCAGCCACCGCAGCCCGCGTTGGTGTAAACCTCCGCGCCGGCGGCGGCCGTGTTCTCGACCGGCGCCTGCGAGGCGGTCGCGGCCTCCTGCGCCCAGGATGTGACGAGGGCGGTCAGCGCGTCGACCTGCTGCACGGTGAGCGGGCCCCCTGCCTCGGTCGACCAGGCCGGCATCGGCGAGTTCGGATTGCCCGAGACGACGATGCCCCCGTAGCTGATGACGAGGTGGACGTAGTTCGGGTTGATGGCCAGGCGCTGCGCGACCCGCGGGCCGTGGAGGTTCGGTCCCTGGACCGGCGCGTCAGGCCCGCCACCCTTCCCCTCGGGGCCGTGGCACTGCTGGCAGTTCGCGGTCACCGGGTTCGCAGCGGTGGGAGGCCCGAAGACCTCCTTCGCATAGGCGAGCTGCTCCTCCTTGGCCGATTCGGCGGCGGTGGCGCGGCGATTCGAATCGGTCAGCCAGTAGAACATCGTGAACAGCGCCAGCGCGGTGACGACGACCACGCCGAGGGTCTTGAGTCGCATCGCGTCAGACGCCGGTGCAGTGCTGCATCTGGGTCGCGGTGCGGTCGTCGAACGTCACCGTGCCCACCGGCGGGCCGGTGATGATCTGGCTCGTGTCGACGACGTACTTCCCGGCCGAATCGACGGTGACGTTGAAGCCGTCCATGCCGCGTGGGGCGGGACCGTCGCGCTTCTCGCCCAGGACGGTGTACTTGCTGCCGTGACACAGGCACTCGAACCAGTCGCTCTTGTCGCACAGGTTTGGGATCTGGCAGCCGAGATGCGGGCACTTGCGGTACAGCGCGAGCACGGACCGATCCGTGCGGTTCGCATTGGGGTCCAGCTTCGTGCCCGGATCCGCGACGTCGGGCGTCTTCCCATCGACGAGGTCCTTCGCGGCGGGCACGTTGACGATGAACAGGCGGGCCGGGTTATAGATGTACGGCGTGCCCTTCGCCCATTCCGGGAACTTCCCGACGATGTCCGCCGCGGTGCCGATGTTGATCTGCCCGCCGAGGCCACCCTGGATGTTCGGCCACAAGAAGGCGATCGAGCCTCCGATGAACTCGAGGCTGAGCAGGCCGACGCCCAGGCCGACCATGCGGCGCATGAACGTGCGCCGGCTCATCTCCCCGACGCGGGGGCCGTGGACTTCGCCATAGGTGGGCTGCTGACCGGTCATAGGCTGAAGAAGATCCCCTGCCACGGCCAGACCCAGTTCCAGCCGGGG
>JBBQMC010000098.1:0-8575 GCA_038328565.1 Candidatus Limnocylindria bacterium
CCGGCCGGACCAGCGGCACGCCGGCCGCGTGCAGCGCCTCGCCCAGATAGGCCGTGGACCGGATCCGGTAGCGCAGGTAGTCCTCGGCCACCACCTCGCGCAACCCCTGCGCGATCGCCTCCAGGTCGCGGCCGGCGAGGCCGCCGTAGGTCGGGAAGCCCTCGGTCAGGATCAGGAGGTTGCGGCACTGCTCGGCCCAGGCGTCCGAGTTCATCGCCAGCCAGCCGCCGATGTTGCTGAGCGCGTCCTTCTTGCCGGACATCGTCATCCCGTCCGCGAGTGCGGCCATCTCACGCACGATGTCAGGCACGGACCGATCCGCGTACCCGTCCTCGCGCTGCTTGATGAACCAGGCGTTCTCGGCAAACCGGCAGGCGTCGAGGAACAGCGGCAGCTCGTATCGGTCACAGACGGCGCGCACGGCACGCAGGTTGGCGAGGCTCACCGGCTGGCCGCCGCCGGAGTTGTTCGTGATCGTCACGAAGACGACCGGGATGCTGGCCGCGCCGCGCTCCGCGATGAGCGCCTCGAGCGCATCGGTATCCATGTTGCCCTTGAACGGGTGGATCGTCGACGGGGAGCGGCCCTCGGGGATCACGAGGTCGATCGCCTCGGCGCCGGTGAATTCGACGTTCGCGCGCGTCGTGTCGAAGTGCGTGTTCGACGGGATGACCTTGCCGGCACCGCCGATCACGCTGAACAGGATCTTCTCCGCCGCGCGTCCCTGGTGGGTGGGGATCAGGTGGCGGAAGGGCCACAGCTCGGTCACGGCCTCGAGGAAGTGGAACCAGGACGGCGACCCCGCATACGACTCGTCGCCGCGCTGCATGCCGGCCCACTGCTCGGCGCTCATGGCGCCGGTGCCGGAGTCGGTCAACAGGTCGATGAGGACGTCATCCGAGTGGAGGTTGAAGAGGTTGTAGCCCGCCGCTCGCAGCTTCGCGTCGCGCTCCGCCACCGTGGTCAGCCGCACCGGCTCCACGCTCTTGATGCGGAACGGCTCGATGATCGTCCGGAAGCGTTCCATGCGGCACCGATCCTAGTCGCTCGACCTGCACGTCCACGGCAGGTCGACGCGCGAGCGCCCGGCGCGTGGATCGGCCGATCGCCGGCAGCGGCCGTACCATGGCGGTCGCGCGTCACGAGCCGCGGGCGCGATGGCTCAATCGGTATGGCGGAGATCGACGGGAGATGCTGCGATGACTGGCTGGGAGTCGCTCGGCGGCGAGCTGGTGTCCGCACCCGCGGTGACGAGCTGGGCGCCCAACGAGATGCAGGCCTTCGCGATCCACGGCGACGGCGCGCTGTGGAACCGCTACTGGGACGGTGTGGCGTGGCACGCTTGGGAGTCGCTTGGCGGGTCGCTGACCGGGGACCCGGCCGCGTGCAGCTGGGGCGCGGACCGGATCGATTGCTTCGCGCGCGGGACCGACGGCGCGCTGTGGCACTGCTGGTACGAGCCGGCCGGCTGGCAGCCGTGGGAGTCGCTCGGCGGTGAGCTGGCGAGCGACCCGACCGCCTGCTCCTGGGGGCCGGATCGGATCGATGTCTTCGCTCGCGGCACCACCGGCGACCTCCTCCACGCGACATGGGACGGGAGGGCGTGGTCATTCGACGCCTGATCGACCGCCTCGTCGCGTTGGTTGCGTTCCTGCCCGTCGGGCTGGAGCGCCTCGTCGCGACGGCCTTCGGCCTGCGCCGTGGGGCAGTGGTCCCGCTCGTCGCCCTCGGCCTCGTCCTGCTCGGCCTCTTTCCCCTCGCCCAGGCCGGCGTGGAGCTCATCACCCACCAGGCAACGCCCGGCGACGTGATCGAGCGTCGCGCTGGCGACCTCACCATGCTCGAGGTCGGCGGCATCGGCTACGAGACGGGACTCGCTGCCGGGACCGATGCCAACGGCCGTCCGACGCGGTGGCTCGCCCTGCGCGACGGCGTGGATGACCGCCGCGTCATGCTCGTCCGCACGCCGGTCGACGACGGCACGCTCCGCATTCGCGAGCTGGTCGGCCGTGTTCGATCCGATGCCCCGCTCGTCGCATCCGCGGCGGGGGAGCTCGCAGCGCGCGGCGACCCCGGATACGGCGATCCGGCGAACGTCGCCGCACTCGACGGCCGGATGATCGTCGAGGTCCGGAGCGGCGTCGACCCGAACGACGCGCAGCGCATCGACGACCCCGCCGCGATCGCCGGCCTTGCCGACGAGACGCTGATCCGAATCAGCCTCCGCTTCACCGGCGCCGGCATCGCGACCTGCACCCTCGACGGGAATTGCGATGGCCGGCGCCTGGCGAGCGGGCACGGCACGTGGGTCCTGCGCGCCGTGGGCCTGCACTCGACGCAGAGCGTGGTCGTCACGTCGCCCCTGCCGCCGAGCGCGGTCCCGGTCACGGTGGTGGGGCGCCAGGTCCGCGACCCGGCGGCGGTCGACGCGATGCTCGCGACGACCACGGGCCGCACGCTCCTCGGCTGGAGCCACGCCCTCGACGTCGCGCTGCTTGACCACGATCCCGCCCTGCCCGCCGATCGGGTGTGGGGCGGCGCACTGCTCCTCGTGGTGCTCGGCATCCTGCTCGTCGTCGGCCGTCGCATCCGCTACCCGGTCTTCCGTCACGAGGGCGCGGTCACGCGGCGCCTCGGCGGCGCGCCGACGGTGGCCGGCTTCGCGTCAGGGCGCCTGGGCGTGCCCGACGGCGCGCCGATCGACGTCGTCGACCTCCCCGTCCGCCTCGAGCCCCAGCCGGAGGCGGGGCCGGCGCTCGTTGCGGCGCTTCCTGCCGGGCCGATGCGCGTCGACGTCCCGCGCGCGAGCGCCACCGCGAGCGGGATCGAGGTCGGGCGGCTGGCCTTCGTGCGCCGCAGCGTTCCGGCGCTCTGGCTGTCCTGGTTCGGCACGGACCTGCGGGTGGCATTCGCGACCGAGGCCGATCGCGACTCGGCGGCCGCGCTCCTCGTCGCCGCGCCCGGCCGCCAGTCAACGGCACCTGCGCCCCCGCCGCCCCGGCCGCGACCCCGGCGCGCACCGGATGCGGATGATCCGGACGAACCCGAGCCCGCCCCGTGGCGCAGGCCGCGGCCGCCCGGCGTGCGCTGACCCCAGGCGGTGCGGCTCAGCCGAGCGCCATCACCGCGATCGTCGCCGCGTAGGCCGCGAGCAGGAGGCCGCCCACGACGAGGTTGAGGTTGACGTTCTGGCCCATCACCGCCATGAGCGTGTACGGGCTGTCGTAGTGGACGCGGATCCCGTCGTGGATGCGGATCGCGAGCGGCAACGCCGCGAGCGCGACGAGGGTCGGCCACGGCAGGACGCCGGTGACGGCGCCGCCGACGATCACCGCGAAGGCGACGAGCGCGGCGACCAGGTAGCCGCGCCGGATGGTCGAGGGCGCGAAGCGGACCGGGAGCGTCCGCTTGCCGGCCGCCGCGTCGCCGGTGCGGTCCGGGATCTCGTTCACGAACAGGATGAGCGCGACGAGGATCCCCACCGGGATGGAGGCGACGATCGGCTCCCAGGCGACATGGCCGGTCTGCACGACGTACGCGCCGAGCAGCATGATCGGGCCGAAGCCAAAGAAGACCGCGATCTCGCCGAGCCCGCGGTAGACGAGCTTGAGCGGCGGGGCCGTGTACGCGAGCCCCACGAGCATCCCCGCCGCGCCGATCGCGAGCAGGGTCAGCGAGCCGGTGATCCACACCAGCCCCAACCCGATGAGCCCGGCTGCCGCGAACAGGGCGGCGCTCAGGACCGCGAGCTGCCGGACGGTGAGGAGCCCGTAGACGGCGACCCGCGAGCCGCCGGAGAACTGCGTCGGATTGACGTTCGCGTCGTCCGCGCCGGAGAGCGTGTCGAAGATGTCGTTGCTGACGTTGATCCCGAGGTGCGCGAGGAACGCGCCGAGGAGCGTCAGCAGCGCGGTCCACCACGTGAAGCTGCCGTGGCTCGCCGCGACGGCGATCCCGAGCAGGAACGGCACCGCGGTGGCCGACAGGAACGGGAGCCGGGTCGTGCGCAGGAAGAGCCAGAACCGGTCGAGGCGCGGCTTGACCTCGCGCCCCTGCTCGACGGAGAGCGCCGCCAGGTAGCGACGCGATTGCGGAACCGAGCGCTCGGAATATTCGAAGAAGGGCATCTCCGCCTCGTCCCAGCCCCAGGCATGGCTCGGCGTGAAGACCGCCGCATCGCCGGCCATGACCGTGCCCCACAGCTGGAGGTAGCGGCGCTCGTCGTAGCCGATGCCCGGCTGCGGGCGGATGTGGCTGGCAAGGACGTTCACCGTCCGGTCGGTTGGAATCGCGAGCCCGGCGGGTCGGCGCAGGCGGACGGTGCCGGCGTCGGCATCGGTCGAAAAGTCGGTGGCCACGTTGAGCGGATAGCCCGCGTCGTCGACCCAGCTGACGACGACGAACGGGTACGTGGCGAGCTTGGCGAGATCTGCCTGCGTGACGCGGTGCATCAGGCGGCCTCGGCAGCTGGGGCGGTGCTGACCTGCGGCGGCCGGGAGGTGTCGCCGTCTGGCCACAGCAGGCAGCGCTCAGGCGTGATCTCGATCACCGAGCGCTCGAAGAAGAGCGGCAGCGCGACGCGCGCCTTGAGGAACGCGTCGATCGACGGCTCCTTCTGACGCCATAGCCCCAGGATCAGCCGCTCCCAGTCGCGATGCGGGTCCTCCTCGATGACGCGCGCCGTCCCCTGTATCGTGGCGCGGCCGGCGACGCCCTTCATCGCGACCGGATCGGTCAGCGCCAGCGCCACCTTCGGGTTGCGCTTGATGTGCTCCAGCTTCCTGGAGAACAGCGTCGACGAGTGGAGGTAGATGCGATCGCCGTCGGAGAGCGGGATCAGCGGGTGGGAGATCGGTCGCCCGTCCCGCCCGATGACCGTCAGCTCGCCGACGAGGGCCACGCCGAGCAGCCGTGCGACCTCGTCCGGCAACCATCCCATCGCGATCGTGCTCCTGTGGCAGTGCGTGAATAATCGGCTACCGCAGGATAGCACATTATTGCGCAGGACCGATGCGAGCGGCCTTCCGACGGGCGATCGCCGACCTCCGGCGTACACTCCGCCGCGATGACATCCTCGATCCACTGCCTGGTCCATCTCCCCGGCGAGCCCCCACGCGTGCTGAAGCCGGACGAGCTGGCGAAGATCGACGAGCTGCGCGCGGTCGACGGTGCCGTGGTGTGGCTGGACCTCCGCTCGCCGGACGATGCGGCGCTCCGCCTGCTGCGCGAGGAGTTCGGCGTCCACCCGGTCGCGGAGGAGGACCTCCAGAAGCGCCGTCAGCGCCCGAAGCTCGACACGTATCCTGACCAGCAGGTCGCAGTCGTCTACGAAGCGATCCCGCCGCACGAGGCGACGGACGCGGACCACCAGGCTGGGCCGCGTGGCAGCGACGAGAGCAACGTGCCCGCGGACCTCGGCGAGATCCACGCCTTCATCGGCCGCACCTGGCTGGTCACCGTCCACTGGGACAGGTCGCCCGCGCTGACGGAGAGCGCGAAGCGCTTCGCGGACCGCCCGGACAGCGCGGGCAAGACCGCCGGCGCGCTCCTCTACACGATCCTCGACAGCGTGGTCGACGGCTACTTCCCGGTCCTCGACCGTCTCTCCGAGCGGATCGACGGGCTGGAGGACCGCATCATCGCCGGCCACCAGGACCGGGAGACGTTGCGCGTGGTGCTCCGCATCAAGCGCGAGCTCCTCGAGCTGCGCCGCATCCTCGCCCCGATGCGCGACGTGGCGAATGCGTTCCTGCGCCGCGACAACGCTTCCATCGACGATCCCTCGCTCCCCTACTACGCGGACCTCTACGACCACCTCGTCCGCATCCTCGACCAGCTCGACCTGCTGCGCGACCTCGTGGCGGCGGCGCTCGATGCGAACCTGTCGGTGACGAGCAACAACCTCAACGCGGTGATGAAGCGCCTCACCGCGGTGACGGTGATCCTCATCCTGCCGACGATCGTGTCCGGCATCTACGGCATGAACTTCCGCCACATGCCGGAGCTGGGTTGGCCGCTCGGCTACCCGCTCGCGATCGGGATCATGGCGGTCGTCATGGTGGCCGCCTACCTGTACTTCAAGGCGCACGACTGGTTCTAGGCCGATGGCGCGCGGGTACGCGCCATGCAGGGAAGCGAGCCATGACCATCCCGAACACGCCACCCGACACCGAGATCCCCCCGCGGCGCGAGCCCGGCAGCGACCTTCCCGGCGACTCGCCGAACGAGACCGATATCCCCGGCCCGCCGCCGATCGACCCGGAGGCACCGGAACCGGGCGTGCGTGCCCCCGGCGCCGACGAGGGCAGCCTCGACTAGCCGATCACTCCGGCGGCGGGGATGTGTGGGGCGCGGCGGAGCTGCTCGGCACGTACTCGAACGCGCCGAGGTCGCTCAGGCAGCCGCTCGGCCGGCCCACCCCGTCATGATCGAAGTGGGGCACGCGGTTGACCGTCGACCATCGGGCCGTGCGCATGTCGTCCGCGCCGCAGAGGAAGCCACCGACCGGCTGCCCGGCATCGACCGCCTCGGAGCTGGCCAGCAGCCGGTAGTCACCGTTGGTCGGGTCGACGAAGCCGATGCGGTCGGTCGCGGCGGCGATGTTCCGCAGCTCGACTCCGTCGCGGACGCCGAGCGGGTGGGCCGCGCCGGCGACGATGTTGTCGGCGACGTAGGAGCCGGCGCCGGTCACCTTGATGCCGTCGCCCCGGCTGTCGACGATCGTGTTGTTGTAGATCGCCGCATGGTCCTGCGACGTCTGGATCCCGACGCTTGAGACCCCCACCACGAGGTTGTTGAAGTAGTGGGTCGCGCCCACCGGCAGCACGCGGTCCATGCGGATGCCTTCCACGCCGCCGATCACGGTGTTGTTGTAGTAGTCGCCCCCGCTGAACGCCGTCTTGGTCCCGCCCTGGTGGGCCGGGTCGCCCAGCTGGCCCGCGTCGTGGATGACGTTGTCGTGGATCGCCACTGAGCCGAGGCCCACCTTGAGCTTGATGCCGTCATAGCCACTGCGCTCGACGAGGTTGTGGTCGATCTCGACGTTCTCCACCTTGCCGAGCTTCTCGAATGGCTGGTTGTGCGGCTCGCTGCCGATGTAGATGCCCTCCGCGAGCGTTTCCGCGACGTGGTTGTCATGGACGTGGATGTCCTTGACCGTGAGCCCCGGGATCGGGTGGATCGTGATGCCGCGGGTCTTGATCGTCTGCGAGGTATGGACGACCTCCACGTGGTCGAACTCGAAGCCGCCCACGGCGCCGCCCTTCGCGGTGTCGACCTTGATGCCCTTCTGCGCGCCGTCGATCACGATCCCGCAGCGCTGGTCGCTTGCGCGGTACGACGCGCCGCAATGGCTCTCGGAGCCCGCCCCGCTGATCCGGATGTCGGTGCTCGACTGGATGAGGATCCCGCCATCGGCCTGCACGGCGCCGGTGATCCTGACCACGCCGCCGTTGTTGCGAATCGTGATCGGCGCGGAGGCGGTGCCGTGGATGTTGCGGATCAGCAGGTTCGGGCGCGTGCCGGCGGGAAGGCAGATGACCGCCCCCGGCCGGAGGCCCCTGAGCGCCGGATCCGTACCGTCGATCGACCCCTTTTCCGGACCGATGACGAACGGGCATGAGCCCGCCGGCGGCGGCGCGGCCCGCGGACCAACCGGGCGGCCGGCAGCCACGATGGGCGACGACGACCAGATGGTGGCGGTGATGGCGAGGGCGGTCGCCGCGCTGCGCACGAGGTGACGCCATCGATGAGGAGCGATCAAGAGTGGTCCCGGGACGAATGCGATTCACGCGGCATGATGCCGCCGGCAGCATAGTCGGCCGTTCGGCGGGGATCATCCGCTCCAGCCACCGTAGGTGTTGCGAGCGCGCACCAACGAGAATCTCTTGACGTCAAGACAATTCAGCGGCTAGAATCCACAGCTCCGATGACGACGACCGCTCCGCGCACCGCTGTGCCCGACACCAACCTTCGTGCTGGCGACGAGCTGGCCATCGAGGCGATCGACCTTGTGCGCACGTACCGCACCCACACCGGCGTCCTCCGCCGTCGGCGGCTCGACGTGCCCGCCGTGCGCGGGATCAGCTTCGAGGTGCAGCCCGGGGAGCTGTTCGGGCTGCTCGGCCCGAACGGGGCGGGCAAGACGACCACGATCAAGATGCTCATCACGCTGCTCCTGCCGACGAGTGGCACGGCGCGCGTCATGGGGCACGACGTCGTGCGCGACACGACGGAGGTGCGGAGACGGATCGGCTACGTCTTCGGCGGCGATCGGGGCCTGTACGATCGCGTCAGCGCGCTGGACAACCTGCGCTACTTCGCTGAGCTCTACGGCGTCGAGCCGGCGCACCAGCGGCAGCGCATCGGCACACTGCTCGAGATGGTCGGCCTCACCGGGCGCGAGAAAGAGAAGGTGGAGGGCTACAGCCGCGGTATGCGGCAGCGGCTCCACATCGCGCGCGGCCTGCTCCACGATCCGGAGGTCGTCTTCCTCGACGAGCCGAGCATCGGGCTCGACCCGGTCGGCGCGCGTGAGCTGCGGCAGACCGTCCAGTCGCTCGTCGACGCCGGGAAG
>JBBQMC010000099.1:0-8557 GCA_038328565.1 Candidatus Limnocylindria bacterium
AGCCATCCATGGGGGCTGGCGTCCCGATCTCCGGCGGAAAAGGGAACCGCGATCGCTGCCCGCGGCGCGGAGAAAGGGATTCACCCATGTTCAACGGGAGGAGCTGGTCGCGGCGACTCGTCACCGCGCTGGCAATGCTCACCATGGGCCTGTCAATGACGGCCCTCGCGGCGCCCGCCCTGGCGAAGAACGCCCCGGGCAACAACGGCACCGTGAAGATCCACGACGGCGCGACGGACAACGAGCCGATCGTCAACAACGAGCCACACGTCTGCACATTCCATCTGCACTTCTTCTTCGGCGACGAAGTCCAGTCCGGCAACTGGTGGATCCAGTCATGGCCGCCGACCGGTGACGGCACGACCGTCCTGTCCGGCAGCTACGACGCCACCGGCGGCGAGGATGTCCAGCCGGAGACCGGTGTCTACAGCCTGCCGGACGGCCACTACAAGCTGTTCTGGGAGGGTGCCACCAACCCGGGCGGCCAGCTCCAGATCAAGCACAAGGTCTTCTGGGTTTCGTGTGAGCCCCAGAGCCCCAGCGAATCGCAGAGCCAGTCGCAGAGCCAGAGCCAGTCGGAGAGCCAGAGCCAGAGCCAGAGCCAGAGCCAGTCGCAGAGCCAGAGCCAGTCGCAGAGCCAGTCTCCGACTGCCACGCCGACGCGCTCCCCGAAGGAGACCCCACCGGAGGATCACGCCTCCCTCAACATCAAGAAGGTCGACGGCAACGGCAAGCCGCTCGCCGGCGCGGTCTTCACGGTGGAGGGAATGGAGGGAACCTTCACCACCGGCGCGAACGGCAAGGCCTGCATCACCGGCCTTCCCCGTGATACGGAGTACCTGGTGACCGAGATCAAGGCCCCCGCGGGCTACGAGATCGCGAACCCGGCATCCCAGATGGTCGAAGTCGACGACGACGGCGATTGCAACAGCCCCGACGCGATCTTCGTGAACCTGCCGAAGGAGTCTTCCAGTGAGACGCCGGAGCAGTCGGTGAGCGAGAGCCAGTCGGCCAGCGCGACGCCGAGCGAGTCCGAGAGCACCCCTGCCAGCCACACGCCCGAGGAATCGGTCAAGGGTGGCCAGGGTGGTCCTGGCGGCGGAGACCTGCCGGATACGTCGACCGGGGGATCGGCGTGGACAGCTGGCTGGGGAGCCCTGCTTCTCCTGTCGGCGATGGCCCTCTTCGTCACCCGCCGGCGCGGCGAGGTCCGCGCCCGGTAGGGATCGTCAGGTGGGGCGGCCCGCAGGGCCGCCCCACCGTCCACCGCACCGCGACCCGAACGAGTCGCATAACGCATCTGAGCCCCTTGGCTCCAGCCCCCTGGCAGAAACGGGGTAGAGGTTCGTCCTCTGCCCCGTTCTCTGTTGTCCCCGGATTCGTCGGACGATCAGGAGGAGGCGGGAGAGCCCTGCGGCGCCTTCGAGGCGCGAGGCGTGGGGTGCGGTGCCGAGCTCGCCCCCCCGGGTGGCGATGCCTTCGGCCCGTTCCCCTTCGGCGTGGGCCTGGCAGTCGGCGACGGAGCGGGCGCAGACGAGCTGCCACCCCCTCCCCCGTTGCCGTTGTTGCCGTTGTTGGTGCCGTTGCCGTTGTTGCCGGTGGCGCCGGCGCCACCGTTGCCGTTGCCGTGCCCATGGGTACCGGCCGCGGCGCCGGCACGGTCGTTCGCGGCGCGGATTGCCGCACGCGCGGCCGAGATGTCCTGCGCGGCCTCACTGCGGCCGGACGGCGTCGCCGCGAGAAGGCCGGCGAGGCTCGCGAGGTGCTGCGCGATGTGGTCGGCGACCACCGGTGGCGGACCGCCGAGCCGCGCCAGCTCGGCCTCGGTCTGGGTCACGAGCACGGCGGCCTCATGGGCAGCGTGCCAGCGGCCGCGGGCGACCGCGACCTCGACTTCGCTCAGCCGCGCCTCGAGCGACATGGCGACGAGGTCGTCGCGCAGGTCCGCCGGTGCGGCCAGGATGCGGAGCTCCTCGATGCGCAGCTTCACCGCATAGAGCGGGTCATCGGGGATCGCCTGCTGCGAGGCGGCGCCGACCCCGGTCACGCCCACGGCGAGGAGCACGCTCGCCACGAGCACACCGCGACCGATGGGCGTCATCGAGGCGCGGAGTACCGGCAGTGGGTGTCCCTCGCGGACGGCGACGTGGTGGCTGAGGAGCGACCCGCGGAGGCGGTTGCGGAACTGCGGATCCGGCTCGTCGCCATCTGCCTCGCGGCGAATGGCGCGCACGATCGGGTCGCCGGCCGGCGCATCGCGGCGATCGCTGGGATACCACGGACGCATCCGTGGCGGTCGTGCCGAACCGCTCATGACGTGGTCGAATCAGGCCTCCGCGAGGCGGCGCCGCAGCGTCGTGATGGCGCGGAAGGTGAGGCCGCGCACCGTCCCGGCGCGACGCCCCATCACCGCCGCCGCCTCCTCGGCGGAGAGGCCGGCAGCGAAGCGCAGGGTGAGCGCCTCCTGCTGGTCGGGGGTGAGATCGCGAATCGCGCGACGCAGCTCCCGGATCTCCTCGCCCAGGACGCTGAGCGCCTCGGGGCGCGCGTCATCGGGCCCCTCGCGCAGCGGATCGAGGGGCTCGTGGTTGCGCTCGCGGCGGAGATGATCGATGACCGCGTTGCGCGCGATCCGATAGGCCCATGCCTGGAACGGGCGGCCGGTGGGGCGGTATCGGGGCAGCGCGCCGACGATCCGCTCGAAGACGACCTGGGTGAGATCCTCCGCATCCTCGCGCCGCCGGATGCGGAGCGCGACATAGCGGTAGATGGGACCGACGAGCTCGTCGTAGAGACGGCCGAGTGCCTGCGTGTCGCCGGATCGCGCCAGGAGGGCGAGGTCGTCGACCGTGACATCGGGCCTGATGGGAGACGACGGGATCGCGGGCGGGGTGCCGCGCAGCGTGCGACGCAGCAGATCTGCATCGACGGCTGGGGTGGCGACGACCATGTCGAGAGAACGCTCGCGCATCGGTTGGTCGATTCCTTAGGCACGGTGGGGCAGCTGGACGAGCCCGAAGGCCGGCCCATCGTACCGGGCGGGTCCTCCCCTGCCTAGACCGATTGGTGCGCGACCGCACCGCCGCTCAGATGATCGCGAGCTCCCGACCAACCGTCTCGAAGGCGGCGAGGCAGGTGCCGAGCTCCTCCCGGGTGTGCTCGGCAGTGACGATCGTCCGCACGCGACTCTTCTCCTCCGGCACGGTCGGGAAGCCGATGCCCATCGCGAACACGCCCTCCTCGAAGAGCCGATCGCTGAGCTTGTGTGCGAGGGCGCCGGCACCGACGATGACCGGCGTGATGGGCGTCTCCGAGGCTCCGGTGTCGAAGCCGAGCCGCTGGAGGCCGGCCTTGAAGTAGCGGGCGTTGTCCCACAGCCGCTCGATCAGCTCCGGCTCCCGCTCGAGCACGTCGATGGCCGCGAGGCAGGCGGCGGCGACGGCCGGCGGATGCGAAGTCGAGAAGAGGAACGGCCGAGCCCTGTGCTCGAGTACCTGGCGCAGGTTCGGCGGCCCGGCCACGTAGCCGCCGAGCACGCCGATCGCCTTCGACAGCGTGCCGACCTGCACCTGCACGCGGCCGTGCAGGTCGAAATGGTCGACCGACCCGCGCCCGTTGCGACCGAGCACGCCCGACGCATGCGCATCGTCGACGTAGACGATCGCGTTCGCCTCCTCGGCCGCCGCCACGATCTCGGGCAGGCGGGCGATGTCGCCGTCCATGCTGAACACCCCGTCGGTGAGCACGAGGATCGTCCGGCTCGCATCCGCGGCACGGATCTCGCGCAGGGTCGCGCGCAGCGCATCCATGTCCGCGTGCGGGAAGATCCTGCGCTCCGCCTTCGTGAGCCGGATGCCGTCGATGATGCTGGCGTGGTTGAGCGCGTCGCTGACGATCGTGGCTCCCTCCGGGGCCAGGATCGGGATGACGCCGGTGTTGCACGTGAAGCCGGATTGGAACGTCAGGACGGCCTCGACGTGCTTGAACGTGGCGAGCCGCGCCTCCAGCTCCTCGTGGAGGCTCATCGTGCCCGCGATCGTCCGGACGGCACCGCTTCCCGCCCCAAAGCGCTCGACGGCGGCGATCGCCGCCTCCTTGAGATGCGGGTGCGTGGTCAGCCCGAGATAATTGTTGCTCGACAGGGTGATCACCTCGCGCCCATCGATGACGCAGCGGCTCTTCTGCTCGCTCTCGACCACCCGCAGGCGCCGATACAGCCCCCTGGCGCGCAGCTCGTCGAGCTCCGCATCGAGGAAGGCAAGGGGGTTCGTGCCGCGCGCCGTGGAGGGCGCGGCGGTCGCATCGGTCATGGGAGGAGAACCACCTTTCCTGCGTGCCGGGAGGCGATGAGGTCGAAGCCGCGCTCCCAATCGGCAAGGTCGAAGCGATGGGTGATGATCGGAGAAACGTCGAGCGCGCCGGAGCGCAGGAGCGCCTGGGTGCGCTCCCAGGTGTCGTAGATGCGGCGCCCGTAGATGCCGTGCAGGCGGACGCCCTGCTGGATCACTCGCTCGGAAAGGTCGATCCGCACGGGCTCGCTGAAGATCCCGAGCAGGCTGACCCGACCGCCACGGTCGATCACCTCGAGGGCCATCTCGAGCGCCGGGGCGGCGCCGCTCATCTCGAGCACGACCTCGACGCCCTCGCCGTTCGTGGCACCACGGATCGCACCGGGCGTCGCGGGATCGCGCGCATCGAGCGCGTGGTCGGCGCCCATCGTCCGCGCCAGCTCGAGGCGGTACGGCTCGGTGTCGGTGGCGATGACGACCGATGCACCGGCGGCGCGAGCGATTCCGACCGCGCACAGGCCGATGGGACCGCAGCCGGTGACGAGCACGCTCTTGCCCTCGATCGGCTCGACGAAGGCTGCATGCACCGCGTTGCCCATCGGCTCCTGGAGGGCGACCACGGCCGGGTCGAGGCCGTTGCTCTCGATCGCATTCTCCTGCGGGATCACGACGTACTCGGCGAACCCACCGTCGACGTGCGCGCCGATGACGCGAAGGTTGCGACACAGGTGGGGCTCGCCGCGGCGGCAGACCGAGCATGTCCAGTCGACGAGGTGGCTCTCCACCCCCACGAGGTCGCCCTCGTGGACCCGCGTGACGCCCGCGCCGACCGAGACCACCCGCCCGGCGAGCTCGTGGCCGAGGATCGTCGGCGGGCGCATGACGTCCCGGGCCCACGCGTCCCACTGGAAGAGGTGGTAGTCGGTGCCGCAGATCGACGCGGCCTCCATGCGGAGGAGCACCTCGCCGGGTCCGGCGGTCGGGACCGGGCGCTCCACGAGGTCGGCGCCCGGCGCCGGCCGCGTCTTGGCGAGCGCGCGCATCGTGCGCGGCGGAGCGGTCGCGGTCATCGCCACGGAGTATAGGCCGGGCCAATGCGGCGACCCGCGGCCGAGCTCGGTCGATGGCCGAGTGATTCAGCGCGGCGAGTGGGACGTACCTCCCCCGACGGCCGATTTTGGCCGCCATTCATTTGATTCAAGGAGATTCCATCGTGCGCATTCCGAAGCTGATCGGCCTGTTCGTGGCCGGCTCGGTCCTGCTCGCGGCCTGCTCCACCACCGGGAGCTCGTCGACGTCGCCCTCCCAGAGCATGGCAGCCCACAGCATGGCCCCCGAATCCATGGCCCCCGAGAGCATGGCTCCCGGATCCATGACCGACTCCGACGCCGCGAACCTGCGCGTCAGCCTCGACGAGCTGCTCGGCGAGCACATCATCCTCGCCGCCAAGGCGACCGATGCCGCACTCGGCGGCCGCAATGAGCAGTTCGCCGCCTACGGTGACCTGCTGAACACGAACGGCACCGACCTCGGCGCCGCCATCGGCTCGGTCTACGGAGCGCCCGCCGAGGACACGTTCAACCAGATCTGGAGCGCGCACGACGGCTTCTTCGTCGACTACACCACGGGCGTGGCGACGAAGGACAGGGCGAAGGCCGACAAGGCCGTCTCGGACCTGACCGGGACCTACGTCCCGCAGTTCTCGCAGTTCCTCGCCGGTGCAACCGGCCTGCCGGAAGCGGCCATCACCGACCTCGTGACGCAGCACGTCGTCCAGACGAAGGCGGTCGTCGACGCCCAGGCGGCCGGCGATTGGACCGCGGCGTACGCCGCCCTCCGCACCGCCTACGCCCACATGCAGATGATCGGTGACGCGCTCGCCCCCGCGATCGCGACGCAGCAGGGCATCGCCGGCGACCCGTCGACCCCGGCCGTCGACCTGCGGGTCGGCCTCAACCAGCTCCTCCAGGAGCACCTCTACCTCGCGAGCTTCGCGACCGATGCCGCCATTGGCGGCCGGAGCGACGAGTTCGGCGCCGCCGGCGCCGCCCTCAACGAGAACGGCACCGACCTCGGCGCCGCCATCGGGAGCGTCTACGGCATGGACGCGCAGGACCAGTTCAACGAGATCTGGAGCGCGCACAACGGCTTCTTCGTCGACTACACCACCGGTGTGGCGACCGATGACCAGGCCAAGATGGACAAGGCGGTCATGGACCTGACCGGCACCTACGTTCCGCAGTTCGCGGCCTTCCTGGCCGGGGCGACGGACCTGCCGCAGGAGA
This sequence comes from Candidatus Limnocylindria bacterium, assembly GCA_038328565.1. Lineage (GTDB taxonomy): Bacteria > Chloroflexota > Limnocylindria > QHBO01 > QHBO01 > JAICQM01. The sequence continues at coordinate 6,575 of JBBQMC010000099.1, forward strand.
CGCTCGCGTCACTCGTGACGGAGCACGTGACCACGACCAAGGCGATCGTCGACGCCCAGGGTGCCGGCGACGCGGTCGCGGCGGCGAAGGCCGACCGGACCGCCGCCATGCACATGCGGATGATCGGCGACCCACTCGCGGCCGCAATCGTCGCGAAGCTCCCGGACAAGTTCGCGAGCTGAACCACCTGTGCCGGCGGCCGAGCCATCCGTGGCTTCGCCGCCGGCAGCTCCCCTCCCTCGGAGACCCACCATGATTCGCCGATCCCTTGGCGCCGCGATCCTCGTCGCCGCCCTTGCGGCCTGCAGCGCCGCTTCATCCTCGCCGCCATCTGGCAGCCCGGCTAGCGCGACGACGCCGCCCGGAGCAGTCGCCATCACGGTCATGGACTTCATGCTGTCGAAGCCCGCCATCTCGGTCACCGGGCCGACGGTGACGTTCGTCGTCACCAACGACGGCCCGACCCCGCACAACGTGGCCGTCCGCGACACCGCCGGGAAGGTCCTCATGACCACCCACGACCTCTCGCGCGGCCAGTCGGAGACGATCTCGGCGCAGATCCCGCCCGGCACCTATACGACGTTCTGCTCCCTGCCCGGGCACGAGAGCCTCGGCGTCAAGGGCACGCTCACCGTCACGGCTCCCTGAACCGGGACCGACCGGCCCTCGTCGACGCGGCCGATCATCGGCGTCGCGCCGTCAGCGACGAAGCGGACGAGGCGCATCAGTCCTCGGTGAAGTAGGCGCGGGCCGCCGGGCGGCTCAAGCCCACGAGGAGCACAGCGCTGAGCAGGAGCCCGATCGGCACCATGAGCGCGTACCAGCCGGACGAGGCCTCGCTCGACATCCCGAGCAACGCCGGCGGCAGGCCGGCAAGGATCGGGACCGGCAGGAGGCTGATGCCGAGCGCCATGCGGTAGGCAATGCGCTTCCGCTGGAGCGCGACGGTGACGCCGAAGATCACGAGCGCCAGCTCGGCCATCATGAAGATCCCGAGCAGGCTAAACGGTGCACGCTCGCTGAAGTCGACAAAGGCGATGATCTTCGGCAGCAGCAGCCCGGAGATCGCAAGCAGGCCGAACGCCCAGCCGAACCACAGCAGGACGCCGAACGGGGTGCGCTCGGTCGCGTCGGGTGCCATGCCGGGGATCGTAGCCGAGACCTCGACCGGAGGCGACGGCCACCGCTGACGGCGCGCGTGGCGAGCCTGATCACCCACCGATGGCCTGCGACAACGTGCAGCTAGCATGGTGGCGTGGCGTGGCTGCGTGACCTGTTCGCGACGAACCAGATCATCGTCCTGTCGATCTACGGGCAGGTCTTCTTCGTCATGGGGCTCGCCATCGCGCTCCAGAGCCGGAAGCGGAGCGAGCTCGCCCTCGCGCGCGCCCTGCCCTGGCTCGCAGGGTTCGGACTCGCGCACGGACTCGGCGTATGGGGCTACCTCTTCATTCCCATCCAGTCCGGCTTCCTGCCCGCCGCGCTGATCGAGGCGCTCTTGTGGGTCCAGCTCGGGCTGCGGGCGCTGGCATTCGGGCTCCTTCTGCAGTTCGGCGCCGAGCTGTTGCTGACGACCCGCACGGCCACCGATCCTCCCCCGATCAGCCGCCTCGGCGTCCCGTGGCTGCGCCTGGTGGCCCCGATCGCGGTCCTGCTGTGGGCGGTCGCCACCGTCATCCTGAGCGCGTTCGTCGGCCATGGGTTCATCCCCGACACCAGCACCTGGCTGCCGATCGCGCGCATCGGGCCGGCCGTGGCCGAGGTGGGCGCTCCACTCGCCGTGGGCGACCTGCTGGCCCGGGCCATGCTCGCCCTGCCGGCGGCGGTGGCCGTCGTCATCGGCCTGCGGCGCAGCGCAGCCGCGCTCGGCCCGCTGGCGCGGCCGCCGGTCGGGGGAGCTCTGCGCTTCACCGCGTTCGCGTTCGCGTCCTTCGCGATCGTCGAGGCGCTCTTCGGCGTGGTGGGGGGGGTGGGGGGGGGGTG
>JBBQMC010000100.1:0-8493 GCA_038328565.1 Candidatus Limnocylindria bacterium
GTGGCAGGCCGGTCTGGCGGATGCCCATCGCCAGGCCGCGCTCGTGCGCCCCGAACCAGCCGAGGATGAGACGCCCGGACGCCGCGTGGATGGCGGCGCTGGTGGCGCCGACCGCGAAGAGCAGGAGCCAGCGCGAGAGCAGGTCGCCCGAGGCGGCGACCGCCAGCTCGACCAGCCCTGCCGCCCCGAGCCCCGCGACGAGCACGATCCGCTCGCCCCAGCGGTCGGCGGCCGCGCCCCACGCGATGAGGGTGCAGAGGATGCCCGCGATCGGCGCGGTGACAAGGAAGGAGGCGGAGGCGAGCGAGAGCCCTTCCTCGCGGAGCGTCGGGATCAGGTACGCCACCCCGTATTGCGCCGCGCAACCGGCGACGAGGCCGAGCAGGCCGACGAACAGGATCAGCCATCGCCGCGGATCCGGGCTGCGCGCGCTCACCGGGCCATCCTAGCCGGGGCCCATCTACGGCTCAGCGTGTCTCAGCGAAATAGTTGACAGTGCAACAATCGGGTATATAGTTGCGCTAGCAACACTTCGCTCGGCTCGGAACCAACCCACATGACCGCCACCCTCAGCATCCCCGCCGTCACGGCGCGGACGCCCACCACCTCCACACCGATCTCGATCACGGCCGAGGCGCTGCGCGCCCGCGGCTTCGGCGTTATCGTCGCCGACTCGCCCGACGGGGCGCGCCGCGCGGTGCTCGACCTCCTGCCCGACGGCGCCGCCGTCAACACCGGCGCCTCCGCGACCCTCACCGCGCTCGGCATCACCGACGCGATCCAGGACACCGAGCGCCTCACCGCTGTGCGGTCGATCGTCGGAACCATGGACCGCGTGACCCAGGCTGACGAGATCCGCCGCGTGGTCGCCACCCCGGACGTCATGCTCGCCAGCGCAGCGGCCGTTACCGAGGACGGGCGGGTGCTCCTCGCGTCGGGCTCCGGCAGCCAGATCGGTCCGATCGCCAGCGGCGCCGGGCGGGTCATCCTCGTCATCGGTGCCCAGAAGGTCGCCCCGGACCTCGAAGCCGCCTTCGACCGCCTGCGCGAGACCGTGTTTCCGCTCGAGAACGCGCGCGCCATCGTTGCGTACGGCGTGGGCGCCTCCATCAACCAGACCCTCGTCCTCCACGCCGGCGGCCGCGGCCGCATCACGGTCGTGCTGGTGCCCAAAGCCGTCGGCTTCTAGGCGGGACGACAGACAAGGAGACTCACGGCCATGCCGGCCATCACCGTCGACGACATCAGCATCCTGGCGCGCATCGCCGGACCGGATCCGACCAGCGCCCGCCCGCGCCCGGTGAAGGGCGTCACCACCGCCCCGAAGGGCTACGAGGGCGAGGGCTTCCCGGTGCGGCGCGCGTTCGCGGGCGTCGACCTCGGGGACCTCGACCCCTTCATCCACCTCGACCAGATGGGGGAGGTGGAATACGCACCGGGCGAGCCGAAGGGCACGCCGTGGCATCCGCACCGCGGCTTCGAGACCGTCACGTACATGATGGACGGCACGTTCGAGCACAACGACAGCAACGGTGGCGGGGGCACGATCACGAACGGCGACACGCAGTGGATGACCGCCGGTGCCGGCATCCTCCATATCGAGAAGCCGCCGGAGACGCTCGTCATCAGCGGCGGCCTGTTCCACGGCATCCAGCTGTGGGTGAACCTGCCAGCCGCCCAGAAGTGGTCCCCGCCGCGGTACCAGGACATCCGGGCGCGCGAGGTGAGTCTCCTCTCGTCGGCCGACGGCGGCGCCCTCGTGCGCGTCATCGCCGGCGAAGTCGCCGGCCATGCCGGCCCGGGGTCGACCTACACCCCCATGACGCTCGTGCATGCCACGCTGAGCCCGGAGGCAACCCTCGAGCTGCCGTGGCGCGCCGACTACAACGCCCTCGTCTACGTCCTCGCCGGCTTCGGCACCGTGGGCGCGGAGCGCATCCCGGTCCAGACCGGTCAGCTCGCCGTCTTCGGGCCGGGCAACGTCGTCGAGGTCGCCGCCGCAGCACGCCAGGAGAGCCGCGCCCCGAACCTCGACCTGCTCATCCTGGGTGGTCGTCCCATCCGCGAGCCAGTGGCCTGGGCCGGCCCGTTCGTGATGAACACGCACGCCGAGGTGATCCAGGCGTTCGAGGACCTCCAGGCCGGTCGGCTGGGAAGCATCCCCGCCGTCCACAACGCCCCGACCTCCCTGACCGAGTCACATCCGGCCGGGGACGCGACCCAGTCATCGTGAGCGAGCATCGCCATCGGTGGGTGGTCGATGGCTTCCGCTGGGCCGATGACCGCCCGGTGATGGACCAGGCGTGCCCCTGCGGCGCGCGTCGCATCGTGCCCGCCTGGGATCGCACCTGGACGCCAGCCGAGGCCGAGAACGTGCAGGACGCCACCTCGTGACCACGGAGCTGCTGGACATCGCCCTCCTGATCCTGCGCGTCGTCGTCGGAGGCACGCTCTTCGCGCACGGCGCGCAGAAGGCGTTCGGCTGGTGGGGCGGCCCCGGCCCGTCCGGCTGGACCGCCGCCATCGCGAAGATGGGCTTCCGGCCGGCGCCGCTGTTCGCTGCCATCTCCATCGGGGCCGAGCTGGCCGGTTCGTTGCTCGTGCTCGGCCTGCTGACGTCGCTGGCGGGTCTGGCGCTCATCGGTCAGGTCGTCGTCATCATTGGCACGGCGCACTTCGCCAAGGGGTTCTGGAACCGCGATGGCGGCTATGAGTTCGCGCTGAGCCTGCTTGGCGGGATCGTCGCGCTGACCCTGGCCGGTCCGGGGTCGATCTCCATCGACGCCGCGATGGGCCTCGAGGTCGCGCCGGTCCTGCGCGTCGCGGCGGTCGTGGTCGGCGTTGCCGGTGGCCTCGGGACTCTCCTGCTCCAGCGCCTGGTGACCCGCCCGGCCGGCTGACCCAGGCTGATGCCCAGCTCGCGCGCCCTGGAGAAGGAATCCGGTGTTGACCGACCGCAGGAGCCGCGGAGACACTGGACACCATCCGGACACAGGAGGGCGCGATGAAGTCGACGGATCGTCCGACCACCTCGAACCTCCGGTTAGCTGTGGCAGCACTGCTCGCGGGACTGGTCGTCTTCGTCCTCCAGTTCCCGTGGGGCGGCGGCGTCGACACCGACCCGCCGACGTGCTTCGGGATGTTGGGCTTGTGGACGGTCCCATGTGGAGGATGGCCAACCGTGGTCGCTGGGGCAGTGACAGCCCTGCTCGTGTGGCTGGTGCTCGTGGTGAAGGAACACCCAACACTGACCTGAAGAGCGGAGCGAGCTCGACCTCGTCTGTGTCCGTGCTCCGGTGCGAGAATGGCCGCATGCCGTCTTCCGACCCGGTCGCTCGGATCACGAGCGACCAGAACCACCTTGCTTGGGATCCCGCGATCCCGCCGGTGGCGAGCGTCGCCTCGGGGAGCGTCGTCGAGTTCGACTGCCTCGACGCGTCGAACGGCCAGATCACGGCCGAATCGACGACCGCCTCGCTCGACACGCTCGTTTTCGACCAGGTCGACCAGGTGACCGGGCCGGTCGAGGTTGCCGGTGCCGAGGCGGGTGACACGCTCCAGGTCGACCTCCTCGACTTCACTCCGGCCACGTGGGGCTGGACCGCTTCGATCCCGGGCTTCGGGCTGCTGGCCGATGAATTTCCCGACGGGCACCTGAAGATCACGCGGCTCACGCCCGGCGCCGAGCGCGCCGAGTTCTGGCCAGGGATCAGCGTGCCGCTGGCGCCGTTCTGCGGCGAGGTGGGCGTGGCGCCCATCGACGGGCCGCGCTCGACCATCCCGCCCGATCTCCACGGCGGCAACATGGACACCCGGCACCTCATCGCCGGCTCCACGCTCTTCCTGCCGGTCTTCGTCCCGGGCGCCCGCCTCTCGATCGGCGACGGGCACGCGACCCAGGGGGACGGCGAGGTGAGCGGGACTGCCATCGAGACACCGATGCGCGCCCTCGTCCGTCTCACGGTCCGCAAGGACCTCCACGTGACCGGCCCGGAGTTCGTGGCGGCGCCCGACCCGCATGCCGAGCTCCGGAGCGGCGTGCGCTATGCCACCGACGGCATCGGTCCGGACCTCTTGGGCGCCGCCCGCGATGCGCTGCGGCGCATGATCGAGTGGCTCGGCCGCGAGCGCGGGCTCGACCCGATGCAGGCCTACCTGCTCTGCAGCGTGGCGGTCGACCTGCGGATCAGCGAGATCGTGGATGTGCCGAACTTCGTCGTCACCGCCCACTGCCCGCTGGGCATCTTCGACTAGAGGACCGATGGGCCGGCGTCGCCGCCGGCCCCAGCCATTGGTCTAGAAGGAGGTCCCCTCGTCGGGGATCGGCTCTCCGCCGTAGACCTCGCCCACTCGCTCGAGGGCACCGTCGTTGCGGACGCGGAGGACGATGTACGCGACGATCCCCAGCACGACCCAGATGCCGACGATCGGCGCCGTCCACTTCAACGAGGTGGCGTACGGGTCGAGCTTGATGTCGAGGATCGGGATCGTGAGGCCCCCGATCACCGACAGCAGGGCGGGGATCATGGCGATCACGCCGAGCAGCGGCACCACGAGGTGCTTCACGACATTGAACTCGTCGCGGCGCTCACGCCAGAAATAACCGATGCAGGCAAGGTTCACGAGGATGTAGATCCCCGCGAAGATCAGGCCGAGCATCGTCCCCAGGAAGACGTAGACGTTCAGCCCGCCCAGGCTCGCTGCCCCGTCCGGGGTGGGGAAGGGGTCGTTGGCAAGGATCACGCCGAGCACGACCGCGATGATGATCGCCGTCACCGCCTGGAAGTGCACCGCGTTGACGGGGGCGCGGGTCTTCGGATCCACGGCCGCGAAGAAGCGCGGCAGGAGTGACGCCCGGCCCATCGCGAACAGGGAGCGGGTGGCCGCCGTCGCACCGGCGTTCGCGTTGGCCAGCGAGCTGTTCAGGATCGCGAATACGACGAGGAGGCCGCCGATGCCCGGCAGGACCTGCTCCGCCATGAAGCCCCACGGGTCGCCGTCGTGCGACGTGTAGAAGCCGGTCATCTGGTCCGGCCCGAAGAACACGGTGGCGGCGTAGTAGTTGAAGACGTAGAAGAAACCCACGAGGACCGCGGACCAGATCACCGCGCGGGGGATGGTGCGGCGCGGCTCGGTCGTCTCCTCACCAAGCGGTGCGGCGGCCTCGAAGCCGATGAAGGCGAGCAGGCAGAAGATCATCCCCTGGAAGGCCGGCTTGACGCCGTCGGCGCCGGGGACGAACACGCTCAACGTGTTGTGGTCGGCGTTGACGATGAGTAGCGTCGAGACGAGCAGGAAGATCACGACTTCGATGAGGCCGAGGACGAGGCCGGTGCGGGTCGACAGCCCGATGCCGCGATAGTTCAGCAACCAGACGACGAGCCCGCACAGGATGGCCAGGCCGATCCAGGCGTTTGCGATGTCGATATGGAGATAGGCGGAAAGGAAGATCGCGCCGTAGAAGCCGAAGCCGCCGAGCAGGAGCGGCATGACGAGCGGCTCGGCCAGCGCGAAGCTCCAGGCGACGAGCCAGCCGAAGAACGAACCGAGGCCGCGGCCGACGTACGTGTACATCCCACCGGCGGACGGGAGATGCCGTGCCAGCTCGGCCATCGAGAACGCCGTGAACAGCACGGCGATCATCGCGAACACCACGGCGAGCGGCGTGATGCCACCTGCGAACGATGTCGCCGCACCGATGGAGAGGGCGGTCGCAACCGCCGGCGCCATGTGCGTGATCGACTGGAACAGCACCTCGGGCAGGCCGATGGCGTTGTGCGCCAGGCCTGGCGAGGACTCCCCCGGGCTCTGGGTGGTGGCAGTCACGGGCGTCTTCCTCCGAATGGCACGTGGCCCGCGCGGCCCGCGGACCGACGCCGCAGTGTACGCACTGGCGCGTTCGCGCAACACCCCCTGCGCAGGACGAATCGCGGCGCGTGACGGACAATGGACCGGTGAGCAGCGAGACGGCGGTTGCCGACAGCCACCTGACCCTGGGCCAGCGGTTCGCCATCTGGCGCACGGTGATCAACACCGCGAACCTGCCGGAGGGCATGACCCGCCCGCCGGACGCGATCAGCAAGTGGCTCGTCATCACCCGCGCCGCCGTCTTCAGCATGACCGCGACGTCGGGGATCATCGGCGGGGTGCTGGCAGTGGGCGAGGCGCGGCTCACCGGCTCGGTGAGCATCAACTGGCTCTTCCTGGTGCTGTCGGTGCTCGGGCTCGTGGTGGCGCACGCCGCGAACAACATGATCAACGACTACTTCGACCTCGAGGGCGGCGTCGACACCGACGAGTACGTCCGCGCGCAGTACGCGCCGCACCCGATCCTCTCCGGCTGGGTGACGAAGCGCCAGCTCGCCGCGGCGATCCTGCTCGCCAACGCGATCGACCTGGCGATCATGCTGTTCCTCGCCAGCCAGCGCGGGCCGGCGGTCATCCTGTTCGCGCTTGGCGGCCTGTTCGTCAGCGTCTTCTACGTGGCGCCGCCGATCCGGCTCAAGCACATCGGTCTCGGCGAGCCCGGCGTCTTCGTCGTGTGGGGCCCGCTCATGGTGGCCGGCACGTTCTTCGTCGCCACCGGCCAGCTGCCAGGCTGGGTATGGCTCGCGTCGCTGCCGTACGCGATCCTTGTCACGACCGTGCTCTTCGGGAAGCACATCGACAAGATCGCCGCCGACGGCGCGAAGGGCATCCGTACCCTGCCGGTGATCCTGGGGGAGCGGCTCGCGCGCCGGGTGGCGCAGGTCCTGATGGTCGCCTTCTACCCGATCGTGCTGGCCGCGGCGCTCGTCGGCTTCATCGGTCCATGGGTGGCGCTCGTCGTGCTTGGCATCCCGCGCCTGGTCCAGGTGCTGCGCGTCTTCAACGTCCCGCGGCCAGAGGTGCCGCCGCACAGCTACGTCGGCTGGCCGCTGTGGTTCGTCGGCGCGGCCTTCGTCCACACCCGCCGCGCCGGCGCGCTCCTCATCCTGGGCCTCGTCCTCAACGCGATCTTGCCGATTCACCTGCCCTGGGCGTAGGCCCGCGCGCGACCGCTGTTCCACCGGGTGGGGCTATCGGCCAAGTTCGCTGTCGCTACCGGCGAATCGTGGCCGGGTCCCCCGCGGAATGGGAAATCGGCCAGGAAACGGCGCATCCACGGCGTTTCTTGGCCGATACCTCCACGAGCTGGCACACCGCGGCCCGCGTCAGCTCGCCGGCTGCGCGACACCCACTGGCGAGGTCGCAGCGACATCGGTCCGCGACTGCCACATCCCGGCCGCGTGGCGGGCGAGGGTGACCGACACGTAGGCCATGGCCATCGCGTTCACCGGGTGCAGGGCGGAGATCGTCCACACGCCGAACCACTGCCCGACGTGGACAAGCATCCCCTGGACCACGAGCAGCCCGAACAGGCCGAAGGTCAGGCGCTTCGCGCGTCCGTCCACCTGACCGATGAAGGCGGCCGCGAACATGAGGACGCTGAGCACGATAAAGGCGTGGGCGAACGTCTTGTGGAGCTCGATATTCGCCGCGCCGACGAAGACGTACAGGCCGGCGAAGAAGATCTGCAGCCCGATGGCGGCGACGTAGAGGAAGCTCACGACCGGGAAGACGCGGCCGCGGACGAAGGAGCGGAACATCTGGGGCTGAACCTCCGTGATGCTTGGCGGCCCGTCAGGTCGTGGCCGATGCCCGAGATGGTCGCCGCGCGGCGCGGCCGCTCCATCGGTCGTGTGCGGGATGCCCGGATCGGCCGAGTGACGTAGGGCGGGCGGCGGGTTCCGAGCTGCCAAGCATGGTCCGCTCCACGTTGTCCCAACTGACGGGGATATCGGCCAAGAAGCGCCTCCGGATGCGTCGAATCGTGGCCGCGCGCCCCAGACGCTGGGAGATCGGCCACGAAAACGGCATCTACTGATCTCTGAATGGCCGATATTCCCGCGGGCTGGCACAGTCGTCACAGGAAGACGATTGCGTTGTCGCCGGGATCGCGGGAGGCCGCCAGTGCCGCGAGCACCGAACGTGTGGCGAGCCGGAAGGTGCCGTCCAGCACGTCCCGCGCGCCGGCGACTGCTCGCCGGTTGGCATGCGAGCCGCGAACGACGAGAACAAGCCGGTCGATGCGGGCGGCGGCCTGCTTGATCTGGGCAGCGCGGAGCTGAGCCTGTGCGTCATGGAAACGGGTGACGAACTCGATTGCGCAGCGGCTGTCGCTGAGCTCGGCAACGGCATCGAACGCGCGGAGGTCGCCGGGAAACGCCGCAACCGGCACCTCGAGCCGCAGCCGCAGCGCGGGATTCCGCAGGCGGAACTCACGAATGAGCTGGATCTGAGCCGCATCGCGGATTGGCGCGCCTTCCGGGTATGCACGAATCCTGATCCGCAGGCCGACCGCCGTCGCGTGCCGCGCGAGCACCCCGGGGCGCAACGGAGTTCGGCCCTGCTCCGTTCGCAGGATCGTGGACGAGCCCACGCCCACCGCTGCCGCTACCGATCTCAGCGTCA
>JBBQMC010000101.1:0-8194 GCA_038328565.1 Candidatus Limnocylindria bacterium
GGTCCTCGGTCGTTCCGACGACGCACTCGCGACTGCGGCGACCGCCGCCCGACGGGCGGCCGACGCGTTCACCGGCTTCGACGCGTCGCTCGACGACGCGGTCGCGGCCGCCGGCGAAGCTGCGGGCCTGGCGACCCGCAGTGCCACGACGGCGCGCGGCCTCGCGTCCGCGATGCAGCTCAACGTGCTCGGCACGCAGCCGCTCGCCGGGCTGGCCGGTGGCTTCGAGCAGAGCGCGCAGGATCTCGACGGGCTGAGCGGCTCGCTGTCGACCATGGGAACGGCGCTCGGCCAGAACCGGTCCGACCTCGTGGCGCTCCAGGCGGAGATGGGACGCCTGGCGGACGACCTGGCCGAGCTTGCGTCGCCGGCGCGCGTGCCACCGATCATGCCGATCGGGATCGGGCTGCTCGTCCTGTTCGCGCTCCAGTCGGGAGCGGTGCTCCTCGTGGGGCTGGCCCTGCGGCGCGGCGCGCTCCTCGCGCCGTCATCGGTCTAGTCCTCGGCGAAGAACGGGTCGTCGCCGTACAGCTCGAGCCAGCGGCGGCGCATGAGGCGGATTGTGGCGACCACCGCCTCCGGCCCGGTGCGCGGGGGCAGCAGCGAGACGATCGCCGCGCGTACCGGCTCGCTGCCCTCGATCCCGAGCAGGGCGAGGTAGTCCGCAACACGCCGCGCCGGCGACTTGCCCTCGGCACGCATCCTGACGAGCACGTCCGCTTCGTGGACGAGCCCGGCGGCAACCTCATCTTCCGGGCGCTCGACCTCGGCGAGGAGGGCGGGGATGTCGTCGAGCCGCGGGTCGGAGTACGCCCAGCGCACGAAGCTGTCGAGCGGTCCGGGGGTTCGCTCGTGGTGGTTGGCGTGGAACGCCTTCAGGTACTGCTGCCGCTCCGCCTCGGTCCGGGTGAGCGCGATCTGCACGATGTGGCGCATCTCCGGCGTCCAGCGGCGGAGGCTCTCGACGAACTGGCGGAGGGTGAGCGAGCCGGCCGGCTGGGGCTGGAACTTGTGCTCGTGGGCATGCTGCACTGGACGCCTATACTACCGGCCGTGCGCCCCCAGCCACGCCGGCTGCGCCACGCCGGCACCCTTCGCCGCACCCGCCCCGCGGTCGCTTCCTGCGCCCGCGTCCGCGCCGCATGCCTCGGCTGATCCGGCTCCTGGCGGCCCTCGGCGGGACGCTCCTCGTGCTGTCGGCCCTCATGCCTCGAGACGCAACTCGCGCGGCGGGCCAGCCACTGCGCTATCTGGGCGGCCAGGTCGGCAGCCTCGACCCCGCCTTCATCGCCGATGCCTCGGACGTGCAGCTCCTGCTCCAGCTGTATGCGGGCCTGACGAGACTCGACGAGAACGGCAAGGTCTATCCGTCGCTGGCAGATCACTGGAACGTGAGCGACGACGGCCTGACCTACACGTTCGCGCTGCGCGACGGCCTTGCCTTCTCGGACGGCTCCCCACTGACGGCCGATGACGTTCGGCGCTCGTGGCTGCGCCTCCTCGACCCGGCCACGCATTCAACCGCGCCCGGCATGCTGACCGATATCCGCGGCGCGGAGGAACGCCTGGGGGGCGGCAGCGAGGACGCGGTGGGGGTCGCGGCGCCCGACACGCGGACCCTGACCGTCGAGCTCGCGCATCCGGCGGCCTATTTCACCTCGATCACCGCGACCCCGGCGACCTTCGTCGTCCCGCGTGACGCCACCGCGGCGAGCGATTGGCAGTCGGTGGGCGGCTTCGTCGGCTCGGGGCCGTACGTGGCGGCACAGATGGACGGCGAGGACCTCGTCCTCCACGCGAACGAGCACTACGTCGGTGGCGCGCCGCCGATCTCCGAGGTGCGCTGGGTCGGCCGCCTCGACGGCGATGTGCCGACCGCCTTCTCCGGCGACCAGCTCGACCTCACAGGCATCGGTTCCTTCGACGCGTCGTGGATCAGCTTTGACCACGACCTCGGCCCGAGCCTGCACGCAGGGGCCGCGCTCTCCGTCCAGTACTTCGCCTTCGACACCACGCGCACGCCATTCGACGACGCCCGCGTGCGGCAGGCGTTCGCCCTCGCCCTCGATCGCAGCCGCCTCGTCGAACAGTCGGCGGGCACCGGGGCACTGGCGGCGGGCAGCGTCGTCCCTCCTGCACTCTGGCCGAGCGACACCTTCGGCACGCCGCCCCCGGCCGACCTGACCGAGGCGCACCGGCTCCTCGCCGACGCCGGCTATGCCGATGGCGCCGCGCTGGGGCCGATCACCGTCAATGGGACCGGCCTCGACGTCGATCCGGCCGTGGCGATCTGGCGCCAGGAGCTGGGCGTCGAGATCAACGTCGAAACGATGGATTTCAGCGACTACCTGACCGAGCTGCGCGAGCGGCCACCGCAGATCTACACGATCAGCTGGATCGCTGACTACCCGTCGCCCCAGGCGCTCTACGGGCTGCTCCTCCTGCCCGGTGCGCCCGACAACGACGGCGGCTGGCAGGACGCGCGCTTCGTCGACCTGCTCCGCACCGCGGCGGCGGCGGAGGAAACCTCGACACAGGCGACGGCCTACGGCGACGTGGAGGCGCGCGTCCGCGAGGAGGCGCCGCTCATCCCCTGGTCGTACGACGAGAACTGGTGGCTCGTCCGCCACGGCCTCCGCGGCACGGGACAGCTCACGATCGGACTCCTCGATTTCGGACGGCTGTCATGGGACGGCTGAGCGCCTGGCGCCCGGCGGCCGTCGTGGCCGCGGCGGTCGTGGCCCTCACGCTTGCGGTGCCGATCCCGGTCGCCGCCTTCTCGGGCTTCACGAACCTCACCGCCGACTCGACGTACGACGTCGAGATGACGTTCGGGGTCGACCTCACCGGCGGTGCGCCGGATCGGCTCGAGATCCTGCTCGACTTCATGGGCTCGACCTCGACGTTCGCCGCCCCCGTGTCCACGAGTGGGGGCCACGCAACATACCGATGGGACTCGTCGCGCAACCACGTGACCCCGAACACGCTCGTCACCTATCGCTGGCGCGCGACCGTGGGCGGCCGGCAGACGGTGAGCCAGGCCGGCACGCTGCGCTACGCCGACGACCGCGCCGGGCTCGACTGGCAGAGCGCGCGGATCGGCCACGCGAACGTGCACTGGTACGGCGGGGCGGAGGAGCAGGCCCGCCGCTTCGGTTCGCTCACCGCGGACGGCGCCGCCCGGGCGGAGGCGACGCTCGGGCACGAGCTCGCCGGCCCGATCGACATCTTCGTCTACGACACCCAGGACCAGTTCTTCGGCGCCCTCGGGCCGGGCGCGCGGGAGTGGACCGGTGCCGCCGCCTACCCGGAGATCCGGACGGTCTTCATGTGGCTCGGCGGCGGCCCGCAGGACTACCTCGAGACCGCGATCGTGCACGAGGTGACGCACGTCGTCTTCGCGGACGCCACGGCCAACCCCTTCCACGAGCCGGCGCGCTGGGTCAACGAGGGGTTCGCCGTGTGGTCGGAGCAGCAGAAGGCGGACGACCAGCGCTCGGTCGTCCAGTTCGAGGCGCGCAACGGCCTGTTCGCGTTCCCGGCCATCACCCAGCAGTTCCCGATCGGCGACCGGGGCGCGCGGCTGGCCTATGCGCAGGGGGCGGTGATGATCGACACGCTCATCGCGCAGCACGGCCGCGAATCGATCGCCCGCATGACGGCCGCCTACCGCGACGGGGCGACCGATGATGAGGCCCTCGCCGCCGCCAGTGGCATCTCGGCGGACGCCCTCTACGCGTCATTCTTCGACACCTTCGGGGTGAGCGGGCCGCAGCCCGTCTCGCCGGCTCCGATCCCTGACTCCGACGTGTCGGTGCCGGGCAGCTCGGGCGCGCCCCTCCCCAGCGGGGGCCTCGCGACCGTCGGCGACGAGAATGGCGCCACGTCGCCCATGCTCGTCGTCATCGGCGTCGTGGCGCTCGTCGTGGTCGGCGCGGCACTCTGGTTCGCGCGCCGGGCCAGGCGACCGGGAGCGGCGGCATGAGCGGGCGGGCCATCGGCCGCGAACCGCTGCCGCCACGACGGCGCCTCTCGACCCGAACCCAGTGGACGATCAGCGTGGCGATGGCGCTCGCCATCGTCGGCTTCGTCGGTGCCGCGCAGTGGAACTCATCGGTCCAGCGCACCGCCTTCACGACCTCCGCCCAGCAGGTGCTTGCCGACCAGGTGACGCAGCTCGAGACGGAGCAGGACGCCCTCCAGAAGCGGATCGAGGAGACGAACGCGAAGATCGAGGAGTACCAGGCCTCGGCCGCCGGCTCGGAAGCCGACCTGACACTGCTGAACAACCAGCTCGCCGCGGCCCGCGCCGCCGCCGGCCTCACCCGCGTCCACGGCCCCGGCGTGCGCATCGAGATCGCTGACTCCCTGCGGCAGGTGCCGCCGGGGGAGTCGACGGCGAACTACCTCGTGCTGGCGGAGGACCTGCGTGCGATCGTCGTCGCGCTGTGGGCGAGTGGCGCGGAGGCGATCAGCATCAACACCTACCGGGTCGTGTCGAGCACCTCGATCCGCGCGGTCGGCAACCCGGTCCTCATCAACGACCAGTACGCGCAGCCGCCGTTCGTCATCGAGGCGATCGGTCCTCGCGACCAGCTCGGGACCTTCGAGAGCCAGCCCGCCTTCCTCTCCACCGTCCAGCGGCGGATCGACGCGTTCGGGCTCGAGTACGCGTGGGCGCCGCTCGACGACATCACGCTCGAGGCGTTCGTGGGCGTTCCGAGCTTCCGCGAGGGCGTCCCGGTGCGCCCGACGGAGACGCCGTAGATGCGCAGCCGTCTCGCGCAGCTGAGCCTCTTCGGCGTCGCGCTCCTCATCGGCCTGCTCCTCGTTGGCCAGCTGCGAAGCCAGCAGCGGCCGGTCGAGCTGCGGACGCTGTCGCCGCAGGAGCTGTCGGGCCTCGTCCAGAGCCTCAGCCAGCGCAACCGCGACCTCCAGACCGCGCTCACGGCGCAGCTCGACCAGCTGAACAGCTACGAGCGCGCCGACATCGAGGGCCGCAGCCAGCTCGAGCTCGGACAGCAGGAGGTCCTCACGCTCAACGCGTTCGCCGGCCTCGGCGCGGTGCAGGGCCGCGGAGTGGTCATCAACGTCCAGGGCTTCCTCGACTGGATCGCCGTCAACGACCTGCTCAACGAGCTGCGAAACTCTCGGGCGGAGGCGATCGCCATCGACGGGCTGCGGATCACCGCCCGCTCGGTGGCGACGCAGGGCGTCGACGGCGTCGTCATCGACGGCCAGACGATCAGCAGCTCCTTCCAGGTGTCGGCGATCGGCGATCCCGAGGCGCTGACGAACGCGATCACCGGCCCGGGCGGCCTGAAGAGCCAGCTCGAGCTGTATGCCCAGGCGACGCTCACGATTCATGAGGTGGCGAGCGTCCTCGTGCCGGCGACGCAGCGCGACCTCGGCTTCGCCGTCGCGCAGCCGGCGCAGTAAGGGGGCACACACGAGATGAGGGACGGATGGACGACCTGATCGAACGGGCGCTCGACGCCGCCGTTCGCGGCGGGGCGAGGTACGCGGACGTCCGCGTCGTCGACCGCGAGGGCGAGACGCTGACCGTCAAGAACGGCGTGCTCGAGGCGGCGAGCGCGAACCACTCCCGCGGCCTGGGGGTGCGCGTCCTGCGCGACGGCGCCTGGGGCTTCTCCTCGACCTCGCTCATGGAGCCCGACGAGATCGAGCGGACGACGCGGGAGGCGCTCGACATCGCAAGCGCCTCGTCGATCGCGCAGCGCGATCCGGTCCAGCTCGACGACACCGCGCCCGCGGTGGCGCACTGGGCGACGCCCCACGAGGAGGACCCGTTCGACGTCACGATCGACGAGAAGCTGCGGATCCTGTTCGAGGCCGACGCGGCCATGGGTCGCGTCGCCGGCGTGACGGTGCGCGAGGGGACGATCGAGTCCGGACGCGAGCGCAAGACGTTCGCCTCCACCGAAGGGGCACGGATCGAGCAGGAGATCGTCGAGTCGGGGGCGGGGATCGAAGCGACCGCGGTGAGCGATGAGGACTCGCAGGCGCGTTCGTATCCGAACTCCGCCGGCGGCCAGATGGTGACCGGCGGCTTCGAGGCCGTGCGCGCGCTGTCGTTGACCGATCACGCTCAGCGGATCGCCGAGGAGGCGGTCGCCCTCCTCACCGCTCCACAGTGCCCCTCAGGGGAGATGACGATCATCATCGACGCGAGCCAGGTCGGCCTCCAGGTCCACGAGTCGTGCGGTCACCCGATCGAGCTCGACCGCGTCCTCGGCATGGAGGCGAGCTTCGCGGGGACGAGCTTCCTGACCCTCGACAAGCTCGGCACGCTGCGCTACGGGAGCGATGTCGTGAACATCGACGCCGATGCCACCGCCCCCGGCGGGCTCGGGACGTTCGGCTTCGATGACGAGGGCGTGCCGGCCCAGAACGTGCCGATCGTGGCGGCCGGTGAGTTCGTCGGCTACCTCACCAGCCGCGAGACGGCGCCGATCATCGGCCGCCAGAGCATGGGCTCCAGCCGTGCGTGGGGCTGGAACCGGATTCCCATCATCCGGATGACGAACATCAACCTGCGGCCGGGAGCCGCGGGCACGCTGGAGGACCTCATCGCGGACACCGCCGACGGCATCTACGTGGAGACGAACAAGAGCTGGAGCATCGACGATCGGCGGCTGAACTTCCAGTTCGGTACGCAGGCGGGCTGGCTCATCAAGGACGGGAAGCGGACGCAGCTGGTGAAGAATCCGACCTATACCGGCATCACGCCCCAGTTCTGGGGCAGCTGCGACGCGGTCTGCGGGCCGTCCGAGTGGACGCTGTGGGGGCTGCCGAACTGCGGCAAGGGTGAGCCGATCCAGACCGGCCATGTCGGCCACGGGGCGGCGCCGGCGCGGTTCCGCAAGGTGCGCGTGGGAGTCGGGTCATGGTGAGCAAGCCGCACGACCGCCTCGAGATCGACGCGCTCCTGGACCGCGCCCTCTCGATGGTGAGCGAGGGAGGGGCCGAGGCCACCTACCTCGCGACCGACTCGGCGCTCACCCGCTTCGCCATGTCGCGGATCCACCAGAACGTCGCTGAGCACGACGCGACGCTGCGCGTGCGCCTCGTCCACGACGGACGAACCGGGGTGGCGGATACGAACCGGCTCGACGAGGCCGGCCTCCGCGAGCTCGTCGAGCGGGCGGCGGCGATCCGCGACCGCGCGGCGGCAAACCCGGAGCAGGCGCCGCTCCCCACCCCGGACGGGCTGGCGGACGGCGCGATCGGCTACGTGGAGGCGACGGCGGCCGCGGGTCCCGAGCTGCGGGCGGCAGGTGCCCAGCAGGTGATCGGCGCGGGCGAGGAGGCGCGACTCGACGTCGCCGGCGCCTACTCGACCGAGGCGACGACGATCTCGGTCGCGAACACGGCAGGCCTGCGGGGTTGCCACACCGGAACCCAGGCGAAGCTGCTGACGGTGATGATGGGAGGCAACGGCGCATCGGGTTATGCCCAGGCCTTCGGCACCGATGTGCGCGAGATCGATGCTGCCGCGGTGGGGGAGGAGGCGGCCGATCGGGCGCGCCGCTCCGCCGACGCGCGCGCGCTCGAGGCGGGCACGTACGAGGTCGTGCTCGAGCCGTATGCAGTCGCCACGCTCCTCGAATACCTCTCGTTCGACGGCTTCTCGGCGCTCGCCGTCCAGGAGGGCCGCTCGTTCATGGAGGTCGGTCGACAGGTGATGGGGGAGAACGTGACGATCTGGGACGACGGGCACGATCCGAGCGGCGTCCCCTCCACCATCGACTACGAGGGCGTCACGAAGCGGCGCGTCGACCTCATCAGCGCCGGGGTGGCGACCGGGCTCGTGCACGATACGAACACGGCGCGCCGCGACGGCGTTGCATCCACCGGCCATGGCCTGCCGCAGCCGAACACGTGGGGACCGATCGCGTGGAACCTGTTCATGGCGCCGGGGTCCTCGAACCGGGAGGCGATGGTCGCCGGCATGAAGCGCGGCCTGTGGATCACCCGCTTCCACTATGTGAACATCGTCCATCCACGGAAAGGGATCCTGACCGGCATGACGAAGGATGGCACCTTCCTCGTCGAGGACGGCCGAGTAATGGGGCCGGTGCGCAACCTGCGCTTCACGCAGTCGATTCCCGAGGCGTTCAGCGCGGTGGAGGTGATCAGCGCCGACACGAAGCTCGTGGGTGCGGAGTACACC
>JBBQMC010000102.1:0-8180 GCA_038328565.1 Candidatus Limnocylindria bacterium
GTGGCGCCGGCGAGGCGCTCGCGCAGGCGCAGGAGCAGGTCCGGCGTCGGCGCCACGAACAGCTCGAGCGAGCCAGCGCTCGCCATGGCCTGGAGGACGGCCCATGCATGGCCGGCGGCGCCGGCCCGGATGCGGGCCGCGTCGCCGACGAGGACGACGAGCACCCGCTCCCCCACCGCCGCGAGCCGACGCGCCGCGACGAATCCGTCGCCGCCGTTGTTTCCCGGGCCGCAGAGCACCGCAATGCGTGGTGGCTCGTCGAGGGGTCCGCCGGGGCCGGCGGGCGGTGGCGCGAGGGCGCGCAGCTCGGCCAGCACCACCTCAGTGACGGCGGCGCCGGCGCTCTCCATCAGTGCGTCGGGCGAGAGGCCGAGGCCGGCGGCGGCCGCGTCGATATCCGCCATCTCCGCCCCGCCGATGAGGACCGGCCGTGTGCGCGCCGGCCGGCCGGCGCGATCGGTCACTGCAGGGTCTTGAGGTACGCGACGATCGTGGCGATCTGGGCGTCGGTGAAGTTGTTGGGCGGGGCGCCGAACGCCGGCATGCCCTTGCGGAAGGCAGCGTCCGACACGCGTGGGTCGAGGCCCGCGATCCAGATGTTGATCCAGGTGTCCGGCTCCGCAGCGGCGAGATCCTTGAGGTTGTCGCTCCTCGGGCCCGCCGCCACGCCGTGGAGGTTCGGGAACGCCGCCTGGCCCTTGAGGTCCTGGCCATGGCAGGCCTGGCAGCCGGCCTGGCCGATCAGCGCGAGCGCAGCGCCGGAGTCGACGCCGCCCGATGCACTCGCGCTCGGGAGGGCGCCGACGAGCGCCGGGTTCTCACCGGACAGGTTCGACGCGGCGTACACGCCGCCGACGAGGAGGAAGAAGATGGTGAGCCATAGCGCCCAGGCCGGGAGGCCGGCGCGACGGACGTCGATCGGGGTGCGGACGGTCATCGGCCTATCCGCCTGCTGCGGGAGCGGGATCGGTCGCGGAGGCCGGCGCCGCGACGCTCGTCTGCGGCGGGATCGCGTAGGTCGCACGCGGCGCCGAGGTGTAGATCAGGAACAGCTCGATGAGGAAGGCGAGCCCACCCAGGGCGAGCAGCCCCAGGCCGATCCCAGCGATACCGTCGAACCACACGAGCGTGCCGCGGATCGCGTCCGGCGTCGCCTGGGCGACGCGCATCGAACCCTCGGCGAGGCCACCGAACATCAGACCCAGGCCGGCGACGACGACCCCGGTGAACGTCGTCCACAGCCGGATGCCGCCGAGCGGCGATCCACGCCAGTCGCGGCGCAGGATGCGAGGCAGCCCGTGGTCCGCGGTGGCGAACCAGGCGAACGTGGCCGCTCCCGCGGTGAGGAAGAGCATCGCGCCGATCGGCCATCCGGTGCGGGCGACGAGTGCCTCGACCCCGCGCAGGGAGCCGACCGCGTCGAACAGCGCGCTGGCGCCAAAGAAGGCGAGGCTCATGACCGCCAGCGTCAGGCTCCCCGCTCCGAGGAGGAGCGTCCAGCGCCCGCTGATGGTGAGGTAGAGGTTCGCGATCACGACGAACGCATGAACGACGAGCAGCATCGTGGCGACGCTGCCGAGGGTGGTGATGACGTACGGGACCGACGGGTCGACGAGCGTGCCGAGCGCCGACCCCACGCCGAGCACGAGCCACAGCGCGACGCCGAGCAGCGCCAGCCCCGAGGAGTAGAGCGGGTTGCCGGTGGCACGCGGGACGACGTAGTAGAGCGTGCCGACCATGGCGCCCGTCACCCAGTACACGACCACGAGCCGCACGAAGGCGGCACCGATGAGGGCGCGCGCCGTGTCGTCGAGGGGGATGAACGGCAGCTCAAGCAGCGCCTGGAGCCCGAACAGGCCAAGGATCGTCAGCTGCCCCAGCCCAAAGTAGAGGAGGCTGACGTATGCCCCGCGCAGGCTCGGCAGCACGGTGCGCCAGAAGACGCCATTCACGATGAGCAGGCCGAGGGCCCCGAGGCCGTCGATCCACCACGGCGCGGCGGTCAGCGTCCCGGGCTCCGCGAGCTCGGTGACGTACGCCGCCGCGAGGCCGGCGGCGATCGATCCGTTCCACGCCAAGAGCCCGAGGTTGGCAAGCGTATCGCTCTGAAGCGGCGCGCCGGTGAGGCGTGGCGTGGCGTACAGGATGCCCGCGATGGCCGCGTTCGTGAGCCAGCCCCAGACGAGCGCGATCATGAAGCCGGCCGCGACGCTGTCTGGCCTGAGCGCGAAGGTCCAGTTCACGATCGGGATGCCGAACGACACGCTCACCCCGTCGGGGAACGTGTCGGGCAGGACGGCCGGCAGGATCCGGAGGCCGATCCACAGCAGCCCGATCCCGGTCGCGATCACGAACCACAGGGCCGCAACCCCGAACCACAGCCCGGCAGCACTGTCCGGCGCGCCGGGGATCAGCCGGCGACGATGCCTCGGCGGCTCGTCATAGGGACGCAGCTTCTTCCATCGGCCGGTCATCGTTCGAGCGCTCGCAGCCTCATGCGTGGGGCGGTTGATCCGGTGCGGTTGACCCGTGGCGCCCGCGGGCGGGCGCAAGGACCGTACGTGACGATGCGGCCCGGCCGCATTGTACCGAACCGATCTGCGGGGCACGAAGGGCTCACAACGTTTGACCGATGGGGGCCGATCGCCTACGATGCAGGCTCCATCGCGGGGTGGAGCAGTGGTAGCTCGTCGGGCTCATAACCCGAAGGTCGGCGGTTCGAATCCGTCCCCCGCAACCAATTCAGCCTTCCAGAACGCAGAGCCGCCTCCCGCCAGGCGGCTCTCGCGCTGTCCGGGACCGGGTGTGCCGTGCCTCGCTCAGCGGCGGGATTTGATCCAGGTCCGCAGCACGAGCAGCGCGATCACGGCGATGATCTGGCCGCCGAGCACGATCCGGTTCACATCGATCGCCGGCTGCCACGCGACTGCGCCGCCGCGGATCACGTACGCACCAGCCGGCTTGGCGCTGAGACCGAAGCCACCCCCGCCGTTGTTCGCGTTGTCGCCGCCACCGCCCCCGCCGCCACGAACGTTCGCCGCCGGAATGATGGTCATCCCGTCGCGCTCGATCGGCTCGCTGAACACGGTGCGCGCCCGCATGGCGTCGCGCACGCCGGTCATCATCTCGTCTACGTTCATCATCGGTCTCCTCATCGGTCTATCTGGTCGAACGACCAGCATGACCGATCGCGACTAGGTGGGCCGATGCGCGCCTGGCTCCATCTCGGCCACCGCGTGGTGGATCCCATAATGATCGAGGAGCGCAAGGTACGGGTCCGGGTCGAGCTGCTCGGGGATCACGACGCCGCTGGCGGTCCACGCGCCGGTCGCGATGAGCTCCATGGCGATCACCGGGTTGAAGCCGGTCTGCCAGCCGACGACCTGCGAACCGTAGCGGGCCATCGTCTCCTCCGCGTCGGCCATCTGGTAGTGGAACGTCTCGCGCGGCTTCCCCTCCTTCGTGCCGATCACCCACGTCCCCACGATCGCGCGGCCGCGCATCTTGTCGCCCATCGTGATCGGGTCCGGCACGACCGCGGCCACCACGTCGCGCGGTGAGACCTCGAGCCCGCGCACCTTCACCATCTCGACCCGGTCGAGACCGATGTCGTGCAGGAACTTGAGCTTCTCGATGAAGTCGGCGCCGAGGGCGTACTTGAACGTCACCTTCCTCGCACCGATGGCGCGCGGGACGAGCAGCACCTCCTCGTGCTCGACGTTGACGCATTCGACCGGACCGATCCCCTCCGGGAACGGGAAGGCCTCCGGCGCGCTGAACGGCTCGGTGGTGTGCCACGCGCCGTCCTCCCAGACGACCGGCGGGTTGAGGCACTCCTCGATCGTCGTCCAGATGGAGAAGACCGGCGCGAACGCGTAGCCGGGAATGTGGAGGTCGCCGCCGTCGCGGATGTGAACCTCCTCGACCTCGTCGTAGAGATGCTTCGCCGCGTGGGCGGCGAAGACATCGGTCAGTCCGGGATCCATCCCCATCCCGAGCAGCGCCATGCGGCCCGATGCCGCCCACGCATCGGCCCGGGCGAACTGCTCGTCGCCGAGCTTGAGGCCCGGCTCGGTGAATGGGTGGTCCGGGTGCGGCTTGGAGAGGGAGTTCGCCATGTCCATGTAGTGCACGCCCGCCGCGAGCGCACCCTCGAAGATCGGCATGACGAAGCGCGGGTCGACGGCGTTCATGACGAGGTCGACGCGGTGAGTGCGCGCCGCCTCAGCGACGGCGTCGGCATTCGACGCATCCAGAGAGATGCCGGGGAAGCGTTGCGCATCGCCGAGTCGGTCGGCGAGCGTCTGGGCGCGGGATGCGTCGACGTCGGCGAGGACCATCGCCTCGCACCAGTCACGGTCGGCGGCGAGGCGAGCGATCGCCTCCCCGACGGTGCCGACACCGAGAAGCAGGATTCGCATGGGAGTTCAGCCTATCCGCTTGCGGATTCCGTCAGGTTCGTGACGGCACGCGTCTGCGCGACTCACATCCTGGTGCCGGTGCGCCACGGCGGATTCGGTGACGCAGGGCGCCTGGACCGATGTCTCCGGTGGTGCAGCCGCCATCCTATCACGGAATCCGGCTGCCGCCGTTCCCGGGCGGGCGTCCCACGTCGTGGGGCTATCGGCCACGCAGGGCGGGATTGCGCATGGTCGGATGGCAGACCTGAGCGTAGGCATTCCACCGGCTGGCACGAGCGGCCACGATTCGCGGGGACGGCCCCAACTTGGCAGTTATCTCCGTCCCCTGGGACGAGCGCTACTCCCCCACCGGCTGCACCACGATGCCACCGAAATGCGCCTCCCGTGCGACGCAGCGCACGCCGTCGATCACGCACGCCCGTTGGTCGCGGGGCGTGTCAAGCCGCTCGCCGGTGTCGCGGTACGCGGCGGTGAACCCGCCGAGCAACTCCGGGTTGAAGAGATCGAGCGGGCGCCCGTTCTCGTCCACGGCCCGCTCGACGCATGCGGCACAGACGTGGTCCGGGTAGCGCGGGCTGTGCGGCCGCGGCGTCCCGCAGATCGGGCACGGCCGATCCTCGGCGGGGCTCGGCTCGAAGAACGTCAGTCCCAGGGCACCGAACCCCGCGTCGTCGGATCGGAGGCGCGTCAGCCCCGGTCGGCCACCATTGCGTTTTCAGCACTTCGACTGGTCATGCGCCAACCGATCCAGTAGACGAGGGCGGCCACCACGAAGCCGATGATGTACGCGAAGTCGGCGAAGTGGAGGACGTCGTCGCTGATGGCGTTGATCGGCAGGCCGGTCGACTTCCGCAGGTCCTCGCCGAACGCGGACTGCTGGAATGGCAGCGACACGACGAACCCGACGACGAGCGCCACCAGGCCGAGCAGCCCGGATGGAAGTGCCGAGAAGCGCATGAGGCGCGTCGCGTCGATTCGGCGGCCGCGCAGCCACCAGTCGACGAGGACGACCGCCGCCCACGGCGCGATCCAGTAGCTGATGAAGAGCAGGTAGCTCTCGAACTTGGTGGGAAAGTCGTTGCCGGAGTTCAAGTACAGAGTGAACCCGAAGCCGGCCACCGCGACGATGAGCGCGGAGACGATGCGCGGGACCCGGACGCCCGCCGCCTGAAGCGAGAGCGAGCCGGTGTAGTCGTTGATCGCGTTGACCGCGACGGTGCCGAGCGCGATGGCGATCATCGCCAGCGCGCCGAGAAGCCCACCGCCGAGGATGTCGTCGCGGATCGTGCCGACCGAGGTGCCGGTCACCCTGTCGGCGACCATGAGGCCCAGGATCTCGAGCCAGCCGGCCGAGATCGTGAGCGCCAAGACCGTGTTCCAGAAGACGCCCGACGACGAGGTGCTCTCCGGCAGGTAGCGGCTGTAGTCGGAGGCATACAGCGACCAGGCAAGCACGAAGCTCGCGCAGATCGTGCTGAACAGGACGAAGGCGCCGAGCTGATCGAGGCCGGTGAAGCCATCGACGCGGCTCGTGCTCGCCTGGCCGAGGATCGAGACGGTGAGGACGACGAACATGATGCCGAGCACGACGGCCATGTACTTCTCGAACGTGTGGATCGCCTCGTAGCCGATGACGCCCAGCGCGGCCTGGCAGATGACGATGACGATGAGGGCGACGATGAAGTCGACGCCGGTGAGGAGCGAGAGCGCGGCGGCGCCGAAGATCGAGTTGATGCCGTCCCAGCCGATGCAGCTCAGCCAGTTCAGGAGCCCGGGCACCACGATGCTCTTGCCGTACGCGGCGCGGGCAAGCGGCATCTGCGCCATCCCCGTCTTCGGTCCCATCGTCCCGAGCAGGCCGACGAGGATCGAGCCCACCACGTTGCCGACGATGATCGCCAGCACGCCGGTGATGAAGCCGACCTTGAGGAAGCCCGCAGCAGCCAGCGTGCCGATGAAGAACGCCGCCGGCACGAGGTTCGGGGTGAACCACACGCTGAAGATGCGGCCGACCGACCCGTATCGGGCGCTGGCCGGCACCGGCTCAATGCCGCGTCCCTCGATCGAGAGGTCCCCGGAATGGGTGGGCATGCCTTCGTTGGTCAGGGTCTCGACCACCATCGGTGGTGCGCCTCCTTACTCCTCCCCGATGTCCTCGTTCCACACGTCCGGGTGCGCCGCGATGAACGCGTCCATCAGCGCCTTGCACTCGGGCGAGTCGAGGTTCACGAACTCCACGCCTCGGGACCGCAGCAGGTCCTCGGCGCCCATGAACGTGCGGTTCTCGCCGATCACCACCCGCGGGATTCCGTAGAGCAGGATCGCGCCGGTGCACATGTCACACGGCGAGAGGGTGGTGTACATCGTCGACCGCCTGTAGACCGATGCCGGCTGCCGGCCGGCGTTCTCGAGCGCATCGGTCTCGCCGTGGCGGATCGCGCTCCCCTGCTGGACGCGCCGGTTGTGCCCGACCCCCAGCACCTGTCCATCGGCGACGAGCGCGCCACCGATCGGGACGCCGCCCTCGTCACGGCCCGCGCGGGCTTCGGCGATGGCCATCTCCAGGAACGCCAGGTCGTCCCGCTGGTGCATCCGCGCAACTATGCGCCGTCCGTCAAGTGGCCCGTGACGCCCGGTCGGCCGTTCCACCCGATGGGGACATCGGCCATCCTAGGCAGATGCGTGGCCGCTCGTTGCCCACCTTTCCCGGCTGATGGCACAGGCGGCCGCGATCCAGTCGCTCGCGGACGCTTGGGGCCGGGTTCCTGGCCGATAGCTCCGTGGCCTGGAACGTCCGAGCGGCGGCGAGATGCGTGTGGCATGCCGCGGTACGCTGTCAGCGGGCCGTTAGCTCAGCGGTAGAGCAGGGGACTTTTAAGTCCACCCACCCTAACCGCTGTGCTCTGAGCGTGAGAATCCGTGCGTAAATGGCCGAATCTCCTGCTGTAACAGGGCCTCGGCTAACAGCACATGATTCGGCCCACAGCAGGGGATTCTTGAACGGAGTCGGGCTTGACCGATGCCTCCCCTTTATCGGCCGATCCCTGCACGGGCTAAAGCCCCTCGGCACCGGTTACGAAGGACTCGAACGCCATCTCGTCGTGACCGAGGCTGCGAGTTCCGAAGGTTCGATCGTCTGAATAAGGCAGATCGTCCCACCCGCCAAACGGCCGACGATAGCAACGAGCAAGGATCGCGGGAATCCACCAGGGCGGAGGCTCGAAGCCGCTTTCGGTTCGGCGCATCGAGACTGCCACCTTGAGGCGCGGGGGCGACGGCGTCGCGCGGGTGACGAGCAGCGACACAGGCACGCCACCGATGTCCACCCGCACCTCCGTACGAGGATCCGCCAGCGCTGAACGCAGCGCCGGGTCAATGTGATCCAGGATCGCATCTGCCGCTTGAATCGCCTGCTGCTCGCGGAACAGCAAGTAGTCGAGTTCCTCCGGGAGCAGTTGTTCCGCTCGAAGGCCGCGGAAGTAAGCGTACGAGTCACCGCGCTCGCCGGATCGGTGATCGAAGTGGGCGGCCACAAGCCACACGACGTTTGTGTCGCGGTCGAACCAGGTCAGACCTCGGATGCGCTGCCCGCGTCGAAGCGGGTGCATCGGAACGCGGCCTGTGGCGAGGCCCTCGATGCTGTCTTCGTCGACTGGATCAATGCCTCGCTTCTCGGTGAAGGTGCGGACGAACTTCGCCGCGTCGGAGTCTCCGGCGGCCAGCTCCTCAAGCGGACGCTCTAGGTCATCCGAGGTGAAT
>JBBQMC010000103.1:0-8134 GCA_038328565.1 Candidatus Limnocylindria bacterium
CTCTACGAGGAGGTCATACAGGGCGCCCGCGCGTTCGCCGATGGCGAGGCATCGTCTATCGCCGGTCTCGAGGCGCCGGATCGGTACACGCTCCGCGTGCACGCAACTTCGGCGACCGGTGACGTGCCGTACCTGTTCGCCCTGCCAGACACGGCGCCGATCCCCTCGAAGCCCGACGACCCGGTGGCGCGGCTCGGCGTCGCCAGCGGCCATGACGATGGGTACGGGCCGTACCTCGTGGCAAGTGGCCCGTACATGGTCGAGGGCGCCGGCGCGATGGACCTCGCGGCATCGCCCGATCGGCAGCGGCGCGCTGCCGGCTATGCCAGCGACGGCACGCTGACACTCGTGCGGAATCCGTCGTGGGATCCTGGCACCGATGCCCTTCGACCGGCGGAGCCCGACCGCATCGAGGTGCGGCCGTGGCCGACCGAGGCGGCGGCACTTGCAGCGGTCGATGAGGGCAAGATCGACATCGCCCTGGACGCCGTTCCGAGCGGTGACGCCGTTCGATCGGCGCAGCGCGACGCACGCGGGACGCACTGGCTCGTCGCCGAGTCAAACGACGTGGTGTTCATGGCACTTCTGAATCTCGCCGCGCCCCCGTTTGACGACCTCCACGTGCGGCGGGCGCTCGACCTCGTGATCGACCGGGCGCGCGTCAATACCATCGCGGCGCAGGAGCCTCCCGCGTTCGCGGGACCAACCGGCGGCAAGGTCGCGACGCACATCGTGCCGGACGGCCTCGAGGATGACCTACTGGCGGGGTATCGGCCCCACGGTCCGCCGGACGACCATGGCTCGCTGGCCGCCGCCAGCGCGGAGATGGCGCAATCGGCGTACGACACCAATCACGACGGGACGTGCGATGCGCCGGCCTGCCGCGGCGTGTTGGCACTCGTGCGCGACGGGGAGCCGTTCTGGGCCGGCATGGCTGGCGTGATCGCCGAGAACGCATCGGCGATCGGGATCGAGTTCGACCAACAGGTGCTCGCGACCCGGGCAATGTTCGCGCGCATGTTCGACCCGCTCCAGCACGTCCCGATCTCCTTCGGGGTGCGCTACCAGAAGGACTACCCGACCGCATCAGGCATCCTGCCCAGCCTCGTGGGTGCACGTGGCCTCCTGGAAGGGGGCAGCGCCAGCCTGATGGGGGCATCCGCGGATCAGCTCGCGGACTGGGGATACGCATCCTCAGTGCCCAACGTGGACGATCGGATCGCGGCCTGCCAGTCGTCCCTGCGCGACCCGGTCGAGTGCTGGGCTCGCCTCGACCAGTACCTGATGGAGGAGGTCGTCCCCGTGTTGCCGCTCCTCTTCGGCGAGGCGAGCTGGACGGTGTCATCGCGCGTCGTCGCGAGCTCGTACGCCCAGTCGACGGGGCTGCCCGCACTTGATCGCTTCATCGTTGCTCCAGACCCCTAGCCCCGCCGGAGCGATACCCAGACCACGCCGCCGCCCACCGCAACGCCTGCCGGACGTACCCCAGGCGGCAGCGTGATCGTCGCGACCACGGCGCCCTGCTGTGGGTCGATCCGCGTCACCGTTCGCCCGAGGCCATTCGCGATCCAGACCGATCCCTCGCCGGCGGCGATCCCGTCCGGCCCGTTGCCGACCGCGGCGATCGTCGTGGCCTGGCCGTTCGGAGCGGGATCGATGCGCAGCACCGAGTCAGCCGCCGCGTTGGTCACCCACACGAAGCCCTCCCCATACGCGACCTGGTCTGGCGCGCCGGAGAGCACGTCGATCGTCCGCTTCACCTGGAGCGTGATCGGATCGATCTCCACGATCGCGCCCCGCAGCCGTTCGGCCACCCAGATCGCCCCGGGCGCCACGGCGACGCCCGCCGGCCCGGCACCGGGGAGCTCCACGCGTCGCTGTTGGCTCGGATCGGCCAGATCGATGCGCAGCAGGGTATTGGCCTGGTCGTTCGTGATCCACGCCGCGCCCTCGCCAATGGCGACTGCCTCGATCCCGGTCTCGCGCTCCACCACGGTCGTCACGGCGTTGTGTGCGGCAGGGTCGATTCGGACGACCTGACCGCTCGGAAAGCCGATCCCAACCCAGATGCCGCCGTCCGCCGTGGCGAGGCAGGTTGGGTTCCCAGTGATGCCGCCCAGCGGCGTCCCCGCGTGCTCGGCACCGGCCGCGATCGTCTGGATGGTGCGGTCGTCGAAGTTCGCGACCCATGCGCTGCCAGAGCCGAAGGCGATGGCGCCGGGGCCGGTGCCGACCTCGACGACCCGCCGCTCCGTGCCCGTCGCGGGGTCGATGACCAGCACCGCGTTCGCGACGACGGCCGGTGGCGAGGCGGCCGGCAGCGCGGCGCGCACGATGAAGAAGGCTGCCCCGAGCGAGGCGGCGATGGCGAGGACCGCCAGCAGGATCCGCGGTCGACGTGACGGGGCGGCATGCGTCTCGCTCCTGCGCCCTGCTTCCCCGGCATCAACGGTGGCGATCTCGTCAGACCCGAGCCCGGCGGCCGAGCCTGGCGACGGCGTGGCGCGCGTGGAGAGACCGAGCGTCGGATCCTGGTGCAGCATCCGTTCGTGCAGCGTCCGCAGCTCGGGCGAGGGATCGATGCCGAGCTCGTCGTCGAGGAAGTGGCGAGCGCGGTGGTAGACGCCGAGTGCGTCGCTCTGCCGACCGGATCGGTAGAGGGCGATCATCAGCTGGCTCGACAGGCGCTCGCGGTGCGGATGCTCCGTTGCCAGCCGCTCGAGCTCCGGGACTGCAGCTCGATGGTGACCGACGTCGATCTCCGCCTGCATCCGATCCTCGATCGCCGTCATGCGCAGCTCCTCGAGGTTCGTGATGGCGGGACGCAGCGCCTCGTGGTCGCCGAGGTCGGAGAGTGCATCACCACGCCACAGATCCAGGGGCGCGTGCCAGCAGCCGGCTCACCGACTCGCTGTCAGACGTCGCGCGGCGTGCCTCGTCGACGAGGTCCGCGAACCGGAGCGCATCCACCTCCGCGCGCGCCGCCACGAGGGCGTACCCCGGCGCGCGGGCGACGATGCGGTCGCGACCGAGCAGCCCTCGCAGCCGCGAGACGTAGGCGAGGAGGGTTGCCCGCGCCGTGTCCGGCGGCTCTGACCCCCAGAGCGCGTCGATCAGGCGATCGGTGGAGACGACGCGATTGGCGTCAAGGACCAGCTCGGCAAGGACGAGCCGCTGGAGCGGGCCGCCGAGCGCGAGTCGTACGCCCCCTTCCTCCACCTCGAGTGGCCCGAGGATCCGGAATTCCACCGCCGGATCGTACTCCCGGGGCGGCTGCAATCCGCCTGCATGGCGCCTGCATGCGGGGCCGGACACGATCCCGTGGCGCGCCTGGCGAACGCCGGCACGCGGCGCACATGCGCTTTAGGACAGGAGATCGACATGCCGAGCCCAGGATCGACCCGCCAACCCCTCGCTCGCAGGAACGCCGTCCGGCGGATCCTGCTGCTCGGTGCCGTAATCGCGAGCCTCGTGCTCGGCGGCGGCACGACCATCGCCGCACTCGTCAGCGGCGCGTTGCCCACGACGGCCTTCACCTATACCGCGGTGAACAGCAAGACCGTGGATGTCGATCGGCATGGGATCGAGCTTGAGGTGCCGCGCGGTGCGAACGTCAAGACGACGTACAGCCGCGTCGCGCCTGATCCGGCCTTCCGCGCCGGCTGGCACTACCACAACGGCCCGGTCATCCTGACCGTCACCGTCGGTACCCTGACCTACCTCGATCGGAACTGCCGCACGTGGGACCTCACCGCGGGCAACACGTACATCGAGCGACCCGGCGAGGTCCTCAACGCCATGATCCTGCCGTCGAAGAACGCGGGCATTGCGACGGTCGAGTGGTTCACCACCCGCATCTACCCGTCCACCGCGCTGGACCCGGTGCCGGTCGCGGCGCCCTGCACCCCGTAACCGAACCGCTGTGCCGTGGCGCGGGGCTCCGTCATGCGACGGGGCCTCGCGCCGGTCCTTCCCGGTGCACCGCAGCTGCCGTCGATGCCGCATCGCCCTCACCACGGTCGCATCCTCTGCCTCATCGTGGGACTCGCGACCGCGTGCTCGCCGCCGGGCGCCGCCTCCCCACCGCAGATCAGCCCTCGCGTCGCACCCCGCCCGGTCGGAGACCCATCGGTCCCGGTGCCGACGGGTCGCATCGCGTTCAGCAGTCAGCGCGACGGCAACTGGGAGATCTACCTGCTCGAGACGGCCTCGGAGACGGCCCGGCGATTGACGAACGACCCGGCCACCGATGCCCAACCGTCGCTCAGCCCGGATGGATCCCGGCTTGCCTTCACCAGCGACCGGGATGGCAACTACGAGATCTACGTCATGGACACCGAAGGCGGCGCTGTGCAGCGACTGACCCACGACGTGGCGGCGGACGGGTACCCGGCCTGGTCGCCTGACGGGTCGCGGATCGCCTTTGCCAGCAATCGCGATGGCGCCTCGCAGATCTACGTCATGGATGTCGACGGGTCGCGGGTAACGCGGCTGACGCGCGGCGGCGATGACGACGTCGCCCCAGCCTGGTCGCCGGAGGGCCTCAATGTCGCGTTCGCCCGCGACCTCGGTGGCGGGAACCGCGAGATCTACGTCATCGACAACGCCGGGCAAGGCGAGACGCGCCTGACCAATGACCCGGCCGTGGACTCGTCCCCGGCGTGGTCCCCGGATGGCGCGCACATCGCGTTCGCCAGCGATCGGCACGGAAGCATCGAGCTCTACCTCATGGCAACCGACGGGACGGGCCAGGTCCCGGTCGCGAGCGGAGCTGGCGAACCCGCGGCCGCGGCCTGGTCGCCGGATGGTGCCTGGCTGGCGGTGACCGGCACTGCGGGGCCGGGCGCGGCGATCTTCATCGCCGCCATGGATGGCGCCGCGCTGACGCGGCTCGGCGGCACCGCGCCGGGCGACGCGGACCCGTCGTGGTCGCGCTGAATGGGCGCCGCGAGTGTGCTTGCGTAACGACCGAATGCCTCAGCTGAGGCGCGCGATCACCGGTTGCATGGTCGCCAGGTCGCGTGCCCCGAATCCGATGTAGCTGATGCCCCAGCGCGCGCGGCGCGCGAGCAGGGTGTCGACCATCTCGTCGGTGTCGCCGACGAGGTAGTGCGGGCTCTTCGGGAGCTCCTCCTCGGAGATGCCACGGGCGCGCGCGGGCGGGGAACCGGTGCGGCGGCGGAAGTCCGGGTCCATCTGCCACACGATGATGTTGATCTCGAGCTCCGCCCATCGGTCCCCGGCCGCCTCGCGGATCCAACCGACCTTGCGGTCGACGGCCGCCTCGGTGATATCGGTCACGTCGGGGCCGCCACCAGGGAGCGAGCGGGGATCGATCCCGACGATGCTTGCCTCCCGCGCCGCGAAGGCGAGCAGCTTTGGCCCGCCGCCACCCACGAGGAACGGCGGGTGGGGCCGCTGGACGGAGGTCGGCAACCGTTGCTCGTGGATGGCGGCGTACACCTCGTCCCCGTCGTGGTCGATGCGGCCCTGGCTCAGCGCCTGGCGCAGCATCCGGAGCGAGGCCTTCATGCGGCGCAGGCGGTCTCGCGGCGGGTCGAACGTCAGCCCTGCGGCCTCGTACTCGGGGCGATTCCAGCCGGCGCCGAGACCGATCTCGAGGCGCCCATCGGTCATGGCGTCGACGGTCGCGAGCTCCTGGGCGAGCACCGTCGGGTGGCGCAGGTCGTTGTTCAGCACGAGCGTGCCGATGCGGAGGCTCGTCGCCTGGGCGGCCGCCACGAGCCGCGGGAACGCACCCCAGGCACCAAGGTGGTCGGTCGCCAGCAGGACCGATGCGCCCGCCGCCTCCGCCCGGCGCGCCGTCTCGAGCACCCGGTCGCGGCCACCCTCATCCCCGGGGAGCGTTACCCCGAACCGGAAGGGGCGGTCTTCGGGACGTGTCATCCCGCGGAGTCTAGTCGGGCGAACGGATCCTTCCGACCAGCCGGCGACCCATCGGTGCCGCCGACCCGCTAGGGAAGGACGCCGTTGAGTGCCGTGATGATCGGGTCGCTGACCGACGCGGTGCCGCCGAGGACGTATGCGCGCTGCATGCCGATTCGGGTGATCTCGTCCGCGACGGGCTGAGGCAGGGAGGTACCCGGAACCAGCAGGATCTGGCCATCGGAGAATGCTGCCGCAGGACCGCCCGCGAGAGCGTCGGGGAAATTACGGCCGGTTGCCACGAACCCGATGGGAGCGGAGTCGAAGAACTCCTGGGAGATCGCCAGGGAGGTCGCGTATCGGTCCGCGCCGGCAAGGCGCCTGACCGTCCCTGACGTGTAGGCGCCGAGCGCCGTGAGCGTCGCATCGGAGACGACGCTCGGTCCACCGATCACGAAGATCTGGGCGGGTTGGAGCCGTGTGAGCTCCGTCTGGACCGATGCCGGGATCGTTGACGTCGGAACCAGCAGCAGCGGGGCCAGCATCCGGGATGCCGCGGGCGTGGAGGCGAGCGCATCCGGGTAGTTCAAGCCCGTGGCGATGAAGACTGCCGGGACAGCGGGTGCGAAGGTCTGGGCGGAGACCTTCGTCGCGGTCTCATATCGGTCCGCACCAGCGAGCCGAGTGACGGAAATGCCCAAATTGGAGATTGCCATGACGACGGAATCGGAGACGACGGCCGTGCCGCCGAGCACGTAGACGAGGTCCGGCTGCAATCGCACCAGCTCGTCCCGCGTAGAGGTTGGCAACCCGGTGCGAGTCACAAGGAGCACAGGGCTCTGATCCATCCAGGCGGCAGGACCCGCCGCCAGCGCGTCCGGAAACGTGGCGCCCGTGGCGACGAACATGATCGCGGGATGTGCCGGGAAGATGGCTGCCGAAACGGCGGCCGCGGTTGCGTATCGGTCCGCACCGGCAAGCCGCTGGACGGCCGGGCTCGCGACCGCCGAGGTGGGACCGGCTGCGCCGGCACCGGTCCTCGCCAGGAGGACGGATGCCGCCGCCACGACGATGGCCAGCGCAACGCCTTGAACGGCCGAGCGCATTACGGGCGCGAGCAGAGCACGCCGAGAACTGGTTGCGTTGAATTCCCCACCTTGTCCTCCCCTTTTGGCCGTCGGGCTGCCGCATCATAAATTCTGGCCGGTTCTTGTCAACTGTCCATGGGTCCTATCCGGCACCCTTGCCAATCGATACGGGGCTATGCTGCGAACGATTTCCTGCCGACCCGAGCTCTGCCGGAGGTGACGACTCATGGACGTGGCGATCCTGCGACTCATCCACATCGCGGCTGGCGCCTTCTGGTTCGGCGGGGTCTACACGTTCTTCCTCTTCGTGCAGCCGACGGCGATGGCGCTCGGGCCGAGCGGTCAGCCGTTCATGTACCACCTGATCCATGAGCGGCGGATCTCGAATGCACTCCTCACCGCCGCGATCATCACCGTGCTTGCCGGGCTGTGGCTGCTCTGGATCACGACTGGCGGCCTGAAGACCGATCAGCTCTTCGACAGCTCGCGGCTGGGATTCACGATCGGCGGGATCGCGGGGATTCTCACGCTGGGGATCGGCGGCGGCTACGTCTTTCCGCGCACCAGGACGGTGGAGCGGATCCTGGGCGCCTTCCTCGGCGAAAGCCGCGCGCCGACCGACGAGGAGCGCCAGACTTTGATGCGCGCGTCCGGCGAGGCGCGGCGGGCCGGGTACTACGTGCTCGCCGGCCTTGCGATCGCGATCTTCTGCATGGCCACCGCGCGCTACTGGGTCCTCGTCCTCTAGCACTTGACGGCGACCCGTTGCGGTGACACCATCGCCGCATGAGTGACACCCTGACGATATCGGTGGGACCGAAGGGTCGCGTCGTGATCCCGGTCGGGATCCGCCGCCAGCTCGGACTTCGGGAGGGAAGCGAGCTGGTGGCGATAGTCGAGGGCGACGCCGTTGTGCTGCTCCCGCGGTCATCGGTCCGGGCGCGCCTGCGTTCGCTGTTCGCCGGCGTGCCCATCAGCATGCGTGATGAGCTGCTCGCGGAGCGACGCGCCGCAGCCGCGGAGGAGTCGCGCCCCGAATGAGCACGGTCGTTGACGCCTCCCTGGTCCTCGCCTGGCTCCAGGAGGAGGCGGGTGCCGACGACGCCGAGCCGATGCTCATGAACGGCCTCATCGGTGCGGCGAACTGGTCGGAGGTGCTC
>JBBQMC010000104.1:0-8086 GCA_038328565.1 Candidatus Limnocylindria bacterium
CCCAAGCAGGATGCCGAGCACGGCCCCCGCGGCGCCGATGAGGAGCCCCTGGCGCGCGAAGAGCCACAGGACCTGGCGGCTCGTGGTGCCGGCGGCGCGAAGCAGGCCGATCTCGCGCACCCGCTCCCCAACCGTCATCGCCATCGTGTTCGCCACCAGGAACGCGCCGACGACGAGGGCCACCAGGCCGAACAGGAAGGCGATCGGCGCGAATGCGGCCTGCGCGCGGGCAAAGCGGGTCGCCGCGTCGGCGGCGGTCTCGACGACGAACGGCTCGCGCAGCTGCCGGTCGAGCGCCGCCTCGACGTCGGCCGCGTGGCCGTCGACGGTCTGGACGTCGACCGCGACCACCGGGACCGGCTTCGCGATCATCGCGTCGAGCTGCGTGCGGTCGACGATGAGCACGCCGCCTCGCTCGAGCGCCCCGAAGCCCACGTCGTCGACGAGCCCGGTCACGTGGAACGCCGGCTCGCCCGGCACCCAGTCGGCCGGCCGGATCTCGTCGCCGACCGCCAGGCCGTGGTCGGACGCCCAGCCGGCGTTGAGGAGGACACCGGTCGGCTCGTCGGCCGAGAGCGCAACGCCCGCGACAAGGTGCGGGTCGCGAATCGCGGGCTCGACGTCGGGGTCGAGGGCCACCGCCAGCAGCCCGAAGACGATCTCATCTGGCCCCGGTGGAGTGGAGAGCGTCATCCGACGCTCCCCCACCGCGGCCGCCGCGCGCACGCCGGGGATGCGCCGAATGGCGGCGATCGCCCGCGGCGTGAAGCCAGCCGGGTCGAAGGCGCGGACCCGGAACGCGGCGCGGCCGACGAGTTCCTGGGCGGCGCGCTCGATCGCCTCCCCTGACGCCTGGTTGGCGATCAGCGTCGCCGCAACGATCGCGACCCCCACCGCGACGCCGATGACGGTGAGCGTGGTGCGCAGTGGCCGGCTGGCCAGGCTGCGGAGCGCGAGACCGCTGAGCCGCATCGAGCCGGCGGCGCCTAGAGTCCCAGCGCCGAGAGCCGACGGATCAGCGGGGCGGGCGCGTGGTCGGCGCGCCGGCCGAGTGCGATCTCGTCGCGCACCCGCCCGTCCCGGATGACGAGCACCCGGTCGGCGTACGCGGCGGCACGCGCGTCATGGGTGACGAGCACGATCGTCTGACCCAGCCGGTCGCACGAGTCCCAGATCAGGTCGAGGATCTCGATGCCGGTCGTGAAGTCGAGGTTGCCGGTCGGCTCGTCGGCGAGCAGGATCGCCGGCGACGCGGCCAGGGCGCGGGCGAGCGCCACGCGCTGCTGCTCGCCGGCGCTCAGCTCGTCCGGACGCGCATCTGCCTTCTCGACGAGCCCGACCAGGCGGAGCAGCTCGACGACCCGCTCGCGATGGTCGCCCACCGACCCGCCGGCGATGAGGAACGGCAGGGCCACGTTCTCGCTCACCGACAGCAGCGGGATGAGGTTGAAGAACTGGAAGACGAAGCCGGTCTTGCGGCGCCGGGTCAGGGTCCGGTGCTCCTCGTCGAGGGCGGTGACGTCGATGCCGTCGATGACGACGGTCCCGCTCGTCGGCTCGTCGAGGCCGCCGAGGAGCTGGAGCATCGTGCTCTTGCCGGAGCCGGACGGCCCCATGAGGGCAACGAACTCGCCGCTCGTGACCGACAGCGACGCTCCCCGCAGCGCCTCGACCGTGCCGGAACCGGCGGGATAGGTCTTGACGAGGTCGCGCGCCTCGAGAATGAGGGAGCTCATGCG
This sequence comes from Candidatus Limnocylindria bacterium, assembly GCA_038328565.1. Taxonomy (GTDB): domain Bacteria; phylum Chloroflexota; class Limnocylindria; order QHBO01; family QHBO01; genus JAICQM01. The sequence continues at coordinate 1,740 of JBBQMC010000104.1, forward strand.
CGATGGAGTCTAGCCCGCGCAGGTCGCTCCGCGGGCTGGCCGGTCAGCCGATGAGGAAGCCGAGCAGCCCGCCGATCACCGCGTCAACGAATCCGCGGTCGGCGGCGCTCGCCGCCTCGATCCGCAGGCTGGGCGCAGCGGCAGCGGACGCACTGTCGCGGCCGCGCGGCCAGGCCGCCTCGGTCGGGAGGGCCCCGGTGGCGACGCCCGACCAGCGGACCGATGCAGTCGTGACGACCTCGGCACCGTCGAGTGGCTCGGACGAGACCGGGCGGGCGGGATTGCCCACGGTCACGTGGCGCGGCGTGGGCGTGGGCGCCACGCGCGCGGGCTGAGTCACCGTCGCTCCGCCGCTCGACGGCGGCGGTGGCGGTGGCGTCCCTGCGGGCGGCGGCGGGGGCGGAGGCGCCGGGGAGGTCGAGAGCGCCTGCATGAAGAGCTCGGTGTAGAAGCGGGGGCTGCGGGTCGCACCCAGGAAGCTGACGTTGTCCGCGCCGAAGGCACCGATGCCGCCGTGCGTCCATGACGGCTCGAGGATGTTCGCGCGGTGTCCGGGCGAGGCCATGAAGCCCTCATGGATCTTCACTGCTGAATCGGTATCGGCGTAGCCGTTGTTCCAACCGATATTCTCGCCACCCCATCGGTAGCGCAGGCCATTCGTGTCGTACCAGTGGTAGACCTCGTAGCCCGTGCCGAGGATCGTGTGGCTGAAGTAGTTGCGCTGCACCTCGTCCTTGCTCCGCCAGCGCGCGAGGCCCACGAGCGTGCCGTTCTGCTGGAGGACGCGGAGGCCGTTGTTGGCGCGCGCGCCGTTCGTGAGCTGCCAGAGCGTCGCCTCGGCGCTCGACTGGTTCCATCCGGTGGCCGGCGTGACGCCGAGGGTGGCGAAGGCGGCGGCGCCGAGAAGGGCGCTGCCGCCCAGCAATGCCGCGCGTGCCGTCGCGGTGCGTGCCCGTCGCGTGAGGTGCTCGATCATCCGGTGCTCCAGCAGTGAGGTCGGTGCGGCCGGCAGCTGGCCGTGCTCGTCATGGTCGACCGCCTGGGCTCTCGGGTCTGTAGCCGGGTCGTCCCGTGAGGGGCATGACCTTGCGACCGGCTGGGTCATGGCCCGAAGCGGGACCATCGGGCCACCCGTCGGCACCCGACGTGCGACCCTGCGTCGACATGCGACTCGCCGTCCAACGCTGGCCCGACCCGATCGACCCGAGCCGGCCGCCCCTGCTCCTGGTCCACGGCGTCACCGCATCCAGCCGCACCTGGTGGCGGATCGGCCCCGCGCTGGCCGCGCTGGGCTGGCAGGTCGTCGCGCCCGATCTCCGCTGCCACGGCCGCTCCGCCTGCCCCACGCCCATCGGTCGCTGGGACGCGGCCGATGACCTGGCCGAGACCGTGCGCGCCGAGCTCGGCGATGTGCGGCTCGACGTGGCCTGGGGACATTCGCTCGGGGCGCGAACGATCCTCCAGCTTCTCGTCCGCGAGCCGGAGCTGGCGGGCCGGGTCGTGCTCGAGGACCCCCCGGGGCTGCGCGGAGACCGCACCGAGCAGATCGCCAACTGGCGGCGTGAGGCCGACCTCGTGCGCCGTGACCCGAAGGCCCTCGCCGCCGAGGTGCGCGAGCGCAACCCGGACTGGGAGGAGCGTGACGTGGCGGGCGTGACGGCGGACGTGGCCGACTGCCGCATCGAGGCGATCATCTCGGCGGTCGTGGGGGGCGCGGCCATGCTCGATCCCACGGAAGCGCTCGTCGCGCAGCTCGCAATGCCGATGCTGCTCCTCCTCGCCGACGAGGAGCGTTCCGGCCTCAGCGGCCCGAGCCGCCTGGCGACGGTGGCGCGGCTGCCCGCCGGCTCGCGCACGGTCGAGATCGCCGCCGGACACTCGATCCACCGGGACGCGCCGCAGGTGTACCTCGCGGCAGCGGTGTCGTGGCTCGGCGGCCCTCGCGCGGCGGGTCACTGATACTCCCCCGGGGTATTTGACACCGTCGTCGCAGGTTCCGCACAATTGCGGCATGGCACCTACGCCGCGGCCCATCGAGATCGTGCAGCTCCCGATCACCGGCATGACGTGCGCCTCCTGCGTCAATCGCATCGAGCGCTTCGTCAACCGCGTCGACGGCGTGGCGGAGGCGAGCGTGAACCTCGCGACCGAGCAGGCACGGGTGGCGTTCGATCCCGCGGCGACATCGGTCCGCGCCATCGCTGCCGCCGTGGAGGCCGCCGGCTACCAGGTCGCCGTCGGTGCGGCAGCGGACGCGCCGCAGGCAGCGGACGCGGGCGACGCCACCCGCGACGTCGAGCTTCGGGCGCTCGGCCGACGGGCGCTGGTCAGCCTCGTCATCGGCCTGCTGATGATGGCGCTCATGTTCCTGCCGACGGGGATCCCGATGCCGATCCTGGCACCGGGACTCCTCGTCGCGGCCACCGTCGTCCAGGTCTGGGCAGGGGGAACCTTCTACCGCGCCGCATGGCGGGCCGCGCGCCACGGATCGGCCACGATGGACACCCTCGTCGCGGTTGGGACGAGCGTCGCCTTCGGCTACAGCGCGTTCGTGACCCTCTGGCCGTCGGTGGCGGCGGCGGTCGGCCTGCCGATGGACACATACTTCGAGACCGCGGTGATCATCGTTGCCCTCGTGCTCGCCGGGCGCTGGCTCGAGGCCCGGGCACGACGCCAGACCGGAGCCGCGGTGCGCGCGCTGATGCAGCTCCAGCCGACGACGGCGCGGGTCGTTCGCGATGGCAGCGAGATCGACGTGCCGATCAGCCAGGTGCGGGTGGGCGATCTCGTCCGGGTGCGCCCGGGCGAGCGCGTGCCGGTCGATGGCACCGTCCGCGAGGGCCGCTCGGCGCTCGACGAGAGCATGGTCACCGGCGAGAGCCTGCCGGTTGAGAAGGGCCCGGGTGACGAGGTGATCGGGGCGACCGTGAACGCCTCCGGGTCGTTCGTCATGACCGCGCGCCACGTGGGCGCCGACACGGCGCTCGCCCAGATCGTGCGCCTCGTGACCGATGCCCAGGGCTCGAAGGCACCGATCCAGCGCCTCGTCGACCGCGTCGCGGAGGTCTTCGTGCCACTCGTGATCATCGCCGCGGTGCTCACGGCGGCGACCTGGCTCATCGTCGGCCATGACGCGGGCTTCGCGCTGAGCGCGGCGATCGCGGTGCTCATCATCGCCTGCCCCTGCGCGCTCGGCCTCGCGACGCCGGCCGCCATCATGGCCGGCACCGGGGCCGCCGCCGAGCACGGCATCCTGATCCGCGGCGCCGAGGCGCTCGAGAGCGCGCGGGCGATCGACACGATCGTCCTCGACAAGACTGGCACCTTGACGCTGGGGCGGCCATCGCTCACGGAGGTTGTGCCCATCGCCGGCATCGGCGCGGACGAGCTCCTCCAGCTCGCCGCGACCGTTGAGCTCGCCTCGGAGCATCCCCTCGCACGCGCCGTGGTGAGCGCCGCGCGCGCTCGCAACCTCGCGCTCGGCACGCCCACCGGCTTCCAGGCCGTCGCGGGCCGCGGTGCGACTGCCAACGTCGCCGACTCACTGGTGATCGTCGGGAGCCCTGCGCTCCTCGCTGAGTGCGGGATCGCGCTCGACGGCGTCGAGGCCGCCGTCGATGGCGCCGCCGGCCACGGGGCCACGTCCATCCTCGTCGCGCGTGCCGGTGCCTTGATCGGGCGCATCACGCTCGCGGACGAGCTGAAGCCGAGCGCGCACGACGCCATCGCCGCGCTTCGCGATCTCGGGCTCGAGCCGTGGATGATCACCGGCGACCATCGGCGCGCGGCGGCGTCGATCGCCGCGGCGGCCGGCATCGCGGATGACCACGTCGTCGCCGAGGTGCGGCCGGCCGAGAAGGCCGAGCGGGTGCGCGCGCTCCAGGCTGCCGGGCACCGCGTCGCGATGGTCGGCGACGGCATCAACGATGCGCCGGCCCTGGCCACCGCCGATCTCGGGATCGCGATCGGTACGGGGGCCGACGTCGCGCTGGCCGCGTCGGACATCACGCTCGTCGGCGGCGACCTGCGCGGGATCGGCGGCGCGATCGCCCTGTCGCGCCAGACCGTTCGCGTCATCCGCCAGGGGCTGTTCTGGGCATTCGCCTATAACGTGGTACTCATCCCCGTGGCGGCTGGCATCCTGTATCCCGCGTACGGCGTGCTCCTCAACCCGGGGGTGGCCGCCGCGGCGATGGCGCTCAGCAGCGTGAGCGTCGTGACGAACGCGCTCCGCCTGCGCCGCTTCCGGGCGCCCGGGGCGTCACGGCAGGACGCCACGACCATCCGAGGAGGACCAATGACCGATCTGGTCGCGACCGATCCCGTCTGCGGGATGGAGGTCGACATGACCGATGCCACGGCGAACGGGCTCGTGGCCACGCAGGCGGGCACGACGTATGGATTCTGCGGCCGCGGCTGCTACCTCGACTTCACCGAGGATCCGGAGCGGTACCTCGCGCCGGGCTACACGCCCTCGATGTGACCGGCGTCCGCGGCTCGCTCGGCGTCGATCTCACGGCGCAATGAGCCTCGCCGCGGTCGACGAGGGCGCGGATCGAGGCGAGCTCCTCCACCTTGGTCAGAGCTCCTCGATCGCCCCGTCGTAGTGGTCGCCGGCCGACGTGCGTGACGCGGGCGCGGCGGCGAGGCGGCGCCAGTCGAGGCGCGGTGCGCCGCCGAGGAGCGCGTTCGCCTGCCACAGCAGCCCGACGATGAGCAGCGCGACGAGGGGGTGAAGATGCGACGAGGCGATGGCGCCGGCCAGGGTGACCGCGATGCCCGCCCAGCCGGCAATCACGGCGAACGGCAGGACCCAGTGGCGCTCACCGCCGAGCGCGATCGCGGACGCAGTGAGCAGCAGACCCGGAAGGAGCGCGGCCGTCGTCGAGATGGAGGTCGCGCTGCCGAGCGCCACTTCGAGGCACGCGACGCCGGCGAAGGCATGGAGGGCACGGACGAGGGCTAGGGGCGCGACGAGCTCCGCGTCGAGTCGCGGGTCGGTTCGCAGGAGGCCGTGCAGGGCGCGCACCGTCACGCCCTCATTCTCCGCCGGGTGTCCAGCATCGCGGGGCGCCGATCAGGTCAGCGCAGCTCGACCGAGCGCTTCGCGAGCCCGAACCAGTAGCCTTCGATCTTCGTGTCCGGTGCGGCGTCCGGCTTCGAGGCGGCGCCGAGGGCGACGAACAGCGGGGCGAAATGCTCGGTCGTCGGATGGGCGTACGGCATGCCGGGCGCCTTGCTGCGGAACGCCATCAGCTCGTCGATGTCCCCCCGGGCGAGCGCCTCGGCCGCCCAGGCGTCGAACTCCACCGACCACGACGGTGCGCCGGGCTTGCCGGCGAAGTAGTCGTGGATGAAGGGCAGGCCGTGGGTCATGAACCCCGACCCGACGACGAGCACGCCCTCGTCGCGAAGCGGCGCCAGGCGTCGCCCGAGGTCAAACAGGTGCTGCGGGTCGAGGTCGGGCATCGACATCTGGAGGACCGGGACGTCCGCCTTGGGGAACATCGCCGTCAGCGGCACCCACGCGCCGTGGTCGAGGCCGCGGGTCGGCATCTGCATGACCGGCTCGCCATCCGGCATGAGCGACGCGACGGTGGCGGCGAGCTCGGGTGAGGGCGGCGCGTCGTAGCGCATGCGGTAGTAGTGCTCCGGGAAGCCGTAGAAGTCGTACACGAGCGGCACCCGGGTGGTGGCGCTGACGGTGACGGGCGCGGACTCCCAATGCGCGCTGACGATGAGGATCGCCTTCGGCCGCGGCAGCGTCGCCGCCCAGCCGCCGAGCTCCGCCATCCAGGTCGCGTCCTCGAGCAGCGGCGGGGCACCGCGGCCGAGGTAGAGGGCAGGCATCGGCCCGGTGGTGGCCGGCGTCGCGGGTTCCGTCATGCGGTGGAGGATAGCGCTCGCCGCCTCACAGGTCCGGGGGCAGGGTGGCCGTCCCGGCACGTCGCATCCGTCCGGCCTCGATCATCCGGCGCGCCATGGCGCGGTTCTTCTCGCTCCAACGACTCCGCGCCGTGCGCGGCACGAATCGGATCGCGTAGCGCTGCTCATCGATCCGCTTGGTCTGGGAGTCGACCCAGCCGTGGCAGGCCGCGACCTCCTGGAGCTGGACGAGGCTGACCGTCTGCCGCCGCGACCGCTTGTTCCAGATCGCGACGACGACCTCCGGCTCGCGGGCGCCGTGCGCGGCGAGCCAGCGATCGAAGGCATCCGGGCTGGGCATCGGCCGGGCGCGATTGAGGTTGATCGGGCTCATGCAGCGCAAGTCTGGCGCAGATGGGATCGGACATGACGCCCGTCCTGGAAACTGGGGTGGCCTACGGGTTTCGAACCCGTAACCTTCG
>JBBQMC010000105.1:0-8084 GCA_038328565.1 Candidatus Limnocylindria bacterium
CGTCGCGTCGCGATGGTGCGGCAGTGGCGCCACGCGACCGGCGAGACGCTGCTCGAGATCCCCGCCGGTACGCGCGAGCCCCAAGAAGCGCCGGAGGCAACCGCGCGACGCGAGCTGACCGAGGAGGTGGGGCGAGCCGCAGCCACCTGGCGCCCGGGTCCCGTGTTCTACACCGCGCCTGGCTTCTGCACCGAGCTCATGCACCTGTTCCTCGCGACCGACCTGACCGATGCGTTCGCCGCCGCGGACGACGACGAGGAGCTCGAGCCCACCTGGCTCACGGCCGATGCGGCGCGAGCCGCGATCGACGCAGGCAGGGTCCGCGACGCGAAGACGATCGTCGGCCTGTGGTGGCTCGAGCGGCTGCTGGCATCCGGCTTGCCATCGCGCTGAGGGCGTGACGACCGAGACCGCGGCCGGCGCGCCGCCTGATCGGTCAGGCCGTCTCGCCGAGCCGCTCGAGCGCGCGCCGATAGTCGTCGTTATCGGGGCGAAGCAAGGTCGCCATGCGAAGGTGGCGCCGTGCCGTCAGCCGGTCGCCGAGGCGTTTCGCGGCGAGGCCGAGCCCGAAGTGCGCGTAATCGGCGAGCGGGTCATGCTCCACGATGGCGCGGAATCGCTCGGCGGCGAGCTCGTGACGCCCCTGGTTGAAGTACGCGCGACCGAGCGCCTCGAGGATCGAGGCCTTCGCCGGCTCGAGTGCCAACGCACGCTCGAGCAGCACCGCAGCAGCACCGGGATGGTCGTCACTCAGCAGCCGCATGCCACGCTGAAAAAGCTCGTAGGCGGATTCCCGCTCCTCGGCGTCGTCCATCGGTCCAGCGTAGACCGATCCGCCGGAGGCGTCAGGCGCCGAGGTCGACCCGTCGCAGGCGCGGGTTGTCGGTCCGCCCGGGGATGCGGCCGCGCTTCGCGATCGGCCGCCCGTCGATCTCCTTGAGGTCGCCGGTGAAGTCGATGGGGCCCGCATCGGAGATCGCGCCGCCGACCGCGAAGCTGTCGACCGGCGCTCCGGACTCCTTGAAGTAGAGGATCCGCTCCACGTCGATGCCGCCGGAGACGACGATCTTCACGTGCTCGTGGCCGGCCTGGTCGAGCCGCACCCGCACCTCCTTCACGAGGTCGGCGGTCACGCGGCCGCGTTCCGACGGCGTGTCTAGACGGACGCCCCACAGCCGTTTGCCGAGCGCCTCGGCGACGCGCAGCGACTCCTCCGCCTCGTCCTTGAACGTGTCGACGAGCACGATGCGCGGCACGTCCGGCTCGATGTGGCGATCAAACGCCTCGGCCGCCCGCACCGTGTCGCCGAAGATGAGGACGAGGGCGTGCGGCATGGTCCCGGTCGGGGCAAGGCCGGCGAGACGGGCGCCCGCCGGCGTCGAGGCACCGATGCACCCGCCGACGACGCTCGCATAGTCCATCTGGTCCGCGATGCTGGGGTGGACGTGCCGAGCTCCGAAGCCGATGACCGGAATCGGGGCGGCCGCCTCGACCACGCGACGCGCCGCGGTGGCCCAGCCGGTCGACTGGCTGAAGATGCCGAGGATGGCGGTCTCGTACAACCCGAAGCCCGAGTAGCGGGCGGTGATGCGCATCACGACCTCCTTGCGCCCGATGAGGTCGCCGTCGGCGAGTGACTCGACGACGGGCTCCGGCACGTGCGGCCGCTCGGGCCCGAGCGCCGCGCGGAGGTAGGCCTGCGCCTCGGCGGCACCGCACAGGACGGCATCAGCGCGGCAGAAGATCTCCATCGTCACGACCGGGTCGATGCCCTCGGCGGCGAGGATGCGCGCGGCGCGCTCGAAGTAGACGTCGGCGTTGTCGCCCGACATGACCTCCGGCTCCGGCCGAAACTTCGGCGTCGGCCGAGGCGCGCTCGGGTTGTCAGGCGTCATGCGGCGTCATTCTACCGGTGCGCGACGGAGCGGCGGCGCAGGAGCCAGATCGCGAGCCCCAGCCCCGCCACGAGGACGACGGCGGCCGACACGAGGCGCACCATGCCCGCGGTCTGCGCGCCGTCGAGGAGGTTCCCCGCCTGCCGCACCTCGTCGAGCGCGACCTGCAGGTCGCCGGCCGCGAAGGCGCCGTTCGCGCGCACGAGGAGCATGGAGGGCTCCGGGCCGGCGAGCAGGCCGATGCGCGCCAGGAAGGGCCGGTCCGCGACCGAGCGGACGAGTGCCGCCCGATATGCGTCGACCACCGCCCGCTCCGCGTCGAGCTCGGTCGTCGCATCGGTGCCGCCGCCGTCGGCCAGGTACCGCTCGCGCAGGCGGTTCGGGGTCGTCAGGCCGGCCTCGCCGATCGCGCTGAGGAGGCCGTCCCGGTTCGCGAGCCAGTCGGTGGCGGCCGCCATGGCGCTCGTGGCGGTCGGGAAATCCCACGCGGCGAGCGCCGACGTGACTGGAGCCGGGCCGCCCCAGCTTCCCGCCCGGGCAAGGAGTCCACCGTAGGCCTGGCGGGCGGCCTGGCGAGCGTCGAGCTCGCTCGCCGCGTCGGCGGGAACGACGAGCGCCCTGAACGTCGTCGCGAGGTCGGTGCTCGTGCTCACCGCCTCGAGGTGGTCGAGGAGGCGGCGCGAGTCGACCGGCCGCTCCGGCAGCGCGTCCGGTGGCGGCGTGTCGACCTCGACGGGGTCGTAGGCCGAGCGGCCGGCCTCGATGCGACGGAGTGCGGCGCGCAGGGCGTCGGCGCCGATCTGGGACGCGATGCCGGCGGTGACCTGCCACGAGGCAGCGTAGCCGTAGGCGTCCTGGTCGGCCGTGGCCGACCCGGCACCCCACGACTCGAGCGGGAACGCCGCGGCGGCGAGAGCCTTGACCCGGGCGGCGGGGTCATACGGCGGATCGAGGTGGAGCTGCGTGCCGACCTCCGCGGCGACCCACGAGGCGAGGCCCTCACGGATCCAGCGATCGCTCGCGAGCTCACCGGTGAGCCACAGGTGCGCCGCCTCGTGGACGACGGTGAAGGCCGGCTGGTCGAACGCCACGAGCAGCTCCGGCGAGGTGGCGCCGCCCTCACTGATGCCTCCCTGTGCGATCGCGACCGATTCGGTGACGACAACCGGACCCTGGCGCAGGTATGGCAGGCCGAGCGTCTTCTGCACCAGCGGCATCGCCCGGGTGAGCAGGTCGGCGGTCGCCGCGCCCCACGACGGATCGTCGTCGAACGCCCGGACCTGGAGGTCCATCGTCCCTCCGTCGAGCGGGATGCTGCGATCGGTGGTGGCGTACTGGGTGGGATGCGTCGCGGTGACCATGGCGAGCCAGTGCGACGGGTCGGCGATCACTCCCGACGCCAGTGTGACGCCATCAGCAGCCGTGGAGGGGGTCAGCGTGTCGCCATCGGTCTTGACCTCATAGCCGGTCGGCACGTGGATCGTGACCTGGCTCGACGTCCCGAAGCCCCACGCAGGGAAGACGACCGCGCTCGGCCGCGCGCGGAGTCCGGCCGCAGCGCCATCGGCGAGCTGGTACGCCACGCTGACGTCGACCTGCTTCTGGTACCGGATCCCGGTGCGCAGCTTGACCGTGACGACGTTGACGCCGTTCTCGCGCGCGACCGAGGCGCTGAGCACGCCGGCCCCGTCGCGGGCAGTGACGGTCGAGGCGCCGTCCTGCACGGCGAGCTTCAGATTGTCGAAGACGCTGAACTGCCCGGGCGGATTCGGGGTCGTGTTCTTGAACGTGGCCGCCACGCCGACGTCGATGCGCCGCGCGTCCGGATTCAGCGTGTAGGTCGCACGCGTCGAGAGGATGTACGCCGCGGCGTGGGCCGGGACCGGCAGCGCGAGCAGCGGCAGCAGCGCGGCCAGCAGGGCGACGACGGCGAGCGACGTGCGTCTCATCGGCCCCGCCCCAGCAGTCGGCCGAGCGGCCCGCTGCGGCGCACGCGCGGCACAGGTGGCTCCCAGGCCGGCATCACCGACTCCACCTCGGCCCGATACGCGTCGAGCAGGGCCGGATTGCGAGGCTGCCGCCCCTCAGAGACGGGGAGGATGCCGCGGTCGGCGACCGCGGAGGCCGTCTCTTCGAGGAGTCGATCGGCGACGACGGTCAGGCGGACGATGCCGCGGCCGATGGCGTCCCTGTCGACGGCGAGCGGCGGCAGCTCGGTCACGAGCATCGGCCGTTCGTCATCGGTCATGGCGAATTTCACGAACGGATAGTCGAGGTTGGCGCGGAGCATGCGGTGGAACACGCGCTTCGGGATCTCCATCGCCTCGAGCCCATAGTACGCCCACAGCGAGAGCCCGACGCCCGCGACCCAGGCGAGTGTGATGCGCAGGTCCTGGCGGCGCGCGCCATCGACGACGACATCTCGCGAGAGCGTCCCGTCCTCGAGGTCCGCCCCACCCACCACCTCGAGGCCGAGGTCCGCGAGCCAGGCGTCGAGAGGCGGTGCCTCCTCGCTCACGAGGTCGTGTGCCGGAGCGTCTCCCCGGATCCGAGCCGGCGGCGGCGACCGAAGTCGGCGGCGGTCACGTGCGGATCGATGCGACAGTTGCGCCCGATGACCGCGCGCGGCGGGATCGATGCCCGCTTGCCGATGAGCGTCAGGCCGGCGTAGAGGCGCTCCGGCTCGTCGCGGTTCGGCCGCAGGTCGTCGCCGGTGCCGATGACCGCGTTCGCGCCGATCGTCACCTCCTTGTCGACGATCGCGCGGTCGAGCACGGCTCCCGGCCCGACCTCGGTGTCGAACATCACGATCGAATCGCGCACCGTCGCGCCAGCCGCGACCCGTACCCCGGGGGAGAGGATGCTGCGCTCGACGGTGCCCTGGACCACGCAGCCATGGCTGACCATCGATCGCGCCACGTTGGCCGAGGCGGCGACGAAGGCAGGAGCGCGTTCCTCGCTGCGGGTGTAGATGAGCCAGCCGCGGTCATAGAGGTCGATCTCCGGCTCGTCCGACAGCAGGTCGAGGTTCGCGCGCCAGTACGCCTCGACGGTCCCGACGTCCTGCCAGTAGCCGCCGTACTCGTAGGCATAGACGCGTTTCCCACCCGCGACCATGGCCGGCAGCACGTCGCCGCCGAAGTCGATCCGATCCGCGGTGAGCGCATCGCGCAGCGCGGCCCAGCTGAAGACGTAGACGCCCATGCTCACGAGGTTCGACGGCGGATCGGCGGGCTTCTCGATGAACGAGATGATCCGGCCCTCGGCGTCGACGTCGGCGATCCCGAATCGGTGTGCCTCCTCGATCGGCACCGTACGGACCGCGCACGTCACGTCGGCGCTCACGGCGCGATGCCGATCCAGGAACGGGCGGTAGTCCATCTTGTAGACGTGGTCGCCCGCGAGGACGAGCACGAGCTCAGGGTCGCGGTCGGCGACGAACTCGAGGTTCTGGAGCACCGCGTCGGCGGTGCCTCGGTACCAGTCGCGCGCCCGGCCGCGACCGAGGTAGGGCTGGAGGAGCGTCACGCCGCCACGGCTGCGGTCGAGATCCCACGGCCGCCCGACGCCGATGTGGTCGATCAGCGATCGCGGTGCGTATTGGGTCAGGATGCCGACATCGGTCAGGCCGGAGTTCACGACGTTGCTGAGGGCGAAGTCGATGATCCGGTATTTCCCGCCGAACGGGACGCCGGGCTTGGCACGCACCTGGGACAGGATCGACAGCCGCTCACCTTCGCCGCCGGCCAGGATGAGCGTCAGGGTCGAGGACGGCACGCGCCGATTCTAGGCGGTCGCGCCCGGCGGACGGGAGCGTCAGCGCGGCCGGCGCCGCCGACGACGGACGAAGCGGACGAGGTACGACCCGGCACCGGCGACGAGGGGACCGCCGAACAGCGGGACGAGGACGCCAGCCGAGGCGTCGGTGACACCACCGGTCGCCGCCGCCGGCACGGGCGGACAGGTCTGGTGCGGCTTCGGCTTGCATGGGATCGGGATGGAGGGCACGGGGCCCGAGGGTTTCGGCCCGCCGCTCGACCCGGGCGTCGCGGATGGCTTCGGCGTGAACCGCCGCTGTCCGCAGATCGCGGTCCCGAAGCCGCGATTGCCGGGCACCGGGGCAATCGAGAGCCAGACGTTGTCGGGGCCGAGCGTGCTCATCTTGCCCGGGTCCCCCTTGCCGCCGGTCTGGCCGTTCACGTACCGGTCCGCCCAGCGGTGCGCGGATTCGACCCACTGCTGGGGCCGCCGGTCATCGGACGCGACCATCGCGACGATGTCGAAGCAGCCCTTGCTGTGGAATGTATCGGGCTTCGGCTCGGTGCCCGCGAGGAACGGCATCTTCTGGATCTGGCCGCAGTTGTTGGTCGCTGCCAGGCCGCTGAAGCGGCAGACATCGATCATCTTCACGTCGTCGGGCTTCGGGACATCGGTCTGGGGCACCGGCTTCTTGCCGTTCCAGTCCCATGGCTGGTTCAGCGCGATGTTCATGAAGTCGCGCCACAGGTAGAGCGGCCCATCGGCGCTGAACAAGCCCTGGCCCAGCTTGTTCGAGAGCGGCTTCTGGTTGTTGTTGCCCATCCAGACGCCCACGGTCAGGCCGCCCGGGACGTATCCGAAGCCGGAGACGTCGCGAAAGTCGTTCGTGGTGCCGGTCTTGAACCCGGCATGCCGGCGGACACCGGCGTTGTCGAAGAGCTGCGCGGTCCGACCCCAGATCGCGTTCGTGGCCGGGTTCGTGTTGCCTTCCAGGATCCAGTGCGTCAGGTACGCCTCGCCCTTCGTCATCGGGTGCGTCGCCTGCTGCCCGCCCTGGTCGAGGCTGTAGATGATCCGGTTGTTGCGGTCGCGGATCTCGCGGATCGTGGTCGCCGGGCGGAGGGTCCCCTGCTCGGCGAAGACGCTGTACGCCTGGGTCACGTTCGCGAGGCTGACCGGGACCGATCCCAGGGTCAGGGTGAGGCCGGGATCCTGGCCCATGATGTAATCCTTGCTCGCGATCCCCATGTCCTGCGCAAACTGGGCGGTCGTGTCCGCACCGACGAGGTACTGCATCATCACCGACGGCACGTTGAGGCTGTTGCGCAGCGCATCGGTCGCCAGCAGCGGGCCGTGGTCGTGGATGTCGGCGTTCGTCGGGATGTAGGACGTCGACTGGGTCTGGCCGAACTGCGTGACCGAGTCGACGAAGAACGTCGCCGGCGTCGCCTTGCGGGCCTTGAACGCCGAGCTGTAGGTGATCGGCTTGAAGGCCGAGCCGGGCTGCCGCCGACCGAGGCCGGCGACATCGAACTGGCCGTCGACGCGTGGATCCTTGCGGTTGTAGTAGTCGACCGACCCGATGTAGGCCACGATCTCGCCCGTCGCCGAGTTGATCGCCACCAGCGCGCCGTTGCCGACGTTCTTGTCCGACAGCGCGGCGACCCACTTCGCCACCTCCTTGTGCGCCTGCTCCTGGAGGCCGAGATCGATCGAGGTCGTGACCTTGTAGCCGCCGGTCCGCAGCTCGAAGGCTGGATTCTGGAAGCCGAGGCTGGCGAGGATGCGCTCCGCCTCGCTCCGCACCCGGAACGTGAAGTGCGGCTCGCGCAGCGGGCTCGACACGCGGCTCGGGTTCATCGCGGTCCACGACACCGCGTTCGCCTCATCGCGCTGCGCCTTCGTGATCCTGCCATCCCGCAGCATGGAGTCGAGAACCTGCGTGCGGCGCCCGATGGCGGCCGCGGCCGCCTGCTCCGAGCCGGGGTCGCCGTTCGGGTTCTGGTACGGGTCGTAGACGCTCGGCAGCTGCGGGAGGCCGGCGAGGAAGGCGGACTGCGCCAGGGTGAGCTGCGAGAGATCGGTGATGCCGAAGTAGTTCGCCGCCGCCGCCTTCACCCCATACGAGCCATTCCCGTAGTAGACGAGGTTGAGGTAGGTGGTGAGGATTCGCTTCTTGCCCTGCACGCCCGGGTACTGCGCGGTCACCTCGCGAGCGAAGATCTGCTCACGGATGTTGTCGTCGATACCGGGGTGCTGGCGCGGCGCCGGCGGGGTGCACACCTCCTCCTCGGCGGCCGCGGTCGGCTCGGTCGGGGCCGCCGACGGGTCGGGTGGCAGGCTCGCGCTGATCGGCTCGCTCGCGGCCGGCGTGCTGGGCTCCACGCCCTGCTGCGCGCTCAGCACGGCGGCGTAGTCGATCATCTGCTG
>JBBQMC010000106.1:0-7784 GCA_038328565.1 Candidatus Limnocylindria bacterium
GTCGGTCGACGTGGTGCTGGAAGCGGTGGCCGCCCGCGCGCCGATCGCCGCGACGCCGATCCCGGTCGGGATCGCCACGACCTGCGGCCGGGCCCGCCGGCCGAGCGCGGTCCGGATCTCCGAGGCGAGGTCGTCGCCGGGCGCAATGACGGCGTCGCAGCTGCGCCAGAACGCCGCGAGCCAGCGGTCGAGGAGCCCGCCGCCCGCTCCGGCGAGTGGCCCGAGGTAATGCCGGTAATCGCCGAACCTCGTGTGATGGGTGAAGACGAGCGGGACGCCCAGCCGGCGCGCGATGGCGCGCCCCCGGAGACCGGCGCCGAACGGCGACTGGACGTGGACGACGTCCGGAGCGAACGCCCGGGCTGCACCCATGGCGGACGCGCCACGACCGGGCAGCGGGACCCGGTAGCCCGCGGGCGCCGGGGACGGCAGCTGGAAGGACGGCAGCCACGCGACCGCCGGCGCGGGACCGTCGACCGTCGCCGGCGCCCCGCGGGCCGGGTCCGCGGGAGCCGGGACCAGGACGAGGACCTCGTGGCCGGCGGCGCCGAGGCCGCGCGCCAGCGCGTCGGTCGCGACGGTCACGCCCGAGAGGTACGGCAGCGCCGTCTCGGCGACGAGGAGGACGCGCAGGGGCCGCGGCGCGCCGCTCGCAGTGCTCACTGCTCGAGCCGCGGCGGGCCGGCCGCGCCGAGGTCCAGCCGGTTCTTCACGACGTACATGAAGCCATCGCCCAGGAGCGAGACCGTCGGCCGGGCGGTGCGCAGCGCGAAGTCGCGGTGGCGCAGCGGGGCGAGGATCCGGACGCGCCCGAGACGGCGCGGCAGCCAGGTCATGCAGCGTGGTCCCGGGGGCGAGGAATGGTGGGCGATACTGGATTCGAACCAGTGACCTCACGGATGTGAACCGTGCGCTCTAACCGACTGAGCCAATCGCCCATCGCGGGGACCGCAGTATAGCCGGGCACCTGCCGGGCCCTCAATTCAGTGGATGCTGAGCGCGAGGCGCGTTACGAGCTGGAGCACCACCAGCGCGATCATCGGCGACAGGTCGAAAGCTCCCGTCGGGGGCAGGATGTTGCGGATCGGCGCGAGGAGCGGCTCGGTCGCGGCGTAGACGAACGCGGCGAACGGCCCGCCGCCGGTCGGCATGACCCAGCTGAGGATGACGCGCACGACGATGAGGAGCGACAGCACGGTCGCCAGCAGGAAGATGAAGTTGCCGAGCACCGCGGTCATCGCCGCCCGAGGATAGCGTCGCGCCCCGATGGCCGCACCGCTCAGCCGGGCCGCGGGCCGAAGAGCGCGGTGCCGACGCGCACGAGGGTGGCGCCCTCCTCGACCGCCTCCTCGACGTCGCCGCTCATCCCCATCGATAGCGCGTCGAGCGGCAACCCGGTGCGCTCACGGAGCTCGTCGCGCAACGATCGCAGCGCGGCGAACGCGGGCCGCGGGTCGGCGTCGGCGCGGGCGATCGTCATGAGTCCGGCGACGTCGAGCGCCCGGACCTCGCGCAGCGCGCCCGTGAGCTCGCGCCCGTCGAGGGCCGCTGGATCGAAGCCGGCCTTGTGGGCCTCGTCGGTCACGTTGACCTGGAGCAGGACCCGCGGGTGCCGGCCGAGGTCGTGGGCAAGCCCGTCGAGACGTGCCAGGAGCGCGACCGAGTCCACCGCGTGGATCCAGGCGAACGCCGACACCGCGGCGCGCGCCTTGTTCGACTGGAGGTGGCCGACGAGGTGCCACTCGGCAGCCGGCAGCGCCGCGACCTTCGGCAGCGCCTCCTGAACGCGGTTCTCGCCGAGCGCCGTCAGGCCGGCCTCGAGCGCCGCCGCCGCGACCTCGACGGGCCAGGTCTTCGTCACCGCCACGATCCGCACGGTCGCCGGATCGCGGTCTGCGCGGAGCGCCGCGGCGTCGAGGCGGGCACGCAGCGCGGTGACGCGCGAGGCGATCTCGGCGGCGGACGGCAACGAGGCCCGGCGGCTGCCGGGCCTCATCGGTCCATTCGGGAGCCCCGTCGCGAGGCTCAGTCGTTCTTGCGGCGGAGGAACGACGGGATGTCGAGATCGGTCTCGCCGTACGAGGGACGCTCGAGGCTGCTCGGGCGAACCGGCAGCGGCTGCCGCTCCGACGGCCGCACCTCGGTCGGCTCGAACGAGCTGGAGCGGGCAAAGGGGGATGGCTCGCCGAGCTGGTCGTTGAGATTCTCGCGCTCCGCGCGCTCGCGCTCGATCTCGGCGAGGATCTCGCGGCTGCGCTCGTCGAGGCTCTGCTCGATCCCCTGCGCCGCTTCCGCGGTCGCCTGCCCCTTGCTCGGGCGGATCTTCTTCGTGGAGTCGAAGCCGGTGGCAATGACGGTGACCTTCACCTCGTCGCGCATCCGGTCGTCGATGACGGTGCCGAAGATGATGTTCGCCTCCGGGTCGGCTGCCTCCTTGATCACCTCCGCCGCCTCGTTGACCTCGAACAGGCCGAGGTCGCTGCCGCCGGTGACGTTGAAGAGGATGCCGCGCGCGCCCTGGATGTTCACCTCCAGCAGCGGGCTCATCACCGCGGCCCGTGCCGCCTCGACGGCGCGGTTCTCGCCGGTGCCGATCCCGATCCCCATCATGCTGCTGCCCGCCTCGCGCATGATCGTCTTCACGTCGGCGAAGTCGAGGTTGATGAGGCCGGGGACGGTGATCAGGTCGCTGATGCCCTGCACGCCCTGGCGAAGGACATCGTCGACGACGCGGAACGCGTCGATGATGCTCGTCTTCTTGTCGACGACCTCGCGCAGCCGGTCGTTCGGGATCGTGATGAGGGTGTCGACCTTCTCCTTCAGCAGCTCGGTGAACTGCTCCGCGACGAGCTTGCGCCGCATGCCCTCGAAGCTGAACGGCTTCGTGACCACGCCCACCGTCAGCGCGCCGAGGTCCTTGGCGATCTCCGCGATCACCGGCGCCGCGCCCGAGCCAGTGCCGCCGCCCATGCCGGCGGTGATGAAGATCATGTCGGCGTCCTTGAGCGCCTCGTAGATCTTCTCGCTGTCCTCCTCGGCCGCCCGCTGGCCGACACCGGGGTCTGCCCCGGCACCGAGCCCGCGGGTCAGCTTGTCGCCGATCCGAATCTTGTGCGGCGCGTCGCTCTGGAGGAGCGCCTGGGCATCGGTGTTCACGCTGATGAACTCGACGCCCATCATCTCGGCGCGGATCATCCGGTTGACGGCGTTGCTGCCTCCGCCGCCCACGCCGATGACCTTGATGAGGGCGAAATTCTCTGAGTCCGAACGGAGCGGCATGAGGGAGGACTCCTGCGCGGTGGCGGTATGTGGGCTGAAGGTCGGAACCCGGATCGCGCGGGTTTGACCGATTCTACCGACGCGGCCCGGGACGCGTCGGCGGTTTTCCACAATTCGGCGGCGAGTTATCCACAGACCGGCCGATGGACGTGGACGGAGGTGGCGTTGTCCACCGCCGCGCTGCTGCGTCGCGCGATCTCAGCCCGGAAAGAGGCCGCGGACCCAGTCCATGAAGCGCCCCCCGGCGGCGCTCATCGGAGAGCCGGCGCCATAGCCGACCGGCTCCTCGCCGCCGTGCGTCGCGCCCCACAGGAGCAGGCCGATGGGCGTCGAGAAGGCCGGGTTGCTGAGCTGATCCATGAGCCCGCCGACGCCCTGCGGCGCGCCGATCCTGACCGGCATCTCGAGCACGTCGCGCGCGAGCTGGGCGGCGCCCGCGATGCGCGCCCCGCCACCGGTCAGCACGACCCCGGCCGGCAGCATGCCGGCGTGGCCGGAGCGCTTCACCTCCTCGCGGATGAGGCCGAAGATCTCCTCCATCCGAGCGGCGATGATCTCGCACAGCTTGCGGCGCTGGATCGTCTGCCCACCGCCCTCGCCGAGGACCGCGACGTTGAGCAGTTCCTCCGGGCCGACGTCGCCGAGGTCGGCGGTGCCGTGCTTGATCTTGATCTCCTCGGCCAGGTTCAGGCTCGTGCGGAGGCCGATCGCGACGTCGTTCGTGACGTTGATGCCGCCCACGGGCAGCACGGCGGAGTGGTAGACCGCGCCATCGGTGAAGATCGCGATGTCGGTCGTCCCACCGCCGATGTCGGCGATCAGCACGCCAAGGTCCTTCTCGGTGTCGGTCAGCGTCGCCTCGGCGGCCGCGAGCGAGCTGATCACGAGCTCGTCGATCGCCACGTTCGCCTGGCTGATGCACTTGGTGAGGTTGCTGACGCTCGTCGCCGCGCCCGCCACGATATGCGTCTCGACCTCGAGCCGCACCGCGCTCATGCCGAGCGGGTCCTTGATGCCGTCCTGGCCGTCGACGATGTAGCCGCGCGGCAGGACGTGGAGGAGCTCACGGTTCGACGGAACCTGGATCGCCTTTGCGGCATCGGTGGCGCGCGCGACGTCCTCGCGGCTCACCTCGCGCTTGTGGCCGGAGACCGCCACCACGCCGCGCGAGTTCTGACTGCTGATGTGGCTCCCGCCGACGCTGACGAAGGCGGAGCTGATCTTGTAGCCGGAGAGGCGCTCGGCCTTCTCGATGCTCGCGGCGATGGAACCCACCGTCTGGTCGATGTTGGCGACCATCCCCTTCTTCATCCCGACCGACGGACCGATGCCGTAGCCGATGATGTTGACGTCGCCGGAACGTCCGACCTCGCCGATGAGGGTCGTCACCTTGGTCGTACCGGCGTCGATGCCGACGAGGACCGTCTCCCTGTCCAAGCTACCTCCAATGGCTCCGCGGGCTGCCGGCTGCCGGCCCGGGACCGCCCGAGCCTACAGGAAGTGGCGGCGAATGAGTGCCACGTTCTGGAAGATGCGCAGCCCGAAGGCGAACAGCGCAACCAGGTACAGATCGATCCCCAGCCGATCGCCGACGAACGTCAGGGCGACCGCGACCAGGGCATTCGTGATGAAGCCGGAGATGAAGACGCGGTTGTCGTAATGCGCGTCCAGCTCGGCCCGGATGGCGCCCAGCACCGAGTCCAGGCCGGCCAGGATCCCGACCGCGCTGTAGCGCGCGAGGTCCGGGCTGACCGCCACGCCCAGGGTGAGGCCCAGCGCCACGCCAAGCGCAAGACCGATGAGGGGAAGCCACATGCGGGCCGGTTCCGGTACGGAAGGGTTTCGCGGACCGATGACCGGAACGCGATGGTCCGGGGAGATCAGCCCTTCGCACGCCAATATACCCTTCCCGGATTGCGGGCATCCACCCAGGACACGGAGCGCTCCGGCTCCTCGGCGAACAGCGTCCGGACCGATGCCGCCTGGGCTTCGATGCGGGCCGCGGTGTCGCCGGCCGGCTCCGCCGGATCGAGCCCGTAGAAGCCGAACGCGGCGCTCCAGCCCGTGTTGGCCACGACGATGAAGCCGTACTGCTCCTCGATCCGCACGGTGAGCCGGGTGGCCTCGGAGCCCAGCGTCGCTGGCTGGATCCCCACCAGGCGCAGCGCGGTCTCGCGCTCCTCCGCCGCGATCCGGTCGCCAAGGATGATGTTCCGCGACGGCGTCCGGCGGTCGTCCACGAAGGGCAGCGCGGCAAGCTGCGGCGACAGCGCACGACCCAGCGCCACCTCGCCGATGACGGTGCCATCGCTGCCGCCGATGAGCTGCACGGCGCTCGTGCGCCACACGAACGCGGGCGACTCCTCGGTGAGGGTCACCTCGATGCGGTCCGGCAGGAACGTCGCCACCCGCGCGCTGGCGACCGCCGGAACCGCTTCGAGCCGCGACGCGAGCTCGCCGTCATCGATGCCGAGGAGCGAGGTGCCTCGCAGCGGCTCGAGTACCGCGTCGAGGCGGCGTTGCTGTGTCCAGGAGGTCGCGCTGGTCGTGATCTGGGCCACGCGCAGCCACGGGCCGTTGGCGAGCAGGACGATGCCGAGCAGCGAGGCCACGAGCCCCAGCAGCGCCCCGAGCCGCGCCGCGGTCGGCAGCCTGCCGCCGAGCCGGATGCGGAGCGGCTGGCGTGGACGCCGCGCCTGGGTGCCGGGGCGGCGGCGGGCGCGGATCGGCGTCGTGACGCGCGTCGGCTGCCGGCCGCCGAGGCGTCTCACGCCTCCGCCTCGTCGCGCTGCGACACGTCGGCGATGTCGGCCCGTGCCGCTGGCGTGCGGCCCTCCGCATCGGCCTCGAGCGCCAGGTCGATGAGCCGCGCCACGAGCTCGGTGAACCCGATCCCGGCCAGCTCGGCCTGCTTGGGGTACATGCTGGTGGTCGTGAAGCCGGGCAGCGTGTTCATCTCGCTGATGTAGATCGTGTCCTCCGGGACGAGGAAGTCGACCCGGGCCAGCCCCGCGCAGTCGACGGCGCGATAGGCGGCCAGCGCAAGCTCCTTCAGCCGCGCGGCGAGGTCCGGCTCGATCGCGGCCCGGGGGAGCACGTCGGCAAGCCCGTCGACGTACTTCGCCTCGTAGTCGTACCACTCGTGGTGGCTGCGTACCTCACCCGGCTCGAAGACGATCGGCTGGTCGTTGCCGAGGACGCCGCACTCGAGCTCGCGCGCGTTCGCGACGTACGCCTCCACGATCACCTTGGCGTCGTAGGCGAACGCCTCGTCGAGGGCTGGCGGCAGCTCACTCGCCGCATGGACGAGCGACATGCCGACGCTGCTGCCCAGGCGCGCCGGCTTCACGACGCTGCGCTCCCCGATGAGCTCCGCCACCTGGCGCAGGACCCGCTCCGGCTCGTCGCGCCACGCCCCGCGACGGAACCAGGTCGACTCCACGACCGGCAGCCCGTGGCCACGCATGAGGTCCTTGAAGACGACCTTGTCCATCGCCACTGCGCTGGCCAGCACGCCGGCGCCGACGTACGGGATGCCAGCCATCTCCAGGAAGCCCTGGAGCGTGCCGTCCTCGCCGTACGGACCGTGGACCACGAGGAACGCGACGTCGATCGCCTCGGCCAGCGAGCGGACCGCCGTGCGCGCCGCCAGCCCGGCCCCCGCGTCGGTGAGGGCGGTTGGGGCGGGAGCCGCATGCTCCCGGAGGCGCGCGGCCGTGCCGAGCGGCGTGTCGGCGCCGATGAGCTGCGCCAGCGTCGCATCCCCCAGCTCGGCGGCGGGTCCCGCCGGCAGCCGCCAGCCGCCGTCGCGATCGATGTAGATGAGATACGGCTCGAACCGTCCGCGGTCGATCGCCCGCAGCACCGCCTCGGCCGAGGCGACGCTGACCTCGTGCTCGGCCGAGCGCCCGCCCGCGAAGATCCCGATCCGCAGCCGCCGCCCGCTCACGACACCGCCTCGTCCGGCCAGTCGCCGACGAACTCGATCTCGTAGTCGAGCGTGACGCCGAACCGCTCGGCGACGACCGCCCGCACCCGGTGGCCGAGGGCGCGGACGTCGGCGGCGCGCCCGTCGCGGTCGGTGACGATGAAGTTGGCGTGGAGCTCGCTCACCCGTGCGCTGCCGAGCCGCTCGCCCTTCAGCCCGGCCGCCTCGATGAGCCGCCCGGCATGGTCGTCGGGCGGGTTGCGGAACACGCTGCCGGCGTTCTGGTCGGCGAGCGGCTGGGTCGCCTGGCGGCGCGCCTGGTGCTCGGCGACCTCGGCCACGATCGCAGCTCCCTCGCCCGGCCCAAGGGACAGCTCCGCGGCCACGATGACCTCCGGGGAGTGTTTGAAGCGCGAATCGCGGTACGCGAACGCGCAATCCGCCGCGGCGACCTGGCGCATGCTCCCGTCCCGCGGGTCCCACGCCTCCACCGCGGTGATCACGTCGCGCATCTCGCCGCCGTGCGCGCCGGCGTTCGCCCACACCGCGCCGCCGAGGGAGCCGGGGATGCTGATCC
>JBBQMC010000107.1:0-7624 GCA_038328565.1 Candidatus Limnocylindria bacterium
TCCGGAATACCTGTTCGACAGCTCCCCGGAGCATGGGCTCGTCAACCCCGACAATCTGTTCGTGCTCCTCAACCATCTGCGGGCATCGGCCTTCGAGCTGCCGGTGCCTGCCGCCGAGCGCTTCGGGATCGACGAGACCGCGAGCCTGCTCGACGTGCTTGCCGAAGACGGGTGGATCCGGCATGCGACCGACGATCGCTATTACTGGAGCCACGAGAACTTCCCCGCCAGCGACTTCAGCCTCCGCAGCGGCGCGCCCGAGAACGTCGTCATCGTCGATACCACCGGCGACCGCCACCGCGTCCTCGGCGAGGTGGACCTGTTCGCAGCCCCCCTCCTCGTCCACGAGAAGGCGATCTACATCCACGAGGGCGTCCAGCATCACGTCGACCGCCTCGACTGGGAGGAACGCAAGGCATACGTCACCCGCACCGATGTCGACTACTACACCGATGCCGACCTCGGCATCACCCTCAAGGTGCTCGAGGTCCTCGACGAGGCCGATACCGCTCCCGCGGGCCACCGGCAGCGCGGCGAGGTGATGGTCGCCTGGAAGGTGACCATGTTCAAGAAGATCAAGTTCCACACGCACGAGAACGTCGGCTGGGGCTCGATCAGCATCCCCGAGCAGGAGATGCACACGGCCGCCTGCTGGCTCATCCCACCGGCCGACCTCGTGAACCACTACGACCGCGACACCCTCGACGGCGCCCTCATCGGCCTCGCCCGCGTCGCCCGCACCACCGGCGCCCTGCTCCTCATGTGCGACCCGCGCGACCTCGGCGTACTGGCGCAGGTCCAGGCGCCATTCACGGGCCGCCCGACCCTCTACCTCTACGACGCAACGCCGGGCGGCGTGGGGCTCACCGAGCGATTGTTCGGCCTCGTCGACGAGCTCGTGCGGCTCTGCCGCGAGGCGGTTGACGGCTGCGCCTGCGCAGACGGCTGCCCCGCCTGCGTTGGTCCGGCGATCGAGGTCGGACGCCGCGGCAAAGCCGTGGTCAGCGAGCTCCTTGCCGGGCTGAGCTGACCGATGCTCGTGCAACGCAGCCTCGCCGATCGCATCGCCGCCATGCGGGGGGAACGGCCCCGGCCGCTCCCCCCGGCCACCCCAGCCGATGACCGGGTCGCCGGCCTCGCCCGCTGGTTGGGCGCCGGCCTGCACGTCGCGGACGTCGGTCGCGTCGTGCTCGTGGAGCGCCAGATTCCCCTCGATCCGCCGACGGTGGAGATCCTCCGCACGCTGCCGGTCGCGGCGTACGTCGACACGGAGACGACCGGCCTGTCGACCGGTGCCGGCACCGTCGCGTTCCTCGTCGCCATCGGGACGCTCGACGGCAACTGCCTGCGCGTGCGGCAGCTGCTCCTCCCCGATTACCCGGACGAGGGCGCCCTGCTCCGCCTGGTCGTGACCCATCTCGGCGCGGTCGAACGGCTCGTGAGCTACAACGGCCGCGCCTACGACCTGCCGCTCCTCGTCGCCCGGCTGACTGTCCACGGCCTCTTCGCCGAGCTCAGCGGCATGCCGCAACGCCACGATGACCTGCTGCCCGTGGCACGTCGCCTCTTCCGACGGCCACTTGGCGGTGCGCGCCTGGCCGACGTCGAGCGCGGCGTGCTCGGCATCCAGCGCGCCGCCGACCTGCCGAGCTCCGAGGTGCCGTCGCGCTGGTTCGGGTACCTGCGCGGCGGATCCCCCGACCTGCTGGCCGACGTCCTCGACCACAACCTCCAGGACGTGGCGAGCCTGGCGCTTCTCGAGGCGGAGATCGTGCGCCTCCGGGCGGGGGGTTGGCGCGATGCGCCGGTCATCGACCCGCGCGGAATGGCGACCGAGCTGCTGCGTGACGGGGCAGCGGCCGATTCGCTCGAATTGCTCGCCACGGCCCTCGACCGCTCGCTCCAGCCGGGCGAGGAGCTCGGGGTCCGCAGGCTCGCGACCCGGCTCCTCGTCGCCGCGGGGAACGTGGAGCGCGCGGAGGAGATCTGGCGGGATGCGACGCGACGGGCGTCGGTCGAAGCGGCCGCCGCGTGGATCGAGGTTGCCCGCATCCGCGAGCGCCACCGTCACGACCTCAGCGGCGCGCTCGAAGCGGCCACGGCGGCCTCACGCGTCCTCGATCTCGCCTTCGCCCTGGGCCGCGGTGGCTCGATCGCGGAGATCGGTCAGGCGCGGATCGCGGTCGAGGGCCGGTTGCGCCGGCTCCGTCGCTGGGTTGCCGCTCGCGAGCGGCGAGTGGGGCGGCGCGCCGCCGCAGCCTAGAGGCTGAAGAGGAAGCCGGGGCCGCCGAGCGGCAGCCCAGGATCGAGCGCCACCGCTCGACCATTGGCATAGACGAATGGCGCGCGAACCAGCGCGGGCGGCCCGCCCGTGAGCCGCGCGATCGGGCTGTGGCCATGGAGCAGCATGCGGCCGCCGAAGCGGGCGAGCATGCGCTCGACCAGGCGTGGGTCGTCTCGGAACGCATGCCGCTCGGTGAACGCGCCCAGCAGGCCGTCCCACGTGACCGGGTCCGGGGTCGCCAGGATCGCGGCGAGCGTCTCGTTCGCCTGGCCAAGCGTCCGTCCGAGGGGCAGGTACACGCCAGCGTCGGCATGGACGAGGAGGGCGTCGCCGACGCGAGCGAGACCGGGTCGCGTGGCGAGCCAGGTGGCGTGTGCATCGGTGAGCCGTGCGAGATCGGTCTCGATGCCGCCATTCGCCAGCCAGTCGGCATGGAACGTTCCGCCCGCACCGGCGGACGCGGCGTCCGGCATGAGCCGGGCCGCGAGCAGGAGCACCTCGTGGTTGCCGAGGACCGATGCGACCCGGCCGCCGGCAGCGGCGGCCTCGACGCCGAGGGCCATCAGGAGCTCGATGACGCCCACCCCATCCGGCCCGCGGTCCACGAGGTCGCCGAGGCACCACAGCTCGTGGCGGCCGCCACTCCAGTGGTCCCCGCCGTCGATGAGGCCGGCGCCGCGCAGGAGGCCGGCCAGCGTGTCGCGCATGCCGTGGAGGTCGCCGACAACGTGGACGGCCCGATCGGCACGCGTGGCGAGCAGCTCGGCCACGCCCGCGCCCGCGTCCCGTGCCGCGCCCCACGGATCCCGGCCGCGGCCGAGCGAACCGAGCATGAGTGCCGCCCACGCATCGCCGGCGCCGACCGTCGGGACGTCGTGGACGACACGCGGCGGAGGGACAAGCCGGCGCAGCGCGGCGGTGTCGACCCACGCGCCGGCAGCGCCGTCGGTCACGACGAGCGTCGGATGGGGACCGAACCTGGACCGCAGGGCATCGAGCTGTCCATCGGTCGTCGCGGCGACCGCCACGAGATCCTCGCGGCTGGCGACGATGAGGTCGCAGCTGCCGAGGTCGGCGATGAGGCCACCGGGCAGGGCGCTGAGCCCGAGCGCCTCGACGACGCGTCCCGGCTCGAGGGTCCGCAGCCAACCCTGGAGGATGGCTCCGGTCATCGCGCCCGCATACCGGTGGCCAGCGAATCCCGCGCCGAGCTCGTTTGCGACCGGTGCGTAGAGGACCGCGGCCGGGGCAACTGCACGCGCAGGGGTCGCGAGGGGCGTGGCCGGCGTCTCGAGCCACAGGCGCCGGCCGGTCGCGCGCTCCTCGTGGCGGAACGTGAGGGTTGCATCGGCCGCTTCCCCCTGCACCTCGGCGATGCGTGCCAGGTCGCGCAGGCCGGCGACCGCCTCCGGCTCCGGCCCGCCGACGGTGACGATCCCGACCCGGTAGCCCTCGTTGGCGGCCGCACGCCCGGCATGCAGCACCGATCCGCCTGCTGCGAGCCGACCGTCGACGAAGCGGTCGAGCGTGAGCGACCCCACCACGAGCAGGTCGATGGGCGTCGGGGGCACCTGGCTCAGCATCGGTCTATCATCGGGCGGTGACGAAGCTGTACTTCTACGAGCTTCACGAGGGCGACGACGACCTCCTGTCCGACGCCGTGCTGGTCAGCGAGACCGAGCGCTCGGCGGCGGAGTTCGCCGAGCTCGTGCAGGCCACGCGGCGCACGGTGCTCGGGACCTTCGAGGAGGACACGCTCGTCGAGGCGATCGCTCGCGAGCTGGAGCGGAACCATGGCTTCACGTACGTCGGCGACGAGAAGCTCATCGCCAGCATGAGCGTGGGCGTCGAGGACGCAGACACGTTCCTGGTCGAGGGCGCGGACGATTTCCGGAGCATGGTGGTCGAGCTCGACCGCAACTGACCGATGCCCGCGGCGCTCTAGCGCGCGACGTTGAAGAGAACCTGGATCACGTCCCCGTCGCGAACCTCGTAGGCCTTGCCCTCCGAGCGGAGGACGCCGTGCTTGCGTGCCTCGGCGAACGAGCAGAGCGCAAGCAGGTCGTCCACGGTCACCACCTCCGCGCGGATGAAGCCGCGCGCCAGATCGGAGTGGATGACGCCCGCGGCGTCCACCGCGCTGTCGCCGTGCCGGATCGTCCAGGCGCGTACCTCGTCCTCACCGGCGGTGAAGAACGGGAAGAGTCCGAGGAGCTCGTACGTCAGCCGGATGACACGGCCCCGCGACGGCTCGCTGATGCCGAGGTCCTCCATGAACGCGGCGGCATCCTCGGCCGCGAGCTGGGCGATCTCAGCCTCGATCTTGCCGGCCAGCGCTGCGATTGCGCTGCCGCGGTGCGCGTACCGTTCGCGGCCGTCCGCCTCGAGGATCGGCCTTTCGCCGAGACGAGCCTCGTCGATGTTGAGGATCACGAGGACCGGCTTCTGGGTCAGGAAGCGGTAGCCGCGCACGACCCGCTCCTCGTCGTCGGAGAGCGTGGCCTCGCGGAGCGGCCGCCCCTCCTCCACGTGCGGCTGGAGGCGCGCGAGGAGCTCCTCCTCGAGGCGCGCTGCCTCACGTTCGGCTGGGGTGCCGTGCCGTCCCTGCGTCCGCAGGCGCTCGAGCCGCTTCTCGATCACCGAAAGGTCGGCCACCGTGAACTCGAGGTCCATCTCGTCGACGTCACGCCACGGGTCCGCGGCGACACCGCCGTCGTCGAAGGCCCGCGCGACGTGGAGCAGGGCGTCCGCGTTGCGAATGAGCGCGAGCACGTCCGGCTGGATCGTGCCCTCTCGCGCCGCGCCGACCGGG
Source organism: Candidatus Limnocylindria bacterium (assembly GCA_038328565.1). GTDB lineage: Bacteria > Chloroflexota > Limnocylindria > QHBO01 > QHBO01 > JAICQM01. The sequence continues at coordinate 5,097 of JBBQMC010000107.1, forward strand.
ATCGCGACATCGACGTAGGTCACGTCGGCGGGGGTCGTCTTCTTCGGGACGAACAGCTTCGAGAGGGCGTCGAGGCGCTCGTCGGGAACCTTCACCACGCCGACGTTCGGCGAGGCGCGCCCGCCGGAAAAGGTGCCCGTCTCCGCGGCGCCGCCGGTCAGGGCGTTGAACACGGTCGTCTTGCCGCTGCCCGGCAGGCCGACGATCGTGACCTGCATCGGCTAGTACCCGGCCTCCAGGTCGACCGCATTCGCGAGCGGCTCGCCGGCCACGAAGCGCGAAAGGTTGGCAACGAAGAGGTCCAGGCTCCGCTCGAGCACGCGGTCGCTGGCCCATGACGTGTGCGGCGTGATGATGACGTTCGGGGTCGTGTAGAGCGGCGAGTCGGCCGGCAGTGGCTCCTCGGTGAAGACGTCGAGCACCGCGCCGCCGATCCAGCACGCTTCGAGGGCGCTACGCAGCGCCACCTCGTCGACGAGACGACCGCGCGCGATGTTGAAGAGCCATGCGCCCTCGCGCATCTCCTGGAGCTCGTGGGCGCCGATGAGGCCGGCGGTCGCCTCCGTCAACGGCGCGGTGACGAAGACCGCGTCCGAGGCGCGGAGCAGCCCGTCGAGCCCCTCGAGCCCCAGGAGCTCGACGTTCGCATGCTCGCCGGCGCCACGGTCGGCGTGCCGGCGCGTGGCGACGATCCGCGTGCCGAACGGCTCGAGCAACCGCGCCACCTCCTCCCCGATGCTGCCGAAGCCGACGATCCCCACGGTCAGCCCGGCGAGCTCGCGACCGGGCAGCGGCTGCCACGTGCGCTCGCCCTGCAGCTCGAGCAGCTGTGGCAACCGGCGCTCCACCGCCAGCAGCATCATCACGAGGTACTCGGCGATCGGCCGGGAGAAGACGCCGCGCCCGTTCGTGACCGTGAGGCCGCGGGAGCGAACGATCGGCGTCGCCACGCGTTCCACGCCGGCCGAGTAGGAGTGGATCCACTCGAGACGGGGCGCCCGGCCGACGACATGGTCGAGGGTCGAAGCCGGCATCCCGCCTCGGAACAGGACGCGGGCCGCTGCGAGCAGGTCGTCCTCGGAGTCGGCAGCGGCATCTCGGACCCGGCCGTCACGCTTCAGCTGCACGAAGCGGACGCCGGGCACGGACTCGACGCGCGCCACGGCCTCGGCCGGGAGCGGGCTTCCGAAGAGCGGCGTGCCGAGGACGACGAGCGGCTCCGGCGTGCTCAGTGGACGGCCTCCGCGAGCGGGATGCGTTCCACGCGGGCGATCCAGCGATCGGCGTCCCCGATCTCCTCGAGCGTCGGCAACGTCTCGGGACCGGTCCACACCCGGTTCAGGAACGCCCGATCTCGGCGTGCCAGGACCGCATCGACGAAGCGTTCGCCGGCCGCGTACTGCTCCATCTTCAAGTCGAGGCCGGTCAGGCGCATGATCATCCGCTCGAGCGCGCCGCGATGATCGTTGCGACGCTCGAAGCGCGCGTGCAGCTCATCGAAGCCGGGCAGGATCTGCTCGCCGGCGGCGTGCATGACGTGGTTTGAGTATCCCTCGAGGAGTGCCATGAGCGCCTGCGTGCGCTGGAAGCTCACGCGCTGCGGCGCCGACATGATGCGTTCGAGCCAGTGCCCCTCGCCACCGGCGAGTGCCGACTTGAGGCGCTCGCCCATGCCGCCCGCATCGGCGGCCAGGAGCTCGACCGCCTCGGCGACCGATGCCGCGAAGTGATCGCGCAGCCACGGGTACGCCTCGAACTCGAATGCGTGCGTGGCCTCGTGGAGGGCGATGAACGTCCGGAACTCGTCAAGCGGCAGGCGAAGGGCGGCCGCGGTGGCGGTGATGTTCTGTTCAACGAACGCGAGGCGCCCGCGGACATCCGGAGCGGCGGCGAGCAGGCCGACGTCGTACTGGCCGAGCACCTTGCGCCCGAGGAAGGCGAGGAGGAAGCCGAGCTGCTCGTTGCCGATGCGGCGGTTCACGATCCGCGCCAGGGCGCGCCCGGGCGTATCGGGGCCGTGCTGCTGGGCCTGGATGATCGTCTCGACGCGCCCGAACAGCTGCTGGAAGGTCCCGATGTTGAGGTCCACCCACTCAGTCCGGTCCACCACGAGCGGCGTCTCGAGGGCCGCCGGCAGCGCGGCACCGATCGCCTCGGCCACGGCCGGCTCGATGCGGCGGAGCGTCTCGGCATAGAAGGCGGTGGCCCGAGCGTGCTCCTCGGCCGGGATGAGCGCGGCGGCATCGCCGAGCCGTCGACGGGCGATGCCGCGCACCACGTCCCAATCGAGGAGCCGGGTGCCCGCGCGACGCATCAGCTCGCGCTGGGCGACCGTTGCTCCGACGGCGAGCAGCCCGCCGACGACCATGCCGGCCCCGAGCCGGCCGATGTTGCGTGCCATGTGCCCCAGTCTAGCGGCGGGCGGCGGATGTCGCGGCTTGGGCGAGGTCGACGGACTCGGTCTCGGGCAAGGCGTCGCCGAACAGGCGGGCCGCGACGGTGCGGAACGAATCGACCGGGCCGGTGGT
>JBBQMC010000108.1:0-7619 GCA_038328565.1 Candidatus Limnocylindria bacterium
GGAGCCCGGCCGCCGCGCTGGAGAAGGGCGAGCTCAAGTTCCGGCTCCACGGGGAGCGGCTCACCGGCCGCTTCACGATCGTGCGGACCAGCGGACGCTTCGGCGACGCCGACAACCGCGAGAAGTGGCTGCTCATCCACAAGCGGGACGAGGCAGCGGTGGCGGGCTGGGATGCGGCTGACCATCCCACATCGCTGAAATCGGGACGCACGAACGACGAGGTCAAGGCCGATGCGCCCGCCCGCTGGGACGGGCATGCCCCCGCCGCCGAGGCGGAGATCGACCTCGCGGGGGCCCGCGAGGCGCCGATGCCCGACTTCGTCGAGCCGATGCGCGCGACGCTGGCGACCGGTGCGTTCAGCGATCCGGCATGGCTGTACGAGGTGAAGTGGGACGGCTACCGCGTGGAGGCCGTCGTCCGTGGTCGCGACATCCGCCTGTGGACACGCAACCGTCAGGACGCCGCCCGCTACTTCCCGACCCTCGCCGAGGCCGGGGGCTGGATCGAGGCCGAGGAGGCGATCGTGGACGGTGAGGTCATCGCGGTCGACGAGAAGGGGCGCCCTGACTTCAGCCTGCTCCAGGACGTGACTGGCCTGCGCGGCCTCCACGGCCAGGGATCGGCCGGCGACCGGCCACGGCCCTCGAAGGAGGAGCGAACGTCGATCCCGATCGTCTACCAGGCCTTCGACCTGCTGCACCTCGATGGCCGGTCATTGGTGAACGTCCCGTTGGAGGAGCGCAAGCGCCTGCTGCGCTCGGTCCTGCGCGAGCACCAATTGGTGCGCTTCGGCTCCCATGTGGTGACCGATGGCGAGGCCTTCGTCGAGGCCGCCCGTCAGCAAGAGCTCGAGGGCGTGGTGGCGAAGCTGCGTCGCTCGCCGTACGAACCGGGTCGACGGTCGAAGGCGTGGCTGAAGATCAAGCTGCGCCGCGAGCAGGAGGTCGTCGTCGCCGGCTGGCTCGAGGGGCAGGGGAGCCATCGTGACCTCGGCTCGCTCATCGTTGCCGTGCATGACGGGGATCGGCTTCGCCATGCCGGGCAGGTTGGGTCGGGGATCGACACGAAGACGCGGCGCGAGCTCCGGGGCCGGCTCGACGAGCTCGCGCGCCAGGACTCGCCGCTCGAGCCGGTCCCGCGGCTGAAGGGCGCGCACTGGGTGGAGCCGCGGATCGTGGTCCGGGTCGAGTTCGCCGAGTGGACGACGGACGGCCTGCTGCGCCAGGCCGCATTCAAGGGCTTCGAGATCGGCAAGGCCGCGTCCGCCGTCCGCCGCGAGCGACCGATCGAGACCGAGAAGGCGGCAACCGCCGCCGAGGCGGCCCTCGATGCCGAACCCGCGGCCCCGTCCCGCCGGCCCCAGACGCGGAATCGCGTTGCGCGGAGCGGCGGGGATGTGCTGGAGGTCGACGGCCTTGCAGCCGCGCTCGAGGCGCTCGACGCGATCCCGAAGGAGGGGACATGGACCGTCGCAGGTCGTGAGCTGCGGGTCACGAACCTCGATAAGGTGCTCTTCCCTCCGCGGGACAAGGAGGCACCCCTCACGAAACGGGACCTCCTGCGCTACCACGCGACCATGGCCGCGGTCCTTGTTCCGTATCTCAAGGGCCGTGGGACGACCGTTCAGCGGTTCCCGAACGGCGTCGCGGCGAAGGGCTTCTGGCAGAAGGACCTGCCCGGCCATGCGCCGCCCTGGGTCGGGCGCTGGACGTACCACCACCGCGAGGAGGGGCCGAAGGACTACGTCGTCGTCGACGAGCAGGCCACGCTCGTCTGGCTCGCACAGGAGGGCGCGATCGAGCTCCATCCGTGGACGAGCCGGACCGATGAGCCTGACAAGCCGACGTTCGCCCTCATCGACATCGATCCCGGCGAATCCACGACGTTCGACGAGGTGCTCGTCCTTGCCCGCCTCTTCCGCACCGCCCTCGAGCATCTCGGGGTGCGAGCCGCGCCGAAGGTGACCGGCAAGCGCGGCGTCCAGATCTGGATCCCGATCGAGCGGCGCTACTCGTTCGACGACACCCGCGAGTGGGTCGAGGGCGTGTCCCGGGCAGTGGGCCAGACGGTGCCCGACCTCGTGAGCTGGGAATGGGCGAAGCGGGCGCGCCGCGGCCGCGCGCGGCTCGACTTCACGCAGAACGCCATCAACAAGACCCTCGTCGCGCCCTACTCGCCCCGGCCAAGCGCCGGAGCGCCAGTCTCGGTGCCGATCCGCTGGGAGGAGCTCGACGATCCCCATCTCGCGCCCGATCGGTGGACGATTCGGACGCTCCCCGCGCGGCTGGCCGAGGTGGGGGACCTGTTCGCCCCGGCGCTCGGGCCGGGCCAGCGCCTGCCGGCTCTCTAGCGTGCAGACACGGACGCCGCCGCGCCCTGGCGGGCGCGGCGTCCGTACCGGAGGAGAGAAGTTGACGCGGCGGTCAGTGCGGGAAGCCGCCTCCGGTCGTCACGCCCAGCACGGTGGTGACGAACGTCATGAGGCTGACCGCGGCGACCGTACCCGCGAGCAACAGGGATCGGAGGACCCGAGGTGCGCGCATGTGGGCTACTCCCGTGGCGTTGTCACCCATCCGTGGATGACTTGTCCACACGCTCGCGCCGGATTGCCCAGCCGACAATGGCCCACCGGTACCGGTGCGCGCAGTCAGCGGGAGTACCTTTGGTGGCCGATCTCGTCAAGCCCCACTTGCCACGGGGTGTACACTCGCGCGCATGCCGAGGACGAGAACCGTGTCGCGCGCCACCGAACAGGACGCCGCCCTCGCGCAGCGCATCGGCGCGCGCATCCGGGAGGCGCGTCATCGCGCTGGTCTGACCCAGCAGCAGCTGGCAGGAGATCGGTACACCAAGGCATACGTCAGCGCCCTCGAGACCGGGATCGCCCGCCCCTCGATGGTCGCGCTCCGATTCCTGTCCGAGCGGCTCGCACTGCCGGCCAGCCACTTCATCGATGAGCAGCACCCCGCCTGGACGCGTCTCGAGGTGGACCTTCAGCTTGCCGCCGGCGACTGGCAGGCGGCCTCGGACGGCTATCACCAGCTCCTCGACGCGACGACGGGCGAGGCGGCACGCGCCGACCTCCTGCGCGGGGTGGCGGAGGCGGAGGCACGCCTCGGCCGCGGTCGGGAGGCGGTGTTGGCCGGCTCCGAGGGCGCGCGTCTCTACGAGGAGCTCGGCCGCAGCGACGATGCGGCGCTCGCTCGCTACTGGCTCGCCTACGGCCTCTATCTATCGGACGCAGAAGCGGAGGCTCGTACGCTCCTCGAGGCGTTGCTCGAGCGCGTGCGGAGTGGCCTCCTCGTCGAGCCGGACTTCGAGATGCGCCTCCTCATGGCGCTGTCGGCGGTGGAGACCCGGTCCGGCGAGCATGAGCGTGCGCTCCGTTACCTCGAGGAAGCGCGCGGCTTCGCCGGCGATCTCGACGACCGGCGACGAGCCACGTATCTGTTCAACCTCGCCATCAACTACCGCGAAACCGGCGACATCGAGGCGGCCATTCGAACCGGCACGCAGGCGCTCGGCCTCTTCCGCGCCGCCGGCACCGAGCTCGAGTCGGCATCGATCGAGAACGACTTGGCGCTCGCATACCTGGCGGCGGGCAGCATCGCGCAGGCTCGGCAGCACGCCGCGGCCGCCCATGCGCAGATCTCAGGCTCCGGTGACGAACGCGTGATGGCGGCGATCCTCGAGACGGAGGCACAGATCGCCCTGGCCGCCGGCGATAGGTCTGGTGCGCGACGTCTGGCCGGCGAGGCGATGGAGGTGGCCCGCACCAGCGGCAACCGCCTGGCCGAGCTCGCCGCGCTGCTCACCGAGGCACGCATCCTGCGCGACGACGGGGACATGGCGGGTGCCGAGGCACGATTCGCGAATGCGGCAGAGGTGGCGCGCGAGGCGCAGCTCGCCGGCCGCCTGCGCGACGTCCTTCGCGAGTGGGCCGGACTGCGCGCGGCGCAGGGCGATCACCGGGGTGCCTACGAGCTGACGAGCCAGGCCCTCACGCTCGCCTGAACCTCCCGCTCCGGGACTCCATTCCAGTCAATTCATGGTTGACACACAGGCGCGCGCGTGTGTAGGCTCCGCGGGGTCGAGCCGGTTGGGCACACCACCGATCAAGGACGGTGGAAAACGGCTCGCAGGTCGGATCACGGGATCGGAGATCGGGCACGTCTCCGGTCCCGTCCCGTGTCCACCGCCGGTTGGGTACGATGCGAGCATGTCGCGCCGCCTGTTCCGCTTCGACGATCCCGACCGCTTCCTCACCGGGACGGTCGGCGTGCCCGGCGATCGGGCCTTCTTCCTCCAGGCGCGGCAGGGTGCGGCGGTCGTGACCCTGGCGGTCGAGAAGGTGCAGGTCGCAGCGCTGGCGGCGCGCATCATCGAGCTCGCCGATGCGCTTGCTCCGCGGCTCGACGACGAGCGGGTGGCGAACGGCGCAGCCCTCGAGGCGCCCATCGTCGAGGCATTCCGGGTGGGTGCCATCGCGCTGGCCTGGGATGCCGATCGCAAGCGCGTGGTGATCGAGGCGCAGCCGGTCAGCGAGGACGGCAGCTATGTCGAGATCGCCGATGACGACCCGGACGGGCCGGACCTGTTCCGGATCCGCCTGGCGCTGGGCGAGGCCCGCGACTTCGCGCATCGCGCGATCGACATCGTCGAGGCCGGGCGTCCCACCTGCCCGTTCTGCGGGCAGGCGATCGACCAGCGCGGCCATCTCTGCCCGCGCGCGAACCCGAACCTGAATTGAGCGAGGGTCCGCTCCGCGTCGACTGGCTGCCGGACGGCTGGGCCCGCGATCGGCTCTCGGGCCGCCTGGGGCTGACGATCCTGCCCGGGAAGCACGGCCTGTCGACCCGTTACCCAGGGCGCGTCTATGACCGGCACCTGGATATGGACCTCGCTGCGCTGCACGCGGCCGGCGTCGTTCGACTCGTGCTGCTCGTCGAGGACACCGAGCTCGCGCAGTGGGGGCCAGACCTCCCGCCGGCGGACTGGGATCCTCCGGTCGTCCGCTTCCCGATGCCCGACGGCTCGCCGCCGCGCGACCTCGACACGATGGACCGCATCCTCGCGGCCATCGGGGAGGCGCGGGCATCCGGCAACGTGGCGGTCGCCTGCATGGGCGGAGTGGGTCGGAGCGGGACGGTCGCCGCCTGCGCGCTCATCGCCCACGGCGCCTCGGCATCGGATGCGATCGCAACGGTGCGGCGCGTGCGCCATCCTGAGGCGGTCGAAACCGACGCGCAGGAACGGTTTGTCCGGGCATTCGCGGCCGCGCGTCGACGGGTCCGGGCTAGGCCTCGCGCTCGAAGGCCAGCATCAGCCGGCGCAGGAGATGGTTGAGCTGCTCCTTCTCCTCGTCGCTCAGGCCGGCCGCGATCAGCGCCTCCTTGCGGGCCTGCGCGCCGGTCGAGTCGCGCCACAGCTGCCAGCCGGCATCGGTGAGCTCGATCTGCAGCGAGCGACGGTCGTCGGGATCGCGGAGGCGGCGGATGAGGCCGGCGCCCTCCATGCGGTCGAGGCGGTGCGTCATGGCACCTGAGGACAGCGCGAGGTCGTCGGCCAACTGACCCGGCGAGCGCCGGTATGGCGCACCGCTGCCACGCAGGGCGCCGAGGAGGAGCCACTCGCCGCGCTTGAGATCGAATTCCGCGAGCGTCTCGTCCATCGCGCGATGGAAGCGCTGCTCCAGCTTCTGGATCCGCTCGACGATCCCCTCGGTCGCGAGGTCGAGGTGCGGGATCTGGCCCGCCCACAGCTCGAGCTTGCCGTCGATGAGGTCGCGTTCGATCCCGGCGTCGGAGGCCGTCGATCCGTCGTCGGTGGCGGTCATGGTTCGCGATTGTGGGCACGTGGGTGTCTTGACGTCAAGACATCCTCGGTCGGCGCCACGAGCGGGCACGGCCTTCATCGATCCGTCATGCGGTCGTCGTACTCTATGCGGCATGACACGCGAGAAGGTCCAGCGCTCCGAGGCCGATTGGCGTCGCGAGCTCACCCCCGAGCAGTACCACGTCCTTCGTGAGAAGGGCACCGAGCGGGCGTTCACCGGCCGCTACTGGAACGAGCACAGCGACGGCACGTATCGCTGCGCCGCATGCGGCGAGCCGCTCTTCTCGTCGCAGACGAAGTTCGAGTCCGGCTCGGGATGGCCGTCGTTCTACGCGCCGGTCGGCGACGAGGCGGTCGACACCGAGACCGATCGGTCGTTCTTCATGTCGCGCACCGAGGTCGCCTGCGCGAAATGCGGCGGGCACCTCGGCCACGTCTTCGATGATGCGCGCGACCAGCCGACGGGGCTTCGCTACTGCATCAACTCCGCGGCGCTGGAGCTCGCCCCGGAAGACTGATCCTGCGCCTGGGCGCCGGGTTGCTTGCGGGGAGTACCATCGACAGCATCCCGGCGCGCCTCCCGAGTACGGCGTGTGCCATACCCATCCAAGCGAGGAATTCCCGACACATGCCCGTCCGTTCCCGGATCGCCGCCCTCTGCGTGGCGATGATCGGTCTCACGTCCCTGGCCGGCCCCGTGGTCGCCGCTGGTCCTGCCTTTTCGGTCCAGATTCTTGGCAGCCAGCCGCTTGAGGTGACTGCGGGACAGATCGTGGCGTACCCGGTGTCCATCGCCGGTGTCGACAACACCCAGACTGTCAACCACGTCTTCGTGGACGCCGACGTGCCCGGCGCGACGTACTACGGTGCCACCACCTCGGTCGGCACGTGCTCGAACAGCGCGCCGAGATGCGACCTCGGCACGTTCCGACCGACCTCGCCGGCGGCCCTCGTGGTCCTCATGTTCGTCGCGCCGACGACGGCGTCGATCTCGTCGGTGACCGCGACCGTGACGGTCCATAGCGGCGAGGGGACCAACGACAGCGGCCACGCGGCGCATAACGATGCATTCAGCGACACCGCCGTCACGAACATTCACCACGGTGGGACGAGTACGTTCTTCAGCCGCTACGTCGTCTCGCGCGCCTTTGATGCGGGCGAAAGCGGGGTCGTCCAGACGGACCAGACGATCAGCATCCTCAACCCCCACGCGACGAAGGTCACGGTCCCCGACGACGCGGCGGTGACGGCGGCCGGAGCTCCGGTTACCCTCTCGGAGGCGTTTGTGGCGCCGAACGCGGAGTGCCGCGGCTTCCCGTGCTTCGGGCAGACCTCGTTCATCAGTGTCGCTGACGGCGGCACATTCACGACAGGGTTCGTTGCCAGCGTCACGTTTGGCGCTCCCGAGCTGCCATCGGGAATGAACGCGAAGAAGCTCCACGTGATCCACAACCTCAGCGGCACCGCATGGGAGGCGGTCGATACGAGCTGTGGCAAGGCCCCGGTCGCCCCCTGCCGGCTCTCGACGGTGACGCTCCGCGACAAGAGCATCGTCGTGACGATGCTCCTGAAGCAGAACGGGAACATCAAGGGCTACTGACGAGCTCGGCGTCCAGGGCAGCCAGCGAGGCGAGATCACCCTTCGCCGCGTAGCGGGTCCTCGCCGCGCCGAGAGCCGCGGCTGCCTCCTCGGCGTGGCCTGCCACCGCATGGACGGCCGCCAGGCCGACGTACGCCTCCGCCTGGAGCGTCGGCGCGTCCGTCTCCGCCCGGAAGGCCACCG
>JBBQMC010000109.1:0-7613 GCA_038328565.1 Candidatus Limnocylindria bacterium
TCATCGACGAGCTGCATCGGTTCAACAAGAGCCAGCAAGACGCGCTGCTGCCGCACGTGGAGGAGGGGACAATCACCCTCATCGGCGCGACGACCGAGAACCCGTACTACGAGATCAACTCACCGCTTCTGTCGCGGATGCGGGTGTACCGATTGGCGCCCCTCGATGCCGAGGCGCTCGGCACGATCGTCGACCGTGCGCTCGCCGACGCCGATCGCGGCCTGGCGGGCCGCGTCACGCTCCTGCCCGAGGCACGCGAGGCACTCCTCGACCTGGCCGGCGGCGATGCGCGCTCGGCGCTCAACATCCTCGACGCGGCGGCGTCGGTGACCGATGACGGTGCCGGCGTGACCGCGGAGTCGGTGGCCGAGGCCGCTCAGCGGCGGCTCCTCCAGTACGACCGCGTCGGCGACGAGCACTACGAGGCGGCATCGGCCTTCATCAAGTCGATGCGCGGCAACGACCCGGATGCCGCGCTGTACTGGTGCGCGAGCATGGTCGCGGCGGGGGAGGATCCGACGTTCATCGCACGCCGGATCGTGATCGCCGCGTCGGAGGACGTGGGCAACGCCGATCCGCGCGCGCTCCAGATCGCCGTCGCCGCGATGCAGGCCGTCGAGATGATCGGCCTGCCGGAGGCGCAGTACGCGCTGGCCCAGGCGGCGGCGTACGTCGCATCGGCGCCGAAATCGAATCGTGCCGGCGGCGCCTATTTCGCGGCGCTGGCCGAGGTCGAGGAGAAGGGCCGCCTGCCGGTGCCGCTCCACCTCCGGCCATCGGCCCATCGGCGGCTGTCGCGCGAACACGGCTGGGGCCAGGGCTACCTCTATCCGCACGACTACGAGAACGCCGACGTCGAGCAGCAGTACCTGCCCGACGAGCTCGTGGGGCGCGTCTTCTACGACCCGGGCGACCAGGGGATGGAGGTCCAGATAGGGGAGCGGCTTCAGCGCCTGCGCCGCGCGCGCCTCGAGGAGCGGCGCGCGACTGCGTCGTCGGACGAGCCGCGGAAGGGGAGCGAGCGCGCGCGCTGACCGCCCCAAGACTGCACACCATTCACGCCACGTGACCGCTAACGGCTCGCGGAGGCACTCAGGGGTGCCGGCTTCACATCTGGCGTGAATCCGCCGCGGCGGTGAGGGTTCGAGTGACGGTTGCGGTCACCCGCCGTGAATCCGACGGCGTTCGTCGGGTTCCGCGCGCGGCGCAGCCGGCCGGCGGAACGATCAGGTCGCGACGCGACCGATGCCGAGCACCTCGATGACAAGGAAGGCCACGGCGAGCAGCGCGATGACGGCGACGAAGAGGACCGCGATGTTCCGCAGGTCGGCCATCACGTAGTGGTACTCGGCGGCCGCCTGCTCGGTGAGTCGCGACGCGCCGCCGACCATCGCGGCGCTACGGCGCCCGGGTCGCGGGCGCGGCGCCGTGGCGGTCACCGGTGCCGGGGCGCGCGGAGTCGGCGCGGCGACGCGCTCCGGCGTCGGGGTGCCGGCGTCGAGGGCGTCGGGGCCGCGGGCCGGCATCGTCGGCTGGCTCGTTCGCGCCGGTCGCGCGGCGTTCCGCTGACGCTGCCGGCGGTTCGCCGCCTTGCCTGCTCGCTTCGCCATCGGTCCCTCGCTGGTGGTGGTCACTCGGACGCTCGCATGCCCGGTCGGGCACGGCGGGGACGGTATGATACCGCGCCGATGTCCGATCTCAACCGGGTCCTCTCCGACAACCTGGCGCTCGCGCTCGGTGGGATCGCCCTCGTGCTGCTCCTGCTCCTCCTCCTCGTGCTCCTCCAGACGGTCCGGCTCGGCCGCGCGACGCGTGCGTACCGGAGCCTGGTCCGCGGCGCTGACGGCGGCAACCTCAACGGCGTCCTCGACGCGCACATCGGTCGCATGGACGCGGTCGCCAGCCGCTTGGAAGAGGTCAACGAGCTCCAGAGGTACCTCGAGCGACGGACCCGCGGCGCCCTCCAGCACATCGGGATGGTCCGCTTCAACCCGTTCGAGGACACCGGCAGCGACCAGAGCTTCGCGATCGCGGTGCTGGACGATCGACGGGACGGGATCGTGCTCAGCAGCCTCCATGGCCGCGCCAACACCCGGATCTTCGCGAAGCCGGTCGAGGGCGGGACGAGCCGCCACAACCTCTCCGACGAGGAGGCGCAGGCGATCAAGATCGCGGTCGAGGGCACGCAGGCACCGCCCGGCGGCGGCTAGGCGTGGACCCCGTCCGTCGCTCCGGCGACGTGGCGACGCAGCGTCGGCTGGCGCAACGTCGCATCCTGGCCGCGCTGCGGCGCCTCCATCGGCGCGAGCCCCTGCGCGCCGACCTCCGCGTCGACGCCGTGATCGGCGAGGTTCGAGCGGACCACGCCGAACGCATGCCGACCGGGCACCGTGGTGGCGGCCACCTGGCCCTCGACGATGCCGCCATGTTGGAGGTCATCGCCGAGATGCGGGCGGAAGGGGCGGTGGCGGGGGAGGGCCGGCGGATTCGCCTTCCCGACCATGAACCAAGGCTCGATCCGGAGATGCGTCAGCGGGTCGACGCGCTGCTCGATGGACTGCGGAGCGCGGACGCGGCGCCGCCGCGCATCGAGGGCATCGCATCGCGGCTCGGCATCCCGCCTACCGTCGTCGATCAGCTCCGCACTGCCGGGGAGCTTGTCAGCGTGGCGCCGGGAATCGACTACCCCCGCGACCGGTATCTCGCGCTCGCGGGCCGGCTCGACGCGATGGCGCGCGGCGGTCGAGTGAGCGTCGCGCGGGCGCGCGATGAGCTGCGCACGAGCCGTCGCCACGCGGAGGCCCTGATCGCCTTTCGCATCGAGGAGCGGCGGCGGCACCGGGCCTGATCGGAATGCGACAGCCGAGCTGTCGCGTCGACCCGCCAGGCTGACGGCATGACAGCACCAGCGGCTACCATCGAGGACGTGCCGTCGGTCGTGCCGTCCCCGAACCAGCTCCCGATCTTCGAGGAGCTGGCCTCCCCTCCGCCGCGACCCGGCCGACCGCACCTGCGCCTTCAGCAGCCCCTGCTGAGCGACCTCACCGCTCGCCAACGGAAGGCGGTCACCCATGGCGAGGGGCCGCTGCTCATCGTCGCCGGCGCCGGAACGGGGAAGACGACCGTCATCACCCGCCGCATCGCCTGGCTCATCGCGGAGAAACGGGCGGTGCCGTCGGAGATCCTCGCCCTCACCTTCACGGACCGCGCGGCGGCGGAGATGACCGAACGCGTCGACCAGCTGGTGCCGTACGGCTACACCGATGCCACCATCGCCACCTTCCACGCCTTCGGCGACCGCCTGCTGCGCGAGCACGCGCTCGAAGCGGGGTTGTCGGACCGATCGACCGTGCTCTCGCGAAGCGAGCAGATCATCTTCCTGCGCGAGCACCTGTTCGAGCTCCCCTTGGACCGATACCGCCCGCTCGGCGACCCGACCCGCTTCCTCAGCGCGCTCGTCACGCTCTTCAGCCGGGCGCGCGATGAGGACCTCACCCCGGCCGATTACTCCTCGGCGGCGGACGCCCTGCTCGTCGACGCCGGCCAGCGGCCAGGCAACGCGACGCTGGTGGATGCCGCCGCGCGGCAGGCCGAGCTGGCCGCCTGCTACGCGACCTACGAGCGGCTCATGCGCGCGGGCGACAGGCTCGACTTCGGCGACCAGGTGAGCCTCGCACTGCGGCTCCTTCGCGACCAGCCCGCTGTGCTCGCCGAGGAGCGCGCACGGTATCGGTACATCCTGGTCGACGAGTTCCAGGACACGAACCACGCCCAGTTCGAGCTCGTGAAGCTCCTCGCCGGCTCGCCGCGTGCCAACGTCACGGTCGTCGGAGACGACGACCAGAGCATCTACCGCTTCCGCGGGGCCGCGCTCGGCAACATCCTCACCTTCCGGGCGGAGTATCCACGCGCGAAGTCGGTCGTCCTCGTCGACAATTTCCGCAGCCGCCAGGAGATCCTCGACGCCTCGCACCGCCTCATCGCCCACAACGACCCGCACCGTCTCGAGGCTCGCGAGGGGATCGACAAGCGGCTGCGCGCACGGTCGACGTTCCGGCGACCCCTGCCCGTGGCAGGGGTCATCGAGCTGGCGGCGCACGCCACCGGCTCCGACGAGGCGGACGCCGTCGCCGCGCGCATCGCGGATGGCATCCGCGCGGGCCGCCGGGCCGGGGATCACGCGGTCCTCGTGCGCGGCAATCGGGATGCAGAGCCATTCCTCCGCGCCCTGAACATGGCGCGCATCCCGTGGCGGTTCAGCGGCACCGCCGGCCTGTACCAGCAGCAGGAGGTGCGCGTCCTCGTCTCGTTCCTGCGGGCCGTCAACGATCCCGAGGACTCCGTCAGCTGCTACGACCTCGCCACGAGCGAGATCTTCGGTCTGGCGGCCGAGGACGTGACCGTCGCGCTCAATCGCGCCAGCCGGCGTCGCACACCGCTCGAGCGGGCACTGCGCGAGGCGGTCGAGCATCCCGCCGGCTCGCCATTCGGCCATCGCGCGCGGGAGGTAGTCGAGCGGCTGCTCGCGACGATCGACCAGCATCGTTCGCTTGCCACCGAGCGGACGTCGGGCGAGCTGCTGTACCACTTCATCGCCGGCAGCGGGTGGCTCGGCCGGCTGGCCGCGGAGGCTCGCGAGACCGGCGACGCACGGCTCCAGAATGTCGCCCGCTTCTTCGAGATCGTCCGCCGCCAGTCGTCGCTCCTGCGCGACGACCGGCTCCCGTTCCTCGTCGCCCAGCTCGACACCCTGATCGAGGCCGGCGACGATCCAGCCACCGCGGACGCAGGCCCCGACGAAGCTGACGCGGTCCACGTCCTCACCTATCACAAGGCAAAGGGCCTGGAATTCGGCGTCGTCTTCATGGTTGGCCTCGTCGACGAGCGGTTCCCATCCCGCGGCCGTGGCGACGCGCTCGAGCTGCCCGCGGCCCTGCTGCGGGATCCCGTGCCGGATCCCGATCACCACCTGGCGGAGGAGCGGCGCCTCTTCTATGTCGGCATGACGCGCGCCCGCGAGGAGCTCGTGCTGAGCTGGGCGGCCGACTACGGGGGCCGCCGGTCGCGCCGCCTGAGCCCATTCGTCATGGAGGCACTCGACCTGCCGCCCGCCACGCCCATCGAGGCCGTGCGGCCCAGCGTGCTCGAGCGGCTGGCGCGGCACGAGGAGCCGGCGCGCGTGCCGGCCGCGCCCGCTGCGACCCCGGCGCTCGCGGATCGGCCGCTCGCGCTGTCCTTCGGCCAGGTCAACGATTACCTGTCGTGCCCCGCCCGCTATCGGTACGGTCACGTGATCCGCATTCCCACCCCGCCGAGCCATCAGCTCGTGTACGGGCGCGCCCTCCACGCGGCGGTCCAGGCCTTCCATCGACGCCAGATGGCCGGCCGACCGATGGGTCGCGACGAGCTCCACGCGGCCCTCGATACCGAATGGGAGTCGGTCGGCTTCCTGACGCGCGCCCACGAGGAGGCGCGGCGAGTGGCGGCGCGGGCCGCGCTCGATCGGTTCTGGGACGAGCAGCAGGCCGACCCCGCGCGCCCGGCGAGCGTCGAGCAGGAGTTCGCGTTCACGCTGGGTGCTGACCGCGTGCGTGGGCGCTTCGACCGGGTCGACGTCGAAGATGACGGGCGCACGACGATCACCGACTACAAGACGAGCGACGTCCGCGACCCCGCGACCGCGAACCGGCGCGCGAAGGAGTCACTCCAGCTCTCGATCTACGCCCTCGCCCACGAGGCGCAGCACGGCCGTCTGCCCGATGAGCTGTCCCTCCATTTCCTCGAGTCAGGCCTCGTCGGGCGCTCGCAGCCGACCGAGCGGCGCCTCGGGAAGGCGACCGAGCAGGTGGCCGCCGTGGCCGCCGGCATCCGCGCCGGCGACTTTGCCGCGACTCCCGGCGCGGTCCGCTGCGGCTACTGCCCGTTCCGCGAGATCTGCCCCGACGCCGCGCGGTGATGGGACGCCACCGCCTCGCCGTCGTCGCCCTCGTCCTGTTTGCGGTCCTTGGCGCCGTCGTGCTCGTCGCGACCGCGTCGCGCCTGTGCCCGTCCGACATTCCCGGGCAGTCGTGCCCCGGTTCCGCCGCCAACCGCGTCGTGGTCGTAACCCTTGCGTCGCTCACGGTGGGGCTGCTCGTCGTCCCGTTCGCCTTCCTCGGGGAGGTGATGGCGCGCCGGCGCATCGTGTACCGCGGGGCGTGGTGGCGCGCGGTGCGGCGCGGGGCGCTCGTGACGGCGGCCATCGCCGCGCTCGCCGGGCTGCGGCTCGGCGGCGCGCTCACCACGCCGATCGCGCTGTTCGTGGTCGCGCTGGCGGCGGGCGTCGAGTGGTTCGCGATCCGGTACGTCGACCTGCCGTGAGCGACATCTTCGGCGGCCAGGCGGCCGACGCGGAGGCCCTCGCGGAGCTCTACGACCTCGAGCACGAGGTGGTGGTCGAGGATCTTCCGTTCTGGCGCGAGCTTGCACGTCGCCACCCCGGGCCGACGATCGATCTTGGCTGTGGCTCGGGCCGCCTGTTCGGCGCGCTCCTCGAGGGCGGCGCCGGCCCGCTGATCGGGATGGATGGGTCGAGCGCACTGCTGGCGCGAGCGCGCGAGCGCGTGGCCGGCGACGCCGTGCTCCGTGCCGCGGCTGCCGACGGCCGTCTGCAGCTTCGCGCCGGCGACGTCCGTGAGCCGCCGATCACGGTTGAGGAGCTGGCTGGGGGCGCCTCCGTCGTGGCCGTGGCCGGCGTCGTTCCGCATCTCGCCGGGATCGAGGATATGGTCGCCGTGCTCGCCGCTCTTCGGCCACTCGTGGCTCCTGATGGCGTCGTCGTCCTGGATGACCTCGGGCCGGCGCAGCTTCCGCATCGAAACCTGCCGCTCAGCGTCGACTGGAGCCGGGACATCGGCTCGGATCGGATCGTCCGCCGCTCCCAGCTCGAGCGCTGGGATGAGCCTGACGGGCTCCGCGTCGCCTATGCGACGCTCACGGAGCGCCGGAGGGCCGATGGTACGATAAGGTCGCTTCCTGCGAGCTTCCGGCTCTGGTATCCATCGATCGAGTCGATCGCGGAGGCAGCCGCCACCGCGGGTCTCGCCATCGACATCAGCTGGGGATCGTACGAGCTTGACCCGTATGATCCGAACGAGAGTGAGCGACGGATCGCGGTGATCCGTCCGGCGGGGACGAGCATGCCGGGGCGTTCCCGGCCGTAGGGAGAGGGGAGTGGGCGGAGAGCAGATCCGGCTCCTGGTCGTCGAGGACGTCCCGCAGGTCGCGTCGCACATGCGGTCGCTGCTCGCTGCCCAGTCGCAGATCAAGATGCTCGACGTCGTGACCGCCGGCGATCACGCGGTCGCCTCGGTGGGTGAGTTCCGGCCGGACGTCGTCATCGTCGACGCGCTCCTCCAGGGCCGGGTCAGCGGCCAGGCCGTCGCCGAGACGGTCCGTCGTGCCGAGCCCCAGGTCGGGATCATCATGCTCACCGTCCCGCAGAATCCCGTCCGCGAGGACGTCGAGCGCGGTGTCGACGCCGTGCTGAAGATGCCGTTCACCGGCTTCGATCTCACGACGATGATCCGCAAGGTCCACGAGGAGCGCGGCGTCGCGGCCGCGCGCGCGGGCTC
>JBBQMC010000110.1:0-7553 GCA_038328565.1 Candidatus Limnocylindria bacterium
TACCGATCCGGACCGGCGACCCAAGCACAAGCCGCTCCTCAACCGCCTGCTCGACCAGAGTGCCTTCCGCTACGTGCGGCGCGGCCAGGGCAGCTTCGCGGCCTTCCTGCGCCGCTACTACCCGCTCCCGTTCGATACCTGGGCCAGCCTGTCGCACGCCCGATTCGACTTCGTCATGCGCTTCGAGCGCCTCGGCGACGACTTCGCAGAGGCGCTGCGTCGGATCGGGATCGAGCCGGTGCGGCCGCTGCCGGTCGCGAACCGCACCGGCGCGCGCGACGAGGACTTCACAGCCTACTTCGATCCGGCCGCGCGGCGTCACGCGCGCCGCGTCTTCGGTCCGTACATGCGGCGCTGGGGTTATACGTTTCCCGCCGACTGGGGCGTCGAGCCGCCGAGCCGCTCGCACGAGCTCCAGTACGCGGTCGTCAACCGCATCGGCACCGTGTACTGGCGCCACGTGCGACCCAGGATGGTTGGGCGCGGCCGCGGGCGCAGGGCGGCGGCGCGCCCCGCGCCGGGGAGCAACCGTGGCTGAGCTGCCGCTCGGCGAGGACACTCCCACCGGCCGCATCCGGCACCTCCTGCGACGGACGCCGATCCATACCGCGTGGCGCTATGCGGTCTCGACCCTCGACGCTCGCCGCCACGCGACGGACCTGCGCCGCGCGCGCACGTTCGTGACCTTCCTCGGCCATGCGCGGTCCGGCCACAGCATCGTGGGCGCGCTGCTCGACGCGCACCCGCAGATCGCGCTCTCCGACGAGCTCGACGCCCTCCGATATGTCGCGGATGGCTTCGGGCGCGACCGCGTCCTCGCCCTCTGCCTCAAGGTGGCGCGCGATCAGCATCGGCGCGAGCGGCGCAAGCGCGGCCGCTCGGGCAGCGTCTACAGCTACGCGGTCCCCGGCCAGTGGCAGGGCCGCCACCACGACCTTCGCGTGATCGGCGACAGCGACGCCGGGCGCTCCGTGCAGCGACTTGACGCGGATCCGGCATTCCTCGAGCGGCTGCGGGGCACGATGACGCCGCTCGACCTCCGCTTCGTCCACGTCGTGCGGAACCCATACGACAACATCGGCACCATGATGCTGCGCAGCGGCCGAACGTTCGAAAGCGCCATCGAGCGCTACTTCGGCAACTGGGCGGCGATCGAGCGCCTCCGCGACCGGCTCCCGGCTGGCGCGATCCACACCATTCGCCACGAGGACCTCGTCACCGGCCCGCAGGCGCCGCTGGCCGCCCTCTGCGCGTTCCTCGACGTGCCGGCACCCGATCCGTACCTCGATGCCGCCGCGGGCATCCTCTTCCGAGGGCCATCGCAGACGCGACGCGAGGTCACGTGGACGACCGAGCAGCGACGCGCGATCGACGCGGGCATCGGCGACTACGAGGGCCTGGCCGGCTACTCGTTCGAGGACTGACCGCGAGCCCTGCTCACCGTCGATAGCCCAGGCGCGCCAGGTCGCGCCGCGTTGCCCATCCGAGCAGCCGCCCGACCGGGCCGCCGACCTCGCGACGCCAGCGGTCGGCGATGGTGGCGTCGAAGCCGGCTCGCGCATGCCGATCGGACTCGAAGCTCGAGCCGACGATGTCGGCGTCGAGGAGCATGGCCGGCACGAACTCGACGCCCAGGAAGCCGCACACCTGGCGCACGGTGGCCTCCGGCTCGGTGACGAGATCCTCGAATCGGATGCGGAGGTAGCGCTCGCCGAGCTCACCGGGGAGGCGACGATCCCACGTCGCGGCGGCGTTCCAACTCCGCGCCGCATAGACCGCCTCGATCGGCGGCAGCAGCGGATCCACGAGCCAGCCGGGCAGCCACGGCATCCGCGCCTTGATGCCCCACTCACCCTGCTGCGCGCGTCGCAGCCGCGAGGCGTAGACGCCCCGCGGGTCGCGGACGGTATGGACGATGCGCGCATCCGGGAACCAGCCGACAAGGGTCGGTACCTCGCCGAGATGCGCGGGCGTCTTTTCGCCGATGACCAGGTGCCGGACCAGCTCGTCGCGATGCGCCTCGGCGTAGATGGTCAGCATGAGCTCGAACAGCCCGCGCTCGGTGAGATCGGTCGCGCGCAGGCGGGACTCGAGCTCCGCGGCGGTCACGTTGCGGCCGAGCCACGGCCAGAAGCTGAGGCTCCGCAGGTCGGCGACGATGGCGGGGAGGGACTCCGGCGCACGTCGCGCGCCCGCGAGCCGCTCAGGCAGGCGGAGCCGGTGGCTGCGGGCCAGGAAGTGCGTCTCGGAGGCGATGACCATCCGCGGGGAGCGGTTCAGGACGTGGCGCAGCAGCGTGGACCCGGTGCGCGGCATGCCGACGAGGAACGCGTGGCCCGCGGCGCCCTCCGGGCGAGCGTCTGCCCGCGACGCATCCATCGGCTCAGCCCCCGTAGCCAAACTCGGCGAGGTCCTCGCCGCAGAAGCGGGCGAAGAGGCCGATCTCGCGCCTGCCGAGATGGGCGCGCCAGCGGTCGACGGTGGCGGCGTCGATCCCCGCCGGCTTCCCGCCTCCGGCGAAGCTCGAGTTGAGCACGACCTGCTCGAGCATGGCGGGATCAAAGGAAATGCCGAGAAAGGAGGCGAGCTGTTCCGCGGTTGCCGCTGGATCGCTCACGAGGTCCTCGAAACGGAGCAGGAGGTATCGGTCCGGGTAGCGCGTGGCGTAGTCGCGGTGGAGGCGTGCCATCCAGCGCCAGCGGTGGATGAGATTCGCCATGGCGTACAGGTCGAACGGCGTCCCGAGCCGGCGCGCCGCGCGACCGAACCCGGTGAGCTTCTCCGGGCGCTCCTTGCGCCGCAGCGACACATAGACGGCACGAGGGTCGCGGAACGTGTGGATGACCCGCGCCTGCGGATACCAGGCGAGCAGGGTGGGAACGTGATGGACATGATGCGGCGTCTTCTCGCCGCGGAGCCGCCGGCCGTCCGCGAACAGCTCCATCGCGGTGTCGAGGAAGGCGCGGTCACTGCGGTCGGTGGCACCCAGGGTGGCGGCGAATCGCTCGCGCGGCACCAGGCCGGCGAGGCGAGCCCAATAGCCCTTGCCGCGCAGGGCATAGATGTGGTCGACCACGCGCTCGAGGCCGACATCGGTCCGGATGTCGCCGATACGCCGAAACCCCTCCGCAAAGCCCGGCCGCTGGATGAGCCCGAGCCGTGTCGGCTCCGACAGGAAGCGCGACTCCCCGGACATCCGCACCTCCGGCGACCGGTTGACCATGGCGCGGGTGAGCGTTGAGCCGGTGCGCGGCAGGCCGACGATGAAGACGTGCGAGGCGTCGCTCACGACTTCGTCATCTCGGCCATCGTGTCGGCGTTCGGCGCCCGGCCGATGCGATCGTAGAGCCACTCGCGAGCTCGCCAGCCGCCCAGGCGCAGCCAGTTGCCGGGCCGACGAACCAGGGCATAGCCGAGGCGCGCCCGACTCGCCATCGGCACCCGCTCCGAGGCGTAGCCGTGGCGCTGCATCTCCGACGCGGCCTGGTCCTGGATGAAGGCGACATCGGACGGTGCGAGCACCGCGCGGTAACGCCCGATCGACGAGGTCGAGATCGTGCCGGCCGCGTGCGGCGCGTACGAGCTGTTGCCGCCGGAGTCACGGAAGTCGGACGCGCCTTCCATGGCCAGCATCCGCGGCTCGTACGGCTCGCCGATGAAGGCGCAGATGTCGCGCAGCGTCTCCTCCGGCCGCGTGGCGAGGTCCTCGTAGCGCAGGAGCCGGTAGCCATCAGGGTGACGGAGCCGATTCCGCTCCCCGAGCCGGATGGAGGCGATCCAGGCCGCGGTCGACGCGCCGGCGCCACCGCGCACCTTCTTCCAGCGCTTCAGGACCGATGCGTACCGGTCACGCGGGTCGCGGATCATGTGGATGATCCGGGCGTCGGGGAAATGCTCGAACACGCGATCGGCATATCGCTCGGTGTGGAGCGACTTGTCACCCCAGCGCGGCCGGCCGAGCCGCGCCGCGTGCTGCTGCTCCATGAGTGCGAAGAGCCGTGCATAGCTGCGCTCGCCGCTCACGAAGTCCGCGCGCAGGCGCTCCCAGTCCGGGTCAAGCCGGCGGTGGCGCCGATAGCGCCGCATCGTGGCGAGGCAGCGGTCGAGGTTGGCGTCGTCGCCGAGATCGCCGAACCGATCGTAGAAGAACGTCCACCAATTCGTGCGGCGCGTCATGGCGATGCTCGGATGCGACGCCAGGAGGGCGTAGATGAGGCTCGTGCCGGTCCGGTCGAGGCCGCCGATGAAGATGGGGCCGGCCGGCGAGCCGCCTTGATCAGGTGTCACGAAGCCTCACTTTGCGCGCTGCCGCGCGGGAACGTCGGGCGCGGCCGGGGCGCGCGGCGAGGCGCTCCGCGACGTGCGACAGGAACCCGGCCGCACGGCCGATCGGCTGGGTCACGAGGTGAAATCGCAGGCCCGCGAGCCCACGCGGCTCGACCAGTCCATGGTACCCGAGGGCCCGCATCGGCTCCGAGGCGGTGCGTTCAACGAGCAGGCGGGCCTGCGTGTCGAGGTCCTCCGGCCGTCCGGGGTCGAGGCGCAGGCGCCGGGCGGCGTCGAGCATCGGCTCGGCCACGCTGAGGCCGAGGAACGCCGCGATCTCGCGAACTGTCGGCTCCGGCTCGGTGGCGAGCGCCTCGTACCGGATCGCCCGGTATCGATCCGGATGGCGCGCGACGTTGCGCATCGCCAGCTCGGCGGAGCGCGTCCAGGCCAGCGCGCCGACCGCGGCTCCGCCGCGACGCCGCGTGGTGGACCGCACGGCGGTCCACCACGTGCGGGGATCGCGCACGAGCTGGAGGATGCGCGTCGATGGATCCGCGGCCAGCAGCCGGTCGGCATCATCCTCGAGCCACGATTCCTGGATCCCCCACCTTGCGCGCCCGAGTCGTGCCGCGTGGGCCTCGCCGAGCAGCGCGAACAGGCGGTCGTAGGTTGGCGCGTCATCCTCGGCGAGGCGGCGACCCACCTCGTCGAGGTCCAGCTGGAGGTCAGCGATGGGTCGGTGGCGGCGGAGCGCGGCAAGGCAGCGAGTGCGGTTGGCGGGATCGGTGAGCGGACCGAAGCGGCCGTCGAACCAGGTCCACAGGTAGGCGCGCCGCAGGAGGGCGAGGTCCGGATGCGCGTCGAGTATCACGCGCAGCGGCGTCTTACCGGCGTGGTCGAGGCCGGTGATGAGGACCGGCCCGCCTGCCGGGCTCACGCGGCGCGGTGATGCGCCGGCGGACGGCGGCCGGCGACCCGCGGCATGGCACGCGCCAGCTGCGTGCGCGTCGACCAGGCGAGCATCCGGGCGGCATTGATCGGCCAGTCGAGCAGCGCGAAGCGCAGGCGGGCGGCGCGGCTCATGGGGACCGGATCGAGCACGTAGCCGTGCCGTTCCATCACCTTCCCGGCGCGGGACTGCATGAATGCGAGCTCGGGCTCGGCGAGACGGCCGCGGTGGATGCCGACGAACGCGTCGGTGATGAGCGGACCGCCACGCCCGTCGCGTCCGGCCTCGAGCTTGGCCCGATAGGTGGGCATGCCGCCCATCTCCATCATGCGTGGCTCGAACGACTCCCCCGCGAACGCGGCGAGCTCGCGCGCCTGCCCGTCCGGATCGGCCACGAGCGACTCGTAGCGCTGGATCCGATAGCGGTCGCCGTAGCGCGCGGCGTTGCGCTCCGCCAGCTCCACCGAGTAGAGCCAGCGCCCGGTGGCACCGCCTACCCGCAGCCGACCCTCCGGCCACAGGCTGAGCGATGCGTCGTAGCGATCCCGCGGGTCGCGGATCATATGGATCATCCGCACCCCCGGGTAGGCGGCGAAGATCTGATCCGCGTAGCCCTCGACGAGGCCGGTCTGGTCGCCCCAGCGCGGCTTGCCGGCGGCCTCGGCATGGTGGCGCTGGATGAGCTCGAACAGCCGCGCGTACGTGCGCTGGCCGCCGGCCATCTCTGCCCGCAGGCGATCAGGATCGGGGTCGAGGATGCGGATGTGCGAGTAGGCCATGAGCGACGCCAGGCAGCGGTCGAGGTTGGCATCGTCCGCGAGATCGCCGAAGCGACCGGCGAACAGCGTCCACAGGTTGGACCCGACGACCGGGATCGTGATCCGCGAGTGTGAGCCGAGCAGCGCGGCCACCAGGGTCTTGCCGCAGCGGTCCGGCCCGCCGATGAAGATCGGTCCGTCTGCCACATCGGTCATCGCGGCGCCTCCGCGTAACCCAGGGCGCGCATGCGGCGGCCGAGCGCAAGGCGGAACCATCGGTCGGCCCAGCGAGGGATGCTCGAGCGCCAGCGGGTTGCGGCATCGGCGTCGATGCCGACCTCACCCAGTCGCGCGCCGACGCTCACCACCCGCTGGTCGAGCATGGCCGGCTCGAACTCGACCCCCAGCCAGGCGCAGAGCGCACGCAGCCGGTCTTCCGGCGCCTCGACGAGGTCCTCGAAGCGGAGCATCCGGTAGCGGTCCGGGTACGCTCGCCGATACCTCCCCGACCGCCATGCGCCCTCCGCCCAGATCGCCGTCGTCTCGATGACGGCGAAGGCGCTCAGGAGGGGCGGGACGTGACGGAGCAACGAGTACGGGAAGCCGCCGCCGGTGGCACGTCGCCGTCGGACCTCGGACACGAAGATGGCCCGCGGGTCGCGCATCATGTGGACCACGCGGCCGTTCGGGAACCAGTCCACGAGCAGGGGCACGTGGCGCAGGTGAGCAGGCGTCTTCTCGCCCCGAATCGACTTGCCGGCGCGCTCGGCGAACGCGTCGAGGAGCGCGGCGAAGATGGCGCGCTCGCTGCGGTCGGTGGGCTGCAGGCGGCGGAGGAGCTCCTCGCGCGGAAGCCGCTTCGTGAGCCACGTCCAGAATCGGCTCGGCTCGCGCAGGGCCGTCGCCCGCTCAAGGCCGCCGTCGTAGAGAAAGTCCACCATGGCCCGCAGCCGGTCGTCGTCGCGCAGGTCGCCGAAGCGCCGCAGCTTGTGTCGGACGCCCTCGCTCGCGATGAGGTGCCCGAGGAAATGGTTCTCCGGCGCGATGGCGATCTGCGAATGCCGGTTGAGGATGTTGCGGAGCAACGTGGTCCCGCTGCGGCTCAGGCCGACGACGAAGATCGCATCGGCCGGTCCGGCCGAGTCACGGGCCTCGGCCGGGGAGGGATGGGCGCGCGGCATCAGCGGTCGGTCGCCACCGGCTGCCGTTCGACGCGGCTCAGTACCGTGGCGATCAGGCCGAATGTCATCCAGTAGAGGGCGGTTCCCCAGTACGAGGCATGGATCATCTCCTCGAAGTTCTGGACCACGAGCTGGTCGAGGACGGCGAACCAGAGCACGACGACCAGCCATCGGCTGATGAGGCCCGATCTGGGCAGGTGGCGCCAGCGACGGAAGGTGAGGAACAGGAGCGCCAGCGGCGTCATGACGTAGAGGATCGTCGCCGGGATCCCGAGCTCGGCGAGCATGTTCAGGTAGGTGTTGTGCGAGCTGCCGCCGAGCTTGAGAGGGATGTCGCCCACGCGCTGCTTGAACTGCTCGTCGAACTTCTCGAAGTTTCCGAAGCCGAAGCCCATC
>JBBQMC010000111.1:0-7545 GCA_038328565.1 Candidatus Limnocylindria bacterium
CGGTCCGCACGCCGGCGACCTCCTGGCCGAGCCCACCCTGGCACGGCTCGTGGAGGGGACCGCGGCGGAGATCGCGATGAGCGTCCACGCCCATCCGACCCTCACCGAAGTGCTCGCCGAGGCCGCCATGGCGGTCGACGGCGCGGCGATCCACGTCTAGGAGGTCGAAGCGTTTGGCCAAGGACATCGCGACCCAGCCCCGGCACGCCGAGCTCGGCCTGGCCGATGACGATGTACGGGCGATGTATCGCCAGATGCTGCTCGCCCGCGCCGTCGACGAGCGGATGTGGCTCATGCAGCGCGCCGGCAAGATCGCGTTCATCATCTCCGGCCAGGGCCACGAGGGCGCCCAGGTGGCAACCGCGTGGCCGCTTCGGCAGCAGCAGGACTGGATGGCGCCGTTCTATCGGTCCATCGCGTCGGCGATCACGTTCGGGATGAGCGCCGAGGACATCATCACCGCCCACCTCGCCAAGGGCGATGACGTCAGCTCCGGTGGTCGCCAGATGCCCGGTCACTACGGGGGCGCGCCGTACAACATCGTGTCGCTCAGCTCGCCGGTCGGGACGCAGGTGCTCCACGCGGTCGGGATCGCGATGGGTGGCTGGGTGCGCGGCGACGACGTCGTGACGCTCACCACCTTCGGCGAGGGCACGAGCAACCAGGGCGAGATCCACGAGGCGATGAACTTCGCCGGCGTCCATAAGCTGCCGGTGATCTTCGTCTGTGAGAACAACGGCTACGCGATCAGCGTCCCGCTGGCGATGCAGGTCGGCGGCGGCCACGTCGCGGCCCGCGCGGAGGGCTACGGCTTTCCCGGCGTCACCGTCGACGGCGGTGACGTGCTCGCCTGCTACGCCGCCGCGAAGGAGGCGCACGAGCGCGCTGTCCGCGGCGACGGCGCAACCCTCATCGAGGCCAACGTCGTGCGCATGACGAGCCACTCGTCCGACGACGACCAGCGGCGCTATCGCGACGCGGCCGAGGTGGAGGCGCTCAAGGAGCACGACCC
Organism: Candidatus Limnocylindria bacterium; assembly: GCA_038328565.1. Lineage (GTDB taxonomy): Bacteria > Chloroflexota > Limnocylindria > QHBO01 > QHBO01 > JAICQM01. Next base: position 1,013 of record JBBQMC010000111.1, read on the forward strand.
GATCACGATCTTCGGCAACCAGCTCCGTGGCTGGGGCCTCCTCGACGACGAGGTCGACGCCCAGCTGCACGCCGACGTGAAGGCCGAGGTGAACGACGCGAGCCGTCGCGCCGAGGCGCGGCCGGAGCCGGATGTCGCCACCGCGCACCTCCACGTGTACGCGGAGGATGCGACCGATGGCTGAGCTCAACATCCTCGAGGCGGTCCGCCTCGCGATGGACGAGGAGATGGAGCGCGACGAGCGTGTCATGGTCCTCGGCGAGGACGTCGGCAAGAAGGGCGGCGTCTTCGGCGCCACCGAGGGCCTCTTCGCGAAGTACGGCGGCAAGCGCGTGCTCGACACGCCGCTCAGCGAGGCGATGATCGCCGGCGCCGCGGCGGGTGCCGCGATCTACGGCCTGCGGCCGATCGCCGAGATGCAGTTCGCCGACTTCGTGTATCCCGCCTTCAACCAGATCGTGTCCGAGATCAGCCGCATGCGGTACCGATCGAACAACGCCTTCGGCGTACCGATGGTGATCCGCATGCCGTACGGCGGCGGCGTCCACGGGGCGCTCTACCACAGCCAGTCGAACGAGACGTACTTCACGTCGACGGTGGGGCTCAAGGTCGTCGCGCCCGGCACGCCGGCCGATGCGAAGGGCCTGCTCAAGGCCGCGGTCCGCGACCCGGACCCGGTCATGTTCTTCGAGCACAAGAAGACGTATCGGCTCTTCAAGGCCGAGGTGCCCGACGGCGACACCGTCGTGCCGATCGGGAAGGCCGATGTCGCCCGCGCCGGCAGGCACCTATCGATCTTCTGCTACGGGATGATGCGCACCTTCGCGCTCGAGGCGGCCGAGACGCTCGCCCGCGAGGACGGGATCGAGGCGGAGGTCGTCGACCTGCGCTCGCTGCGTCCCCTCGATACCGCGGCGATCCTGGCATCGGTCGCGAAGACGGCGCGCGCGCTGGTCGTCCACGAGGCGAATCGGTTCGGCGGCTTCGGCGCCGAGGTGGCCGCCCTCATCGGCCACGAGGGATTCGAGCACCTCGATGCGCCGGTCACCCGCCTTGCCGGTCCCGAGGTGCCGGGCGTGCCGTTCCACCACAGCCTCGAGGACTGGTTCATGATCTCCCCGGCCAAGATCGTGGACGCCGCCCGCGCCCTGGCCGCGTACTGATGGCAACCCCGGCGCTCCGGCGCTCGCGACAGCACTGAGGAAGAAGGTCTCCATGCCCACGACGATCAAGATGCCGCAGCTCGGTGAGTCGGTCACCGAGGGCACGATCGAGCGCTGGCTCGTCAAGGAAGGCGACACCGTCGAGCAGTACGACCCCCTGTTCGAGGTCGTCACCGACAAGGTGAACGCCGAAGTGCCCGCCGAGATCGCCGGGACCATCACGAAGATCATGGTTCCCGACGGCGAGACCGTGGCGGTGGGGACGCCGCTGGCGGAGATCGACGCCGATGGCGCGGCGGCCGGCGATGGCGCATCTCCCTCAACTGAGCCTGCGGCGGTAACGGCCGAGGCGCCGGCGGTAACGGCCGAGGCGGAGGCGGCAGCGGCCGAGGCGCCGGCGGCAGCCGAGGCGCCCGCGGAGGCGGCACCCGCGCCCGAGAACGCACCGCCAGCCGCCGCCCAGCCAGCCTCCGCGGCAGCGGCCGAGCGGCACGAACCCTCGCCGGCCACGCCGGCGAGTGACACCGCGCCCGACGCACCGGCCACGGAGTCTCCAGCCGAGCCCCCTGCCGCCGAGCCCGTAACAGCCGAGCGGGCCCCGGCGCCGCCGACCGACGGCTCGATGCGGATGACCCCCGCCGTTCGACGCCTCGTGCGCGAGCACAACCTCGACGTGGCAAGCATCACGGGCACCGGTTCGGGCGGGCGCGTGACGCGTGAGGACGTCCTCCAGGCGGTGGCGCAGGGTGGCCAGGCGGCCGCCCCCGCGCCGCAGGCTGCCGCCCCAGCTCCCCAGGCGGAGGCGCCCGCCGCGCCGACGACCGCCCCAGCTCCGTCAGCGGCCGCGCCCGCTCCATCGCCGGCCCCGGCGCCCGCCGCGCCGGCTCCCATGCCATCCGCAGCCGGAGGCGACACGGAGATCGCGTTGTCGCAGATGCGGAAGGGCATCGCGGCGAAGATGACGCAGGTCAAGCAGACCGTCCCCCATGCCTACACCGTCATCGAGGTCGACATGGGCAACGTCGTGCGCTGGCGCGAGGCGAACCAGTCGGCCTACAAGGCACGCGAGGGCATCGGCATCAGCTACGTCGCGGCGGTCATCAAGGCCGTCACCGAAACCCTGCGCCAGCACCCGACGATCAACGCCCAGTTCGCCGGCGACAAGATCATCCTCAAGCAGCAGATGAACATCGGGATCGCGGTGGCGATCGACAACGGGCTGATCGTGCCGGTCATCCACGATGCCGACCAGCTCTCGCTCAGCGGCGTCAATCGCAAGGTCCAGGACCTCGCGGCCCGGGCGCGGAGCAACAAGCTGAAGCTCGACGAGATCCAGGGCGGCACGCTCACCGTGAACAACACCGGCTGGTTCGGATCCGTCTCGAGCATGCCGATCATCAACGCGCCAGAGGTCGCGATCCTCTCGATGGAGGCGATCGTGAAGCGGCCGCGCGTCATCGAGGTCGACGGGAGCGACGTTATCGCGATCCGGCCGATGATGAACATGACGTGCGCCTTCGACCACCGCGTTCTCGATGGCGCGCAGGTTGGCTTCTTCCTCGCCGACGTGCGGAAGCGCCTGGAGACCTGGAGCATCGACACCCCGCTCGGCTGAGCAAAACCGATCGGCCGATGTCGCCGGACGAGGTCTCGGCCGTTCACGACCGAAATTGGATCGCCACGTTCTCGGCGCTCGCGGATGCGCTGCCGAGCGGGTTCCGCGCCGAGCTGCCCACGGTGTGCGTCAGCGCCAGTGGAACACCCATCATGAACAGGGTCATCGTCACCGATCCTGAGCTCGATCCCGCCGATCTCGCACGGGCGCTCGCGCTCGTCCGGTCGCGGGGCGTGCCGTTCGACGTCTTCGTGCGCTCGACCTATCAGCGTGCACTCGCCCTCGTCGAGGCGGCCGGTCTCGAGCCCTGTGGGCGGATACCGTGCATGGTCGATTCGCGGCCGACCGAGGCCGTGGACGGGGCGCCTGACCTGGAGGTTCGGCAGGTCGAGCCGCGATCGATGACGGACTTCCACGAGGTCGCGCGCGACGGCTTCGAGATGCCAGATTCGCTCGTGGCCGCGGTCTTCCGACCAGAGCTGCTCGGGATCGTCGGGCTGCGCGCCTTCGTCGGCTATGCCGACGGCCGGCCGGTGGCATGCTCGGCAAGCTACTCCGGTGAGGACGCTGTGGGCGTCTACACCGTTGCCACGATCCCAGCGGCACGCGGCCGAGGCTACGGCACGGCCGTCACCGCCGCCGCCATGCGCACCACGCAGACGCCCGCACGCGTCGCCGTCATGCAGGCGAGCGAGATGGGACAGCCGGTTTACGAGCGGATGGGCTTCCGCACCGTGCACGAGCAGGCGATCTTCCAGGACCCTGCTCCTGCGGCCTAGGCTGGAACCGGCTCCTCGTCGCCCCGAAGGCGACGCACCGCGGGGATCCAGGCCAACGCCCCGACTGCCTGCGCGGCGACCCAGAGGAGGACGAGCAGACCGGGAAGGCCAAGCGTGGCCGCCGGAACGGCCCAGGTCTCGAGCCCGAGCGAGATGTCCAGGCCGTGCACCGAGACGTTGATGGGTCCGCTCGGTCCCGCCGCGACCTGGAACTGGCCTCGAGCGACGTTCGGGATCGGGGTGCCGGGTGCGCTCCCGCCGCCGGGCGCGGCCGGGCCACCGCCGAGCCCGCCCGGAGCGATGCTCGATGTCGCGGAGGCGCGCGGCGATGGCGTCGGTGGTTCAGTCGCCGCTGGACTGCCCGAGGTCGCGGGGAGGGGCGCCCCCGTGGGCGGCGGCGTCGGGACGGCGGACCGAAGCACCGGTGCGGAGGGCTGGCTCGTCGGCCTGGGCGTGGGCGAAAGGATGGCGAGCGGCGGCTGCGTCGGGATCGCAGTGGGAAGCGGCGTCCGAACAGGAGTTGGGACGGGCGTCGGGACGGGCGTCGGGACGGGCGTCGGGACAGGCGTCGGGCTCGGCACGGGTGTCACGGCCGGCCCGGTGACGACGACGATCGGCGGGACGCCGAGCAACGACCCGGTGCCGCGACAGTCGCTCCGCGGGTACGCGTTGGCCGACCAGGCCAGCGAGCCCGCGCTCATCGCCGTGGCGTGGACCGTGAACTGGACGGTGTCGGCGCGGCGCAGCTCGTCGCCGCCGCTCGTCGTCCAGATGGTGACGCGGTTGCCGGCGCGCGTCACCGTCCACGAGGTGCCGGCCGACGACCCGGTCACCGCCGCGCCGTCCACACTAAAGGTTGCCGGGACGTCGAGGACGACGCAGCGGATCGCGGTGAGGAGGTCGAGGTTCGTCGCCGTAAGGCGGAAGGTCGTCGCCGATCCCGTCGTCACCGCAAGCGGCGACGCGACGAGCGTCCAGAGTAGCGCCGCGCTCGTGGCGGCTGGCGCGGCCACGGCGGCTACGGCGGCCAGCAGCGCCAGCAGGCGGCGTCGCGATGCCTTCATGCGACCCAGAGCTCCGGGCGCCAGAGGATCGTCGGTTCCTCGCCGGGCAGCGGTGCGTCCGCCGACGTTTCGATCCCGGTGATGAAGCTCACCACGAGGTCCTCCTCGAGCTGGCTGCCGGCGGCGTCGCCCAGGCGCTTGAGCGCCTCCTCAACGGGCAGCGCCTTGCGATACGGCCGCGTCGTCGTCATCGCGCTGAACGCATCCGCGACCGCCAGCACGCGGCCGATGAGCGGGATCGCATCGCCCTCCAGGCCGTCGAGGTACCCGTGGCCGTCCCATCGCTCGTGGTGGTGCCGGATGCCGGCGCGGACGACATCGGCGTTCGGGACGTCCCGCACGATGGCCTCGCCGAGGACGACGTGCTGCTGGAACATGCCGTACTCGTCGGCGGTGAGCTTCGAGGGCTTGCGGAGGATGACGTCCGGGATCCCGATCTTGCCGATGTCGTGGAGCAGGCCGACGAGATGGATCGTGCGGCACACCTCGTCGTCGAGCCCCATCCGTTTCGCGAGGAAGACAGCGTAGCGCGCGACGTCCTCCGAGTGACGCTTCGTGTATCGGTCCTTCGTGTCGACCGCGATGACGAGACCCTGCAGGACGTCGAACGAGCCGACGACGACGCCCTGCTCCTCGCCGATGCGCGCCACCCGCACGAGGTCGCCACCGCCCGCCTTCGCCTCGGCCAGCGCGACCGCGGCGGCGGAGAGCAGCTCGGTCACCGATGCGGCGTGGTCGGGATAGGCGCAGATCCCGACGCTGACGCTGACGGGCAGCCGCTCCGACTCCCCGAACTGGACGCTGATCTCGCGCAGCTCCGAGCGCAATGCCTCGACAAGCGACTCCATATCAGCCGAGGACGCCGCGCGCCGCACGATCAGGAACTCGTCCGGACCGTAGCGCGCCACCGCGCCGCCATCCGCTCCCCCGTCGCCGGCATGCCGCACCGCCTCGGCCACGCGCAGCAGCACCTCATCAGCGGCCCGGTGGCCGTGGACGTCGTTGAAGAGCCGGAAGTTGTCGATGTCGACGAGCGCGACGCCGATCGTTGCGCTCGTTGCACGGGCGGTCTCGACGTGCTCGGCGAGCAGCGCCACCACCGCGCCGTGGTTCAGCATCCCGGTCAGCGCATCGCCCCGCGTCGCCTCCACCAGCTGGCGCTGCTGCCGTGTCAGCCGCGCCTGGGCGGCGCGGAACACGCCAAAGAGGAGCAGCGCCAGGAGCACGGCCGCCGCCAGGACGATGAGCATGACGTCGCGCTGGGTGGCCTCCATCGTCGCCAGCAGCGGTGCCGCGTCACGCCAGATGACCATCACGGCCAGCGGCCGCCGCTCGGCGCCGAGGATCGGCAGGTACTCCTCGAGGGCCTGGCCGCCGTCCGCGATCCCTGCGCCGGTCGCGTCGTCCACCAGCCCCACCGATGGGATGCCCGCGGCAGCGTCGCGAGCCACAGCGGAGGCGCCCGGGCGCAGCCCGCGACGTGATGCGAGGTCGCTGGCGAGGATCGTGCCGTCCAGGCCGCGCAGCTCCAGCCGCAGAATGCCGTCGCGTCCCGCAAGGGCCGCGAGCTGGCGCTGGAGCACGGTTGCCCGTGCCGCACTCGGGCCGTTGGCATCGACGTCGCCGAGGTCGAGGCTGCTGTTCACGAACAGCTCCACGAGCGAAGCGTCGCGGCTGATGACGGCGTTGAGGGTCGCGGTCCGCAGGTGCGCCGACGTGATGGCCACGAGCGCAGAGGCGGTCACCCCGACGAGCAGCAGGAACGCGCCGTAGACGACGACGAGCAGCATCGGGCGGCGCGGGGTCGCGCGGGAACGGCGCTTCGACATCGTGCCGCGGACGATATGGCCCCGGCGGTTGCCCGGTCGATAGGACGTTCGCGCCGATGGTCCTGCCGGTCACGCGGCACGAA
>JBBQMC010000112.1:0-7371 GCA_038328565.1 Candidatus Limnocylindria bacterium
TACTCGCGCGGCATGCGGCAGCGGTTGCATATCGCCCGCGGACTGCTGCACGACCCACCCGTCGTCTTCCTCGACGAGCCGACCATCGGCGTCGACCCGGTCGGCGCACGCGATCTGCGGGCCACCATCGCCTCGCTCACCGAGGCCGGCAAGACTGTTCTGCTGACGACCCACTACATGTTCGAGGCCGATGCGCTCTGCGATCGGATCGCGGTCATCAACGCGGGCCGGATCGTCGCCATGGGCACCGGCACCAACCTGAAGGACGCGATCGCGAACCGCACGATCGTCGAGATCGAGACGTTCGGCGTCAGCGACGAGGCGGTCGCGCGCCTGCGCGCCGATCCGGAGGTCAACGCGGTGAACACCGAGGAGCGCGACCAGGCGCAGATCCTCCTGGTCCAGAGCGAGCGCGGCACGCAGATCACGCAGCGCCTCCTCTCCCTGCTCGGCGACACGCGGGTCGGCAGGGTGATCGGCCGCGAGCCGACCCTGGAGGATGCGTACGTCCACCTCATCGCGACCACCGGCGACGACGAGGCCCGCGCGGCACGCGCGGCATCGGTCCAGTGAGCTTCGCGCGGACGGTGCGCCTGGTGTGGGTCGTTACCTGGTTCAACGTGCGGATGCTGCTGGCGAGCGAGTTCTTCATCCTCACCACCTTCATCAGCCCGCTCATCTTCGCGACGCTCGCCTTCTTCCTCTTCCGCTCCGGCGGCGGGACGGGGGGCCAGACGCTGCTCTATGTCGCGTTGGGCGCCGGGATGATGGGCGTCTGGAGCACCACCCTCTTCGGCTGCGGCGGGGCGATCGCATGGCAGCGCTGGGAGGGAACGCTCGAGCTTCTCGTCAGCGCCCCGTCGCGTTACGACTATATCCTCGTGGGCCAGACGTTCGGCGCGGTCGTGCTGGGCTTCTACGGCATCGTGGCGACCCTCGGCTGGGGCGCGCTCCTGTTCGGGATGCCGATCGAGGCCACCTTCCCGCTCGTGCTGCCGCTTTCGCTCGTCGCGGCGATCACGTCGCTCGGCGCGCTCGGGATGCTCATCGCCACCTCGTTCGTGCTCTATCGCCACGCGAACGCGCTCGGCAACCTGCTCGAGTACCCGATCTGGCTGGCGGCGGGCCTCCTCGTCCCGGTCGCGACGCTGCCGTTCTGGGTCCGGCCGATCAGCTGGCTCCTCGCCCCGACCTGGGGCATGGACGCGATCCGCGGCGCCACCACGGGCGCACAGCCGCCCTACTTCGCGATCTTCATGTGCTTCGCCCTCGCGGTGGTCTACTACGTCGCCGCCCGGGTCCTCCTCGTCTTCGTGCTCGCGAAGGCACGCCGCGACGCCACGCTGGCGCTCCAGTGACCGCCGCCGCCCTGCCGGCGCGGGCCACGCACGCCGATCCGGGCGGCTGGCGCGCCGCGTGGCGGGTGTTCTGGTACGGCGGCCGGATGAGCTACGGGATGCTCTTCAACTGGGCGCGGCCGTCGATCTACATCCCGACCCTCATCGGCGGGCCGACGTTCCAGCTGCTCTTCTTCGCCGCCCTCGGCTCGTACGCCACGAACCGCTCGCCGGCCTACTTCGCGATCGGCAACGCTGTGCAGGTCTCGGCGCTCGCCGGCGTCTTCGGGATGACGATGGCGATCGCCAACGAGCGCTGGTTCGGGACGCTCCCCGCCCTGCTCGCCACGCCCGCCAACCGGGTGGCGCTGTTCGCCGGCCGCTTCCTGCCGTTCGTCGCCAACGGCCTCTTCGTGTCGCTCTACGCGTTCGCGGTCGGCGTCGTGTTCCTCGGCGTGCGGCTCGCGCCGCAGTCGCTCGCCGTCGCCGGCCTCGCCCTCCTCGCCACGGTCTTCTCCTGCACCGCCATCGGCGCATTGCAGGGCGCCATCTCGCTCCGGCTCCGGGACGGCCTGTTCGGCGCGAACCTGATCATGATGGGCATCCTCCTCTTCTGCGGCGTGAACATCCCCACCGCCGAGCTCCCCGGCTGGATGCAGGTCGTCGGCAACCTGCTCCCATTCACCCACGGCCTGCAGGCGGTGCGCGAAGCGGCCGATGGCGCGGGCTTCGCACAGGTCGGCGGCCTCATCGGGATCGAGATCCTCATCGGTGTCGTCTACGCGGTCGTCGCCTTCGGCCTGTTCAGCTACCTCGAGATGTCGGCCCGCGCGAATGCCACCCTCGACGTCCGCTAGGCCCGCCGACGTCTAGCGGGACATCGCGGGACGGCGCGCCATTGCCGCCAGCAGCCGGGTCACGAGGCGCACGACGACGAGCGCCGAGCGCTCATTGATGTCGCGATCCGGCACGAGCTCGGTGAAGGCGGCACCGGCGATGCGGCACTGGGACGCGGCGCCGGCCAGGAGGTCGGCCGCCTCCTCGTAGCCGAGGCCACCTGGGGAGAGGCCGCTCACCGCCGGCAGCACGGCGGGGTCGAGGCCATCACAGTCGAAGGCGACGAACAGCGGCGCGTCGGGGGGCAGCTGCCCGAGCAGCCATGGCACGCCACGCTCGCGCAGCTCGCGGGCGGTGACGAGGAGGTTGCCGGCCGTCCGCGCGGCGGCGATGTCGGCGCTGCGCGCGCTCCCGACCCCGCGCAACCCGACCTGCACGATCTGCGCGACGTGGCCCATCTCCGCCGCGCGACGCATCGGCGACGAGTAGCCGTCGCGAATCCCCGCCACCTCGTCACGGAAGTCGAGGTGCGCGTCGACCTGGAGGATCGTCAGCGGCGCCTGGTCGTCGAAGGCGCGCAGCACGGGGATCGGCACCGAGTCGTCGCCGCCCAGCACGATCGGAACTGTTCGGGTCTTCAGAACACTTCGCACCGCGGCCTCGGCGCGGGCGACGTTGCCGGCACCATCGTCGGGGTCGCCGGGCACGTCACCGGCGTCGACGACGCGGAACGCGGAGCCCGCCGGGAACATCGGCCCGTCGAGGTCGAAGTCATGATGGTCGCGGAACCGCGCGAGGCGCGCCGACCGGGCGCGGATCGCCGCCGGGGCCGCCGCGCACCCGGCGGTGAGGCCCGGCGACGGATAGCGGACGCCGTGCGGGATGCCGAGGATCGCGGCGTCGGCGGGCGTGCCGTCCGCGACCGGAAAGCCCAGGAAGGTCGCGGCGGCGTCCGTCACCGCGCGGCCCGGCAGGCGCGGCAGCGGCCGACCAGGGTGAGGTGCGACAGGTCGACCGCGAAGCCGCGACCGGCGACGAAGGCGTCGAGGACGGCGGCGGCCTCCTGCGCGTCGATCTCCCAGCTGGCACCGCACGAGGTGCAATGGAGGTGGCCGTGCTCTGGCTCGACACCGACATGGAACTCCTCGCGCCCATCCGGGCCGTGACCGTGGCGCACGAGCCCGATCTCCTCGAGGACATCGAGGGTGCGGTAGACCGTCGAGGGGGTCGTGGCCGGGTCCACACGCCGGCAGCGGTCGACGAGCTCGGCACCGGTGACGTGGCCGCGCACGCCGGCGAGGACGTCGATCACCGTGCGGCGTTGCGGCGTCCAGCGCAGGCCCCGGGCGCGGAGGAGCGCGGGCGCTGCCTCCCAGTCGGACGACGCGAGCGTGGCGGCATCGGTCTGCTGGTTCGTCATGGCGGGCCGAGTATAGCCCGGATCGCCACTACTGCAACGAGTTGCAACAGTGGCGCACACATGCGAGAATCGCCGCCCGGCCGCCCTTCGCCGCGCATCGAGGATCCCATCCCATGACCCAGCTCTTCGCGCTCGCCGGCCTCGGCTTCCTGCTCGGCATGCGGCACGCCACCGACGCAGACCACGTCATCGCGGTGACGACGATCCTCGCGCGCAGCAAGCGCTTCTTCCATACCACCATCATCGGCGCCCTGTGGGGACTCGGACATACGATCACCGTGGCCGTCGTCGGCATCCTCATCATCGGCTTCAACGTCGTCATCCCGCCGCCGGTGGGCCTCGCGATGGAGCTCGCGGTGGCGATCATGCTGATCGGCCTCGGGATCCTCAACCTCACCGGTGCCATGCGGCGCATCACGGAGCGCTTCACGCCACCGGCACCGATGCACGGCCACGCGCACGAGCATCGCCACGCGCATGGCGCCGAACCGGACGAGCACGCCCATGGGCACGCCCATCTCCACGGCCACGGCAGCGATGCGGAGCTCGACCACGGCCTGCTCGCCACGTTCGGCTGGTACCAGCTGATCCGGCCCGTTGCGGTCGGCCTCGTCCACGGCCTCGCCGGCAGCGCGGCGATCGCGCTCCTCGTGCTGTCGACGATCCAGGACACGGGCGCGGCGTTCGTCTACCTGTTCATCTTCTGCGCCGGCGTCGCCGCCGGGATGGCGATCCTGACCACCCTCATCGGCCTGCCGTTCATGGTGTCCCGTGCCCGGTCGGAGCGGATCAACCGCTGGCTCACCCTCGGCTCGGGCGTCCTGTCACTCGCGTTCGGCCTCTACCTCGGGTACCAGATCGGGATCGTCGACGGCCTCTTCACCGGCCAGTTCCACTGGGAGCCGGCGTAGGCCTCAGGCGGTCTCAGGCGGTCTCAGGCAGGCGCCGGCCGCTCGCGTCGGAAGCGGAAGTAGCTCCAGAACAGGACGGAGATCGTCCCGAAGACGGCGAACACGCCGAACGCCGCGATGAGCCCGGAGAACGGCAGCTCCGACAGGTAGCCGGTGTGCGGCCCGACGAGCAGGTAGAGGAACGCGAACGTCCCGATCCCGAACAGCGCGGCCCACAGGGGGCGATTCCATCGGTAGAGCGCCTGGCCGGCGAGGAAGCGCATCGGCAGCAGGCCGAACGCCACCGCCTCGAGGCCACCGACGACGATGACCGCCAGCGCCGTCTCGACCGCGAGGCCGCCGATCCCGGTGAGTGGGGCCGGATCGCCCCGGACCCAAGCGAGTGCGGCCCACGCGGCCAGCGCGACGACGAGCGTCCACGCGGCGCCGACCGCGGTCTGGCGTCCCTCCTCCGCGTCGCTCGGCTCACGGGCGAACACGATCCCGAGCAGCAGGCCGTAGAGATAGCCGGGCTCGAGGTTCGCGATCCGGGAGATGGCGACGCAGACAGCCGCCGCGGCCAGCGTCCACGGCAGGGCCCGCAGGCCGGGCAGGGCGCCGGTCCGGCGCCGGTACATGAGCATCCCGGGCAACTCGAACGTGATCATCACCACGACGAGCCCGACCAGCAGACCGATGAGGGTGGCCACGGAGTCCAGGTCCGGGCCGAAGCCCGGGTCGAGCCAGCCGTAGACCACCGCGCCGAGGATCATGAACAGGCCGATCCCCAGCGGCCCGCCCCAGACGCGCGAGATGGCGCCGGCCCGGCGCTGCCAGACGCGCAGCCAGCCGGCGACCTCGTCGTAATTGCTCTCCAGCGTGCTGTTGAAGAGCTCCGACGCGAAGGCCATGAACAGGAGGAGCAGGATCGCGAGCAGCGCGCTGCCGGCGAGCGGCGCCGCCTCGAAGCGCGGTGCGGTGCTCGCCACGAGTGCGAGCGCCAGCCGACCGCGGCCGATCTGGCCGCCGCGCCCGTCGAGTGGCGCGCCGGGCCCCCCAGCCGATTGCGCGCTCGGCGTCGACTGCCCGCCGGCGACCTGTTGCTCGGACGTCGGGCTGGCCGTCGCGGTCGCGGTCGGCGATGCGGAATCGCTTGGTGAGGCGCTCGCCGACGAGGACGCGCCCGCGGACGCACTCCCGCTGGTGGTGGCAGAGGCGGTCGGCACCGGGGTCGCGCTTGGGGTCACGCGGACCGTCGGGCTCGGCGTCGCCCGCTGCGACGGAGTCGGGGTCGGCGTCGGCGCCGGCGTCGGTGTGGTGCCGGAGGTCGGGACGCGGATGTACGAGATGACCGTGTAGGTCGGGTTGCCCTCGATGGCCAGCGTGATCTTCCCGTACACCGCGCAGTCGCCGATGTCGGCACTGATCTGCTGGTTATCGGTCAGGCTCGCGGTCTCGGCAACGAACGAGGTCATCCGGCTCGTGTCGCCGCAACCGGGGTCGTTGAGCGCGACCATCATCGACTGCGCGCTCGATGAGAGCGGGTACTCGGTCGCATCGGTCTCGACCTGGTAGGCGAGGCCGGCGCTCGACCAGAAGGTCGCCTGCCAGATCCGCGGATCGGTGATGCTCGGGGCGCAGGTCACATAATCGGCGGGCGAGCCGCACGCCATCTTGTACTGCCCGGCGACCGAGATGAGCTGCTCCGGCGTCACGCTCACGGCGAGCGCTGCGGTGGGCACGGCGAGGCAAGCCCCGGCAATGGTCATCGCGGAGAGGGCGCGCCCCACGACACGCATATCCTGCTCAGTATCGGTATCCGTGCAAGTTCCCGCCGACGCCGTTCGCCAGGCGCTTGACGGCTGTGGCTAGGCTTGACCGATGCACTCCTGGTTCGTGCTCACCCACGTGCTCGGCGCCTTCCTGTTCGTGCTCGCGCACGGCGTCTCGACGGGCGCCGCGCTGAAGCTCCACGGCGAGCGGAATCGCGATCGGGTGGCGACCCTGCTCCAGATGAGCCAGGGCGCGATCGGGAGCATGTACATCGGCCTGGTGCTGCTCCTGGCCGGCGGCATCGCGGCCGGGTTCAGCGGCAGCTTCTGGGGTCACACGTGGCTGTGGGTCGCGCTCGGGACGCTCATCGCCGTCCTCATCGCGATGTGGGCGATCGCCACCCCGCACTACATGGCGCTCCGCGGCGCGCTCGCGGTGCCGGGCGCGGATGGCAAGGTGCCGGCCACGAAGGGAGCGTCGCTCAGCGACGCCCAGATCGACGCGTTGATCGACTCACCGCGGCCCTACCTGCTGGCGCTCATCGGCGGCCTGGGCCTGGCGCTCATCGTGTGGCTCATGGTGATGAAACCGTTCTGAAGATGAAGCGAGGCGCCGCCGCGCATCGCGCGAGGGGCGCCTCATCGGTCCAGCGTCGGGGGTCAGGCGCTGGCGGGCTCGGGCTCCGGCTGCCCCAGCTCGAGCGGCGTTCCCGTTTCGAGCAGGGTCTTCAACCCGGAGAGGATCACGCTCCAGCCACCCGCCACCTCGCGGTAGGTCGCGGTCTCGGTCTCGAAGTCGTCGTGGATCATCGTCAACTTGCAGGTCGGCCCCATCGGCTCGATCTGATACGTGATCCGCGACGGCGGATCGGCCGCCATCTCAGGGCTCCACAGGGCGTTGAACGTCGTGACCAGCCGGCGCGGCGGGTCGATCTCGACGATCTCGCCATCGAGGTGCATGGTGCCGTCAGCACCGAAGTACTGGAATGGCTTGCCTACCTCGAGGTCGCTCCGGACCTCGGTGTTGAAGTAGTACTGGCGGCTCAGCTCGCCATCGGTGAGCGCCTGCCAGAGGCGCTCGGGCGTGGTGCGGATGAAGATTTCGTAGACCTGCT
>JBBQMC010000113.1:0-7339 GCA_038328565.1 Candidatus Limnocylindria bacterium
GGCCTCGCGGTCGAGAGCACCCGCCTGTCGGTCGCGGCGGCGGCGGTCATCGCGCACGAAGTCGGGCACGCCGTCCAGGACCACAAGGGTGAGCGGGCGATGCGGCTGCGCCAGGCGATCGTGCCCGCGGCCCAGTTCGGCTCCGGCATCGCGCCGTGGCTCGTCATCGCCGGCGTCTGGTTCCAGCTCACCGGCCTCGCGATCGTCGGGCTCATCGGCTTCGCGGCGGCCGTGCTCTTCACGTTCGCCACCCTGCCAGTGGAGATCGGCGCGTCCGGCAAGGCGCTCGCGTTCGTGAACACGCTCGGCCTCTCCGGCGAGCGGCAGGACGGCGCGCGCGACGTCCTCAAGGCGGCGGCCTGGACCTATGTGGCCGGCGCGCTCACCGCGCTCCTGACGTTCCTCTACTACGCGTGGCTCGTCTTCGGGCGTCGTGACTGAGCTCGCCCTGGCCGGCCCGCTGCCGGCGATCAGTGAGATCGAACCGCAAGCGCTCGCCGCGTGGCTCACCGCCCGCGGCGCGCCCGCGTATCGGGTCGACCAGATCCTCGCCGGCGTCCATCGCGGTGACGTCGGGGGCTTCGACGAGCTGACCGATCTTCCCGCAGGCGTGCGTGCCGCCCTGCCGGGCGCGCTGCGCTTCAGCACGATCGAGGCGAGCCACGTCCTGACCGCCGACGCCGGCCTCACCGCCAAGGCGGTCCACGAGCTCCATGACGGGCAGCGTGTGGAATCGGTCCTCATGCGCTACCCGGCCCGCGGCCGCACCGCGGAGCGCACGACCATCTGCATCAGCTCGCAGGCGGGATGCGCGGTGAACTGCCCGTTCTGCGCGACCGGGCAGGCGGGCTTCGCGCGGCAGCTGAGCCCCGGAGAGATCGTCGACCAGGTGCTCCACTGGCATCGCCCGCCATGGCACGCGCTCGGTCCCGACTGGCGCACCAGCGGCCGGAGCGGGACCTACCACATCGTGTTCATGGGGATGGGGGAGCCGCTCAACAACGCGGACCGTGTGTTCGCGGCGGTGCGGCTGCTCAACGACCCGCAGCGCCTCGGCATCGGTGCGCGTCGGATCACGGTGAGCACCTCGGGCGTCGTGCCCGGGATCGACCGCATGATCGATGAGCTGCCGCAGGTGAACCTCGCCATCAGCCTCCACGCCGCGACCGACGACCTGCGCGACGAGCTCGTGCCGATCAACCGCAAGTGGCCGGTGGCCGCGGTCATCGATGCCGGGCGGCGGTTCGCGGCCCGCACGGGGCGCAGGGTCAGCCTCGAGTACGTGATGATCGATGGGGTGAACGACACGCTGGAGCAGGCGACGATGCTCGCCGCCGCCGCGCGCGGCTGGCAGAGCCACGTGAATCTCATTCCGCTCAATCCGACGCCCGGGTCACGCTGGAGCGGAACGCCGGACGCGGGGATCGCGCGCTTCGTGGACCGGCTGCGGGATGGCGGGATCGCGGTCACCGTGCGCGACACGCGCGGTCGGGAGATCGACGCCGCATGCGGGCAGCTGCATGCCCAGCTTGCGGGCCGCGCGCTGCCGGGCCGTGCGACCTCCACGCCCGCGCCGGCGGGCGCATGACCGACCTCGACATCAGCGCGAGCATCCTGAACGCGGACTTCGCACGCCTCGGCGACGAGGTGCGGCGCGCGGTGGCCGGCGGAGTCGACTCGATCCACCTCGACGTCATGGATGGCCATTTCGTCGACAACATCACGCTCGGCCCGGTCGTCGTCGAGGCGCTGCGACCGCAGGCGGCCCTGCCGTTCCACAGCCACCTGATGATCAGCAACCCGCTCGCCCATGTCGACGCCTTCGCCGCCGCGGGGAGCGACATCGTCGTCTTCCATGTGGAGGCGGACGACGAGCCCGGCGGCGTGATCGACGCGATCCGGCGCCGCGGCCGCGCGCCGGGGATCGCGCTGAACCCCGACACGCCGGCCGCATCGGTCCTGCGGTACCTCGACCGGGTGGAGCTGCTGCTCGTGATGACCGTGCAACCCGGGTGGGGCGGCCAGCCGTTCCGCGAGGACGTGCTGCCGAAGATGGCATCGCTGCGCGACGAGATCGAGCGACGTGGCCTCGCCCTGCCCATCGGCGTCGATGGCGGGGTGAACGCCGACACGATCGGTCCGGCCCGCCGTGCCGGCGGATCGGTGATGGTCGCCGGCTCCGCGCTGTATCGTCATCCCGGCGACCTCTCCCCGGTCGTCGACGACCTCCGCCGCGCCGCCCTCGCGGATGGCTGACAATCCCAAGCGTCCGGCTGCGGTGTGGGCGCACGACGAAGGGGTGCCATGCTGACCCGGACCCGACCGATCGCTCTCCTCATGATCCTCGTCCTGCTCCTCGCCGCGTGCGGCGAGAACGGCCCGCTCCCCATCGGCGGCTCGCCCACGCCGGTCCCGCCCCGCAGCCTGACCGTCGCGGCCCTCGACCGCGCGACCGGCGATCCGGTGCCCGGCGCCACGCTCGAGCTCGACGGGACGTCGGTCAGGACCGATGCGAGCGGGTCGGCCACGCTCACCGCGCTGCCCGGCGCCGAGGTGGCCGCCACCGCGGATGGCTACGACGCAGCCAACGGCACGGTGCCGGCGAGCGGCGACCTCGAGATCAAGCTGCGCGACAACACGCTCGTCGGAACCGTGACCGATGACGCCGGTGCGGCGCTGGCCGGGGTCGATGTCTTCGTCGAGGGCCAGGCCGACGGCGCCGTGGCCACCACGGACGGCGACGGCCACTATGCGCTGGCCGGCGTTCCGGAGAGCGGGACCCTCGTCTACAAGCGGCCGGGCTATCGGATCGGCGAGCTGCCCATCCAGCCGGCGATGACGCGCGATGTCGCGATGCAGCCCTTCAGCGTCCACGCCCTCTACACCCCGGCCGCGATATTCGAGGCGCCGGGTCGCCTCGACACCTTCCTGGCGCTCATCGACCGCACCGACATCAACGCGATGGTGATCGACGTCAAGGAGACGAACGGGAAGCTCTACTGGAAGACGGACCTGCCGCAGGCGCTGGCGGTGGGGGCGGTGATGGACCATCCGCTCTTCGACCTCGCCGAGGTGCTGCCGAAGCTGAAGGCGCGGGGGATCTACACCATCGCGCGCATGGTGTCGATGAAGGACAACACGACCGCCTCCGCGCGTCCCGAGCTGGCGGTCATGAACGCCGCGACCGGCAAGCCATGGCAGGACAACATCGGTGGCGAGTGGCTCGACCCTGCCGCGCCAGGGGTGGGGGAGTACCTCGCCGCCGTCGCCGGCGACCTTGCCGACAAGGGCTTCGACGAGGTCCAGCTCGACTACATCCGGTTCTTCAGCGACGGCCCGTACGCCCTTGCCGACACGAACCTGCCGAACACGCAGTCGTTCCGCCTGCCCGCCATTCAGCGCGTGCTGCGGGTCGTGAGCCAGCGGCTGCACCACACGCGCGCGTTCCTCGGCGCGGACGTCTTCCCGATCAGCTTCATCGTCGCCGACGACCAGGGAATCGGGCAGCGGCCAGAGGTGATCATGCCGTACGTCGACTACTTCTGCCCCATGGTCTACCCGAGCCATTACGGACCGGGCGTGTTCGGCTTCGCGATCCCGAACGACCATCCGTTCGACGTCATCAACAACACGCTGAAGATCATGAACCGCCAGGCGGCGGGTCTGGCGGTCTCGATCCGGCCCTGGATCCAGGACTTCGGCTACGGGTCGTTCGCCCCGTACACGGCGAACCAGATCCTGGCCGAGAAGAAGGCAGCCTCTGCCAACGAGACCTCCGGATGGATGACGTGGAACGCACGGGCGACGTTCACCGAAGCCGCGCTTGGGGCGCCCCGCCCGGGCGAGGATTCCGGACCGATGACCGAGGGCAGCCCGGAGCCGTCCGTCGCGCCGTCGCCGTCCGGCTGACGGCCCGATGCGCCTGGTCGTCCAGCGCGTGACGCGGGCGACGGTCCGCGTCGCCGGCACGCCGCTCGGCGAGATCGAGCGTGGTGCTGTCGTACTCATCGGCATCGCGGCCGGCGACGACGCGGCGACTGTCGACGCGATGGCCGACAGGCTCGCCGGGCTGCGCTACTTCGAGGACGAGGCGGGGCGCACCGACCGATCGATCACCGAGGTCGGCGGCGCGCTGCTCGTGGTGAGCCTGTTCACGCTCCTCGCCGACACGCGCCGCGGACGTCGTCCGGGATTCTCGCGGGCGGCGCCGCCCGAGGCCGCCGAGCCGCTCATCGACCGGTTCGTCGTCCGGCTCCGCCACGCCGGCCTCGAGGTCGCAATGGGTCGCTTCGGCGCGGCGATGCAGGTCGAGCTCGTCAACGATGGGCCATTCACGCTGGTGATCGACTCGACCCGTGATCTCGCCGGATAGCACAACGCCCGCGTCGGCTGACGCGGGCGCATCGGTCTGTGGAGGTCCGGCGGGCTAGACCTTCTGGGCGGTCCGACGGCAGCGGCTGCAGGCGCGCACCTTCGTCACCCGGCCATCGGTCACGACGGTCATCGGCTGCAGGTTCGGCAGCCAGCGGCGCAGCGCGCGCTTTCGGTTCATCCCGACCGACTGCGGGTTCCAGCCGGTGATGGGCTTCTTGCCGCAGATATCGCAGGTGCGGGCCATGGGACGAGGAGATCTCCAATCACGAAACGACCGGTCGCGAGGCGCCGGAGCGATCGGGATCGTAGCACGCTACGATCGGGCCATGCAATCGAGCGCGGCCCGCTGCCGGTGACCGTGGCCGAGCGCGCCGCGCTCGAGCCGGACGAGCTCGACGCTCCCATCGCCCGGGCGCTGCCGGAGCTCGCGCGGGGCGCGGCCGCGCTGCGGCGGCTCGGCATCTCGACGCCGCGCGAGGCGCTGTTCCACCTCCCGTTCCGGTACGACGATTTCAGCGAGCTCCGCCGCCTCGGCGAGCTCGTCGAGGGGGAGAAGCAGTCGGCGGTGGCGCGCATCACCGCGGTCAAGGTCGATCCCGGGTTCCGACGGCGCCCGCAGCGCGTGGTCGCGCAGCTCGCCGACGACTCGGGCAGCGCGGAGGCGATCTGGTTCGGCCGGCGCTTCGTCGAACGGCGGCTGGCGGTGGGAGACGAAGTGGTCGTCAGCGGCAAGGTCACGATGTACGGCTGGCGTCCGCAGTTCACCGCGCCGGATTTCACGCCCGCCGGCCACGAGTCGATCCACACCGCTCGGGTGGTCCCGGTCTATCCGTCGACCAGCGGTGTCACCCAGAAGCGCCTGCGCGAGCTGCTCGCCCGCATCCTCGACCGGGCCCTGCCGGCGCTCGACGACCCACTGACCGATGCCGAGCGGGGCGGCATGCCGACCCTCGCCGAGGCCCTGGCGACCGTGCATTTCCCGGAGGCGGCGACCGATGTGGCGGCCGGACTCGACCGCCTCGCGTTCGACGAGCTGCTCGCCCTCCAGCTGACGCTGGGGCGGGCACGGGTCGCGCGCGCATCACTCCGCTCGCCGCGCATCACGGTGGATGCCGCCGAGCGCGCGGCGCTCGTCGGTGCGCTGCCGTTCGAGCTGACCGGGGACCAGCGACGCGCGGTGGACGACGTGCTCGGCGACCTGAACTCGGAGCGCCCGATGCGGCGGCTGCTCCAGGGCGACGTGGGAAGCGGCAAGACCGCCGTCGCCGCCGTCGCGCTCGCAGCCGCGGTCCGTGCCGGCTGGCAGGGGGCGCTCATGGCACCCACCGAGATCCTCGCCCGCCAGCATCATGCCAGCCTGGCGCCGCTCCTCGATGCGCTGGGCGTGCGCACGGAGTTCCTCTCCGGCTCGCTCGTGGCTGCGCGACGACGCGAGGTGCACGACGCGCTGGCGAGCGGGATGGCGGACGTGGTGATCGGCACCCACGCGGTCATCAGCGCCGGCGTCTCGCTCCCACGCCTCGGACTGGCGGTCGTGGACGAGCAGCACCGCTTCGGGGTCGCGCAGCGCGCCGCCCTCCAAGCGACCGCCGGCGACCTCGAGCCCCATGTCCTCGCCCTCACCGCGACGCCGATTCCACGCACGATGGCGCTGACCTTCTACGGCGACCTCGCGATCAGCACGATCCGGGAGCTGCCGCCTGGTCGCCAGCCGATCCGGACGGAGATCCGTGACCGCCGGGCGCTGCCGAAGATCGAGGCCTTCCTGGCCGACGAGGCGGCGGCCGGTCGGCAGGCGTTCGTGGTGGTGCCGCTCATCGTCGAGTCGACCGCACTCGAGGCCGCGTCGGCCGAGGCGGAGGCGCAGCGTCTCCGGCCGCGCCTGCCCGAGCTGCGCATCGGTCTCGTCCATGGCCAGCAGCGCGCCGACGCGCGCGACGCCACGATGGCCGCCTTCGCGGCCGGCGAGATGGATCTCCTCGTGGCGACGACCGTCATCGAGGTCGGCATCGACGTGCCGAACGCGAGCGTGATGGTCATCGAGGACGCGGAGCGGTTCGGGCTGGCGCAGCTCCACCAGCTCCGCGGGCGCGTCGGCCGTGGGACGCATCGCTCCTTCTGCATCCTGGTCTCCGATGCCGACGACGAACGAAGCCGGGAGCGGCTCGAGGTCGTGCGCGCCTCGAGCGACGGCTTCGTGATCGCAGAGGCGGACCTGCGGCTGCGCGGGGCCGGTAACCTCCTCGGCACGCGCCAGGCCGGCCTGCCACCGCTGCGGGTGGCGAGCCTCTTCGAGCCGCGCCACCTCGTGCTGGCCGAGCGCGCGCGGACCCTTGCCGACGCGCTCCTCGCCGACGACCCGAGCCTCGCCGCGCGTCCTGCCCTCGCGCGCGAGCAGGCCGCGTTCGTGGCGCGTGAGCAGAGCGGCGACGCCGACGCGGAGGCTTAGGTGCGGGTCGTCGCCGGCACGGCGCGCGGCGTGGCGCTCACGGCGCCACGCGACAGAACGACGCGCCCGATCACCGACCGGGTGAAGGAGACGCTGTTCGGCATCCTCGCCGATCGCGTGGTCGATGCGCGCGTACTCGACCTCTACGCCGGCAGCGGCGCGATCGGGATCGAGGCGCTCTCGCGGGGCGCGCAGGTGGTGACGTTCGTCGAGCACGGGCGGGCGGCGGCGATCGCGCTGCAGGCGAACCTGGACCGGACGCGGCTGGCCGCGTCTGCATCGGTCCGGCGGGAGGAGGTGAAGCGATTCCTCGAGGCGCCACGTGGTGCGCCGTGGGACATCGTCATCCTCGATCCGCCGTACGAGGAGCGTGATATCCTCGCGCCGCTCGAGCGGGTGGTGCCGGTCCTGGCGCTCGACGGCATGGTCGTCGTCAAGCATTTCTGGCGCACCGATGTGCCGGCACCGCCAGGCCTGACGCCGGCTCGCACGCGACGGTTCGGCGAGACCGCCCTC
>JBBQMC010000114.1:0-7201 GCA_038328565.1 Candidatus Limnocylindria bacterium
CGGCGCGCGCGGCCTGCCGGGAGGCGCGGGTGCTCGCCAACACCACGTTCGACGCCGCGACCGGGACGTGCGGATCGATGCCGCTCGTGCGGGCCTGCGTCCATGACGGCGTCGACACCACCTGCGGCAACCCGATCCCCGGGTTCTCGGCGGCGGTCCCCTCGGGCTGTGCCGACCTCGACGGGAGCACGGCGCCCTGGGATCCCGCGTCCGCCGGCGACACGGCGAGCCACGCCGTCGAGGTCCGCGTCTGCTACCAGTTCACGACCCTCTTCAACCTACACGTCTCGCTCCCGATGAACGCCGGCCTGAACCTTGGCGACGTCTGGATCGAGCGGACGCGGTACTTCGTGCTCGACTGCCCGCCCGGATCGGTGTCGACGTGCTGACCCGCCGGAGTAGCCCGCCGCGAGGCCAGACCCTCGTCGAGACGGCGCTCGTGCTGCCGCTCTTCCTCATGGTCATCTTCGGCATCGTGGTGCTGGGCATCGGCATCTTCTACCAAGAGGAGCTGGCGAACGCCGGGCGCGAGGCGGCGCGCTATGCGGTCGTCCACAGCGCGACCGCGCAGTGCCCCACCGTCTCGAACCGCGACCCCGACCCCGCCCTGCTGCCCGCGCCGAACAGCTACTTCCGGTGCGACACGCCCGCGAGCCGCTGGCCCTTCATGACGGCGGAGATGCGGAGCCGAATCTTCGGCCTGCGGGCGACGTCGGTTCGTATGACGGCGTGCTGGTCCGGCTACTGGACAAGGGACACGGCGGGGTCGTGGGCGGCGTACGACCAGGTCGCCGCCGACCCGGTCACGAACGCGCCGAACGAGTTCCGTGACTGCACAGTGCCGGTCTGGGGCTGGACGAGCGACCAGAACCGGGATGCGGCGCCATCGGCCCAGTACGTCATCAATCCCCGAACGGGCCGAGACGGCAGCGGCAACGAGATCACGGTCGACTGCTCGCGCGACTTCCCGCTGACGACCGTCAACGACGACATGGCGAGCAGCTACGCGAAATCGAACGCCAGCAATGCCAACCAGGTGACCGTGATCACCTGCACGACCTGGAACCCGCCACTCAGCGGCTTCCTCCTCATCCCGCGGTCGGTCACGCTCGCCAGCGTGGTGACCGAAGGCCTGGAGTACCAGCAATGACGCAGCCCGCGCCTGACCGATCGCGCGGCCAGGTCCTCCTGATCGCCGTGGCGGCGATGATCGTCCTGATCGGGATCGCGGCGGTCGCCATCGACCTCGGCTTCTCGTGGATGCTCCATCGCCAGGAGCAGGATGCCGCCGATCCGGCCGCGCTCGCCGCCGCCCGCTTCATCAGCGACCCGGATCCGCTGACCCAGGTCCAGACGTACGACGCCCCGCAGGGCTGGAACGCCGCCTGCCACTACGCGCTGATGAACGGCTTCTTCGATCCAGGCAATAGCGCGTGCGCCTCGGCTGGCGGCACGGCGATGCAGGTCCTGTGGCCGCCCGGGCCGACGGCGGGCTCGCTCGCGGGCGACCACGGCGCGGTGCAGGTCATCATCACCGCCCAGCACCCGTCGTTCTTCGGGCGGATCTTCGGCATCTCCACAGCGACCGTTTCGACCGGCGCGGTGGCGGCGCGGCAGCGGGGCAACACGAATACGAGCTCGCTCATCGCCCTCAAGCCCGACGGCTGCGACACGGCGCGCGTCCGCGGCAACTCGAACATCCACATCTATCCCGTCGCGGGCTACAGCGGGCCGGGCGGCTACGTGCATATCAACTCCGACTGCGGGACGAACACCGCCGACGACCGCTGCACCAACTCGTCGCAGGGCGCACTGAACATCAATGGCACCGCGACGCTCGAGGCGCCGAAGGTGAATACGCACGGCGGCTGCACCGGCAAGACGAACCAGCCGGTCGGCCCGCTCGACGAGGCGGCGGCCCAGATCGGGGACCCGCTCGGCTCTCTCGCGTTCCCCTCGTGGGACACGAGCGCCCCGGGAGCGCGATGCGGAGTCGGAGCCGCCGCGACCACGTCGAGCGGATCGCAGGGCTGCGGCAACACGGGCAGCCGCATCAACTGGGGCATTTCGCCCGACTCCGCGTGCCCGGGCCTGGCGAACGGCTACAAATGCGTCGAGCTCGATCCGGGCGTCTACTACGGCGGCTGGGACATCGGCACCAAGATCCGCGTCACGCTGAAGCCCGGCATCTACGTCATCGCCGGGGGCGGCATCTCGATCGGCGCCACCGGCTCGCTCGACTCGCTGGCCGGCGCGTCGGCACCCGCCCCGATCCTCCTCTACAGCACCGACAACCCGGTTTACGCGGCGAGCTGTCCGGGAGCGGGGGCGACGAAATGCCAGGGAAGCATGGACATCACCGCCGGCGCCGACCTCAAGCTCGCCGGTCTGCTGGGCGATCAGCCCTGCCCACCGGTCACGACGAGCGGTGGCTGCCCATACGGCGGCATGGTGATCTGGTACGACGGCCGCGGCAGCCAGTCCGTGAACGCGAGCGGCGAAGTCGATATCGAGGGCGGCGTGAACATGCTGATCTCCGGCACGATCTACGCCCCGCGGGCGTACGTGAACCTTGTCGGCAACGCGAACGCGAACTGCGGGCCTACCGCGAAGCAGGTGGCATCGGTCCAGATCATCTCGTGGACCTGGGACATCGGTGGCACGGGCGATCTGTGCATGCCGTACGACCCGACGAAGCTCTACAAGCTGGCCCAGCAGGGCCTCGTCCGCTAGCCGCTCATCGGCTCGGACGGACCGTCCTTCGCGAGCCGCAGCGCCAGCTGAGCCGCCTCGCGCGGGTCCCGCGCCCGATGGACCGATGGACCGCCCATCCGCTGGTCCGAGTCAAGCCTCCAGGAGCTGAGCGTCACGACGTGACGACCCTGGCGCAGCGCCAGCCCGATCTCGGACAGCGTGCCGTGCCGTCCGCCGACGGCCAGCACCGCGTCCGCCGCGGTCACGACCACGAGGTTGCGCGCCACGCCGAGGCCGGTCGCGATGGGGATCGTCACGAACTCGTTCGCCTCGTGCGGGTTGACGCCAGGCAGGATGCCGATCGTCACGCCGCCGGCGCCGACCGCTCCCCGGCTCGCCGCCCGCATGACGCCGCCGAGGCCGCCGGTCACGACCGTCGCGCCGCCCCGTGCCAGGAGCTGACCGACCTCCTCCGCCCACTCGAGGATCCGGTGCGCCTCCGGGCCGCGCGGGTCGCCGTCGCCGATGACCGCGATGCTCGGCGGGCGCTGCGGCACCCGATCGCTGCTCATGCCGCCATCATCCCGCACGGCACGGCGGCGAGTGCCTCGTACCTGGATCCCCGCGCGCCAAGATGCGACCGGAAGAGGACGACCTCGTCGACGGGCATCTCCACCGGCGGTGCGGACAGCTGGTCGGCAAGACGGCCGACGTCGATCACTCGGCCGCCCGGCACCCGCGCCAGGGTCAGGTGCGGCCGGTACCGTCGCCGCTCGACGACTGAGAGTCCGCCCGCGATGCGGTGGTGGAGCTCGAGGAGCGCCGGGTCGACGCGGAAGCGGCACCAGACCATGCGCGCCTCGTGCGGGCGTGGCCACGCGACGATATCGCTCGCCACCAACCGGCAGCGGGGTCCGCGCACGAGTTCCGGCAGCCGGGCGGCGAGCGCCGGAACGCCCTCGGCATCAACGTCACCGAGGAAGGCGAGCGTCACGTGCCAGCTCGTCGGGTCCGCCCAGCGCAACGGGACGGAGTGATCCTGCGTCCGCCACCGGTCCACCAGCGCGGCGAGGTCGGCGCGAAACGGCTCCGCGAGCGGGATCGCGACGAAGCAGCGCCAGCGCTCGCTCATGCGCCGCGCTCCGCCGGCTCGCGGGCGATGCCGCGGGCGTCGATGATCGGCAGCAGCTCGGTCAGCGAGCGGATGCGGGTGGCACCGGCGGGCAGCTCATCGTCGGTGTGCCGGTCGTGCCGGTCGATGAGGATCGGGGTGATGCCCACCGCTGCGGCACCCGCGACGTCGGCATCAACGTGATCACCGACGTGGATCACCTCGTCGGGGCGTGCGCCCGCCTCGGCCAGGGCGGCCTCGAAGATCCGCCGGTGTGGCTTCTCGAAGCCGACGCGGGCGCTGGCGGTGATGAACGTGAACTGCCCGACGAGGTCGAGCGCGTGGAGCAGCTCGGGAAGCGTCCAGACCCAGTTGCTCACCGCGCCGATCGCGAGGCCGCGCGCGCGGATCGCCGGCAGCGCCTCGTAGGCATCGGGGAAGACGTGCCAGTGACTGGTGATCATGAAGAGCTCGGAGAGGCGGCGGAAGAACTCGTCTGGCATCGGTCCGAGCCCGAGCTGGGCGATCGCGGCCTGGTCGACCTCCACCGTGCGCCGGAAGCTCACCTCGCTGGTCGGCTCGAACCCGTCGGTGAGACCCCATCCGCCGTGGTGATATGCCGCCCGGAGCGCCTGCTGGAGGTCCTCCGGACGGACCTCGACCCCGAACTCGCCGAACGCCAGCGCGTAGACGTGCTCCCACGACGGATTCGGCCGCATGACCGTGTCGCCGATGTCGAGGAAGATCGCCCGCAGGGGCGACCGCGTGGCGGACATCATCGGTCCAAGCCTACCGCAGGCAGGCGCCGATGGCGGCCGCCTCAGGCGGCGGTGGCGCCCAGGCGACCCAGGATGCCGTAGATCTCCGTCCGGTAGCGCAGCCCCGACGCGTGGCGCGACAGCCAGCGAAGGTAGTCGGGATCCTGGCGTGCGAGGTCGCGGAGCGTCCAGCCCGCGTAGCGGCCGAACTCGAGCCGCGTGCCCGCGGAGGCGGAACGGGGCGGCGCGCCGACCGGCGTCGCGGCCATCGGCGCGAAGGCCGCGTTGCGCACTGCGCGATCGTGACGCTCGCGGCTGACGACGTCGCGGACCAGCCGGTACGCGGCGTTCAGCTGGGCCATGCGCTTCTGGGCATGGCGGCCCGCGTCTCGGTCGGGGTGGTACTTCTGCGCGAGCGCGCGATAGGCGGCGTGGATGACCTCCTGCTCGCAGGAGGGCGCCACCTGGAGGACGTGGTAGGGATCGACGGGCATCATCGGTCCGGCGGCAGCCGTCTCGGCCGATCAGTCGTTGTAGAGACGCTCTTCGATCAGCTTCTCGGCCGTGATGCGGCCGGTCGGATCGAAGCAGCTGTACTCGAAGAGCTTCTCGTACTCGAGGTCGACGTTGTCCTGTCCGCCGCGGTTCTTCTCGATCGTCGCCACCACCCAGTCGCGGTAGCGCTGCGCCTGGTACGGGTTGAACTCGATGTTCACCTTCGCGACGATGTTGTACTTGTCGTTGAGGATCAGGATGATGTCCGACTCGTAGTTGATGGCCGACGAGCCGCGCAGGTGGTGGTTGCGAAGGCGCTTCGCCTTGAGGCCCTCGCGGTCCGCGGCGACGATCGCCACCACCGGGACCTGGAGCGAGAGCGCGATGTCCTTCAGGCCGGACACGATGCGCGTCACCTTCTCCGCCTCGTCGCTCGGCTCCGGGATGACCGGGACCTTCTGGAGGTAGTCGACGAACAGGACGAGGCGTCGTCCCTCGTCCCCGCGATGCTCCTTCACGAGCGCACGGAGGTTCTCGATCGTGCTCACCGTGGCCGTGCCGCGCATGAGGTACAGGTTGCTTCCGTAGCGCGCGATGCGCTCGAGGCTCGGGCGGAGCCGCGGGTTCGCGCCGAGCTTGGCACGAGTCCCGGACTCGGCGGAGGCGGTGTAGCTGCCGACGACTTCCTTCTTGACGTCCTGGATCTTCACCGCGCCCGACCTCTGCGGAAGGTGCGAGAGGGCCGACTCCATCGCCACGAGGCGCTGGATCAGGTACTCCTCGTCGTGCTCGAAGCAGACGTAGAGGACGGTCGCCTGGCCCGACGCGGCCATGTTGCGCGCCATCTGGAGGCCCATCGTCGTCTTGCCCTGGCCCTGCGCACCGCCGATGAGCATGAGCTCGCCGGGGCGCAGGCCGCCGCCGATCGTCTTGTCCATCGGCACGAAGCCGGTCGCGATCGGCATGAGGTCTTCGATCGCGCCGCTGGCGACTCGCTCATTCAGCGAGGTCAGGACATCGAGCGCGGAACGCGGCGTCAGCGTTGCCTCGCCGAGATCGAGCTTCCAGTCGACGGCGGCCGGGGCCTCGGCGTCCTCGGTGGCGTGAGATGCGGTCTTGCGCTTCGGCTCTTCGATCATTGCGGCTCGTCTTGCTCCTTGGCAGCTCGGACGCACGACGCGCACCGTCGGGGGTGCCTGCGCGCAACGCCGGTGGGCATGATACGACCCTGCCTCCCACGCCCGGAATAGACCGATCGGGCTATACGCCTGCGCACCGTCGTCGCCCCGGCGAGCGGGCAGCAACGAGGCCCGATCGTGCGAGGCGGGCCTCATCGGTCCGTCGTTGGCTCGTCGAGCGAAGGGTCAGGCGGGCTGCGGTGCGGGACCTGGCCGGCGGCGCGAGCCACCCTCCTCGGTGCCCGGCTCGGCGTCCGTCGCCGGTGTCTCTCCGGTCGCGGGCACGTCCGCCGTGCGGGTTGGGCCACCGGTGCGCGGCGGCAGGATGCCCTCGAACAGCGACTCGAACTCCTCGCCCTCGATCGTCTCCTTCTCGATGAGAAGGGCGGCGAGCCGGTCGAGCACCTCGCGGTGCGTCGTCAGCGCCTCCTTCGCCCGCTCGTAGGCGCGGTCGATGATCTCCCGCACCTCGGCGTCGATCTTGGCGGCGACCTCGTCACTGTAGTTCCGCTGCTCGCTGATCTCGCGGCCCAGGAACACCATCTCGTCCTTCTTGCCGAAGGTGAGGGGTCCGAGGCGCTCGCTCATGCCGTACTGGGTGACCATCGCCCGGGCGAGCCCGGTGGCCTTTTCGATGTCGTTGCTCGAGCCGGTCGTCGTGTCGCCGAAGACGAGCTGCTCGGAGACGTTCCCGGCGAGCATCCCGGCGATCTTGTCCTCGAACTCGGTCTTGCTGTGGAGGTACCGATCCTCCTGCGGCAGGCTCATCGTGTAGCCGAGCGCCATGCCGCGGCTCACGATCGTGACCTTCGTCACCGGGTCGCACTTGGGGAGCACGCGCTGCACGACGGCGTGGCCGCCCTCGTGGTAGGCGATGATCTCCTTCTCCTCCTCGGAGATGATTCGGCTGCGGCGCTCGGGGCCTGCGATGACGCGGTCGACCGCCTCGTTGAACTCCGCGTTGC
>JBBQMC010000115.1:0-7137 GCA_038328565.1 Candidatus Limnocylindria bacterium
CCCAACGACAGGCTGGCGAGCTCGCTGATCCGCATGCCGGTCGCGTAGAGGAGCTCGAGGATGGCGGCGTCCCGCCGCCCCAAGGCGTCGCGCCGAGCGGCACCCTCGGCCGTGGCGCTGCCGCCCCGGGGTCGGGAGGCGGGCGCAGAAACAAGCCGCCCGGCCTCGGCCGTGCTCAGCACACGCGGCAGGCGTCCGGGCCGGCGCGGGCTGCGGACGCCGACGAGCGGATCGGCGTCGAGGACCCCGTCGCGGATCGCATCGCGGTACATGGCTCGCACGGCCGCCAGCCGGCCGCCGACCGCCGAGGCGGAGAGGCGGCGCTCGGCGAGGGCGGCCAGGTAGGTGCGGACGACCGAGCGTGCGGGCGATCGCCAGTCGGCGCCCGCGGCGGCGACGAAGACGAGGAACTCGGTGGCGTGGCGTCGGTATTCGATGACGGTGCGGCCCGACGCGTTGCGGGCCGTCAGGTTGGCGAGGAAGCGATCGAGCGCCTCCTTCGCCGAGGGCGCCATGGAGGCCAGGCGGGCCTCAGGCACGCGCCCCACCGGCCGTGCCGGTGCCACGAGCCCGGCGGCGCGGTGCCCGGCGAGCTGGGATCGGGGACGCAGGACTGTCGCCATCGGCGGCGGGCGAGGCGTCGGTACCCTCCGCGCCGGGGCGGGTCCAGGTGGCGTAGTCGCAGTCGGGGTATCGGTTGCAGCCCCAGAACGGCCGCCGGCCCCGCCGGCCGCGCTTCGTCACCACCGTCCCGATCTCGCACTTCGGGCACGGGCCGAACTGCTCGCTCGCCGGCTGCGCCTCCTTCTTGATGTAGCGGCACTCCGGATAGCGATCGCACCCCACGAACGGCCCGAAGCGGCCACGACGCGCCGTGAGCGTGCCCTGCTCGCATTCCGGGCACGTCTCACCCACCCCGGGCAGCTCGGGCAGCGGGTCGGGCTCCTCGCCGGGGAGCGGCTCGGTGTACTTGCAGTCGGGGTAGCCGGAGCAGCCGAGGAACCACCCATTGCGCCCGAAGCGCTTGACGAGCATGTCGCCCCGCTCGCCGGTGAGCGGGCACGGACGGTCGGTCGTCTCGACCTGCTTCGCGATCTTCTCGCGCCCTTCGGCGATCTTCTCGCTGAACGGCCCCCAGAAGTCGCGCACCATCGGGACCCACTCATGCTCGCCGCGCGCGACGTCGTCGAGCTGGCTCTCCATGCGCGCGGTGAACTCGAGGTCGACGACCTCGGGGAAGTGCTCGACCAGCAGGTCGGTCACCCGCTCTGCCGACTCGGTGGGATGCAGCCGCCGCTCCTCGAGCGTCACGTAGCCGCGCTGCCGAATCGTCTCGATGGTCGGCGCGTACGTCGATGGGCGCCCGATGCCGTGCTCCTCGAGCGCCTTGATGAGCGTCGCCTCCGTGTACCGCGGCGGCGGCTGAGTGAAATGCTGCTCGGCGACAAGGTCCTCGAGGCGCAGCGGCTCGTCGGTGGCCAGGTCCGGCAGGATGGCGAGCCGCTCGTCCTCCTCGTCGTCCTTCCCCTCGACGTAGAGCGCCTGGTAGCCGTCGAAGACCCGCTTCCGAGCACCGGCGTGCAGGGTGTAGCGGCCCGAGGTCACGTCGACGCCGACCTGGTCGAACCGCGCCGGCGCCATCTGCGACGCGAGGGCTCGCTTCCAGATCAGCTCGTAGAGGCGAGCCTCCTCCGGCTTGAGGTGCGAGTGGACCGATTCGGGCGTCCGCGCGAAGCTCGATGGCCGAATCGACTCGTGCGCCTCCTGCGCGCCGCGGCTCTTCGTGCGGAACGCGTTCGGCCGCGCTGGCACGAAATCGGCGCCATGGCGGCGGCCGATGAGGTCGCGCGCCTCGGCGACCGCCCCGCTCGCCATCGCGAGCGAGTCGGTGCGCATGTAGGTGATGAGGCCGACCTGGCCCTCGGGCAGCGCAATCCCCTCGTAGAGGCGCTGCGCGACGCTCATCGTCCGTCGCGCCCCGAAGCCGAGCTTGCGGGACGCCTCCTGCTGGAGGGTGCTGGTGGTGAACGGCGGTGGCGCCGACTTGCGCTGCTGCGTGCGGGTGACGTCGGTAACCCGGTAATCGGTCGCGTCGCGCAGCGCGGCCTCGTGCTCGCGCGCTTCGGTTTCCGAGCCGATGCGGGCCTTCTCGCCGTCGATGCGGCTCAGCTCGGCGACGAACGTCCCCGGCGACGCGATGCGCGCGAGGGTGGCCGCGATCGTCCAGTACTCCTCGGCCGTGAACGCACCGATCTCACGCTCGCGGTCGACGACGAGACGCACGGCGACGCTCTGCACGCGACCCGCCGACAGGCCACGTCGGATCTTGCTGCTCACGAGCGGGCTGAGCTTGTAGCCAACGAGCCGATCGATGATCCGGCGCGCCTGCTGCGCGTTGACGAGGTCGAGGTTGATGACCCGCGGGGCGGCAAAGGCGGCGTCGATCGCCGCCTTCGTGATCTCCGAGAACGTGACCCGGCGGAATCGGTCGACCGGCAGCCCGGTCACCTCGGCGATGTGCCAGGCGATCGACTCGCCCTCGCGGTCGAGGTCGGTCGCGAGCCAGATCTGCGGCGCCGACTTCGCCTGGCTGACGAGCCGATCCAGCTCG
This sequence comes from Candidatus Limnocylindria bacterium, assembly GCA_038328565.1. Lineage (GTDB taxonomy): Bacteria > Chloroflexota > Limnocylindria > QHBO01 > QHBO01 > JAICQM01. The sequence continues at coordinate 2,612 of JBBQMC010000115.1, forward strand.
CGCTTCCGATCGGTCAACGGCTCGTAGCGCGGCGCGAAGTCGTGCTCGACGTCGACCCCCAGGCTCTTCTGCGGAAGATCGCGCACGTGGCCGTACGAGGCGAGCACGGTGTAGCCGGGGCCGAGGTAGCGCTCGATCGTCTTCGCCTTGGCGGGCGACTCAACGATGACGAGGTCGTCGCCGGTGGGGTGTGTTCGAGGCATCGGTTCGGGAGTGTAGCACCCGGTCCCGGCCAGTCCGGCACCCCTGAGGGGGCGCGCCGGCGGGCGGGTCGCGGGCTCAGTGACGAACGGCGAGCGCCGTCAGCCGGCGAAGTCCCAGACGACGATGACCTTGCCACCAGAGGTGGCGATCCCGATCCCCACCCGCCGAAAATCAGGGTCGAGGATGTTGGCGATGTGGTTGAAGTAGCCCGGGTACGGCTCGCTCATGAAAGAGCCGTGGCACCACTGCAGGGTGCCGGTGATGCCGATCCCGGTGTACTCGCAGATGTTCTCGCCGGCGTGCGCGTAGGCGATTCCCGCTGCCGACAGCCGGGTGCGAACCGTCGAGCCGTTTCGCCCGGTATGGCTGAAGTAGTTGTAGCGCAGCATGTCCCATGCGTGGGCATTTGCGACCGCGCCGACCGCCGCATCGAGGGCGAGCGGAGCAAAGCCGCGGGCCGCACGGGCGGCGTTGATCTGGCTGAGGGCGTACGCCACGCCGCTGCCCGACGGGGCCGGCGGCCGAACCACCGGGCGCGATGCGGCGGTCGTCACCACCACGGGCCTGGGCGCCACGACGACGGGGACGGGGGCACGGAACGTGGACGCGTACGACACGGCATTGCCATCCGCGTCGCGAGCCGTGGGTGCAAGCACGACCTTGTAGGCATGGCCGACCCTGAACGGCGCGGCCGCCGTATAGCTCAGCTGGGTGCGGGCCACGTTCCAGCGGATCTTGCCGGGCATGCGCGCCCCGCTCGCCACGTCCACGACCTTGAAGGCGGCCACGGCGAGGGCGGCGTTCATCGGCTGGCTGAAGCGGAGGCTGACGGCACCGCCGGTGACGTTGCGCGCATTGGCCGCGGGGCGCGCGGTGACGACCTGTGCTCCATCGCGGGTCGTGAACGAGAAGCTCGTGTCACCGCCGAGGAGATTCCCTCGTGCGTCGCGTGCGTTCGTGAGGCTCACCGCATATCGGCTGTTCGCGACGAGCGGCTTCGCCGGCTCGAATGACAGGACGTTGCCCGCCCAGTTGAGCGCGCCGGGGACGGCGGGCGCCATTGCAAAGCTCTGCGTCGTGGCGGCGCGGTCCATCGGCGCGCTGAAGGCGATCCGGATCGAGGTGCGCGAGCTCACCAGCGCGGCCGTGTCGGCCGGGGGCGTCTCGGGGACTGCGGCCAACGCATCGGGCTTGGCGAGCATGCCCGGGTCCGCCTTGAGCGTCGCCGGCGTGAAGCGCAGCTGGAAATCGACGATGGTTGGTGCCGTCTCGGTGGTGAAGCTGACGCGCTTCGCCGCTCCGACCGCGGTGCCCCACCCGGTCAGCGTGGCGGCCGGGATCTCGATGAGGTAGCGCTGATCGGTCTGCCAGCGCGTCGCGGGACCGATCCGCACCGATGTGCCGTCGGGGCTCCAGCCGAACGAGACCGGCTGGGTGGGCGATATCCGCACGGCGTTGGCGACCGAGGCGCGATCCATGGCCTGATCGAAGCGGAGGGTGACGCTCTGGTCGGTGGCGATGCCGGCGCCAACGTTGGTCGGCAGCAGGCGAGGGGTCACCGACGGCCCGGCCGGCTCGGCACCGGCCCGGATGGCACCCTGCTGCGAGAAGCCGAGCACGATGGCCATCGCAATGGCGGCGAGCGTGACTCGAGTTGCCGCCCGGTGGCGGCTCAGCAGCGGGAGAACCGATTCGTGCGGGGCGCGCAGGGCAGCGCGCGCGTTACGGATCGAACGCAATAGACAAGGACTCCTGCGGGGATCTCGACCTCGGCTGGGCACGAGGAGGTACCGGAGTGGCGGCGGCAGTATAGCCCGATCGTCCACTGTCACGCAGGGACCCGCGTCCCCGGACGCGCCCCTCGACCACGCGCCGCGAGGGTCGGATGGAACGTCGCGCCCCCGTAAGAGGTCGCCAGGCGACGCGCCTCCAGGAGGGTCAGCGCGCTCGCGATGGCGCCCACCGGCAGCCGCGTCGAGCCGACCAGCTCCTCGATCGAGGCGCTCCGCTTGAGGAGCGATCCGAGCACCAGCCCTTCCGCCTCGGAGAGAGTGCCGACCGACGGTCGACCGTCATCCGGCCGCGCTCCGAGCCGCTGGAGCAGGCTCCCCGTCGACGTGATCATCGTCGCGTCGTGGTCCGCGATGAGGCGGTTGCAGCCCAGGGACGCGACGGCGTCGATGGGGCCGGGCACGGCATAGAGCTCGCGTCCCATGTCGAGCGCGATCGAGGCGGTCAGCAGCGCACCGCTCCGGTCCGGTGCCTCCACGACGACCACCGACTGCGCCAGCCCGGCGATGAGTCGGTTGCGGCGCGCGAAGTCCGGCCGGCCGCTCGATCGGCCCGGCGGCACCTCGCTGACCAGCGCGCCGCCGGACGCCGCGAGCTCCTCGGCGAGCGCCGCGTGGCGCGGCGGGTAGATGCGGTCGATGGGCGACGGGAGGACCGCCACGCTCCGGCCGCCGGCGTCGACGGCGGCGCGATGCGCCTGGGCGTCGATCCCGATCGCGAGGCCCGACACGACGACGAGACCGGCGCGCGCGAGCGCGTCGGCGATGTCGGTGGCCACCGCGCGGCCGTAGCCGCTCGCCCGGCGTGTCCCGACAATCGCCACCGCGGCCCCGTGGAGGGCGTCCACGGAGCCGGTCACGTACAGGACCGGCGGCCGCGGGTCCAGCTGCGCAAGCGAGCCCGGATACTCGTCATCGAGTGCCGTGAGGATCCGGCCGCCAACGCGGGCGACGGCCGCCTCGATCGCCTGGCAGGCGTCCTCGGGTGGCACGCGTCGCTGCCGTCGCAGCGCATGGGCCGTCTCCGGCCCGGCGCGGTGGATAAGGGGCAACAGCTCATCGCCGGCTCGCAGCGCTGCCCGCGCGGTTCCGTAGTGCGCGAGGATCGCACCGAAGCTCACCGGGCCCATGCCGGGCACCAGCGACAGGGCCACCCAGGCGGCGCGGTCGGCGGGATCGGCGGCGCCGAGGTCGAGGTCGTGCCATCCGTGGCGATCGCCCCGCGCGCGAGGCGTGATCCGCGCTCCGGCCCCGCGGAGGGAGTCGTCGGCGAGCGCGCGCCGCGGTCCCTGCGGCCCGACGCCGATCATCGCGGCGGCCCGGGCTGGTAGTGCAGGGCCTCGGCGACGTGGGCAGGCGACACGGTGGTGCTGCCGTCGAGATCGGCGATCGACCGCGCCACGCGGCCGGCACCGATGGTGCGGCGCGGGTTGACACCGAGCCGGGCCGCCTCCACCTCCAGGCTTCGCCGCGCATGCCGGGCGAGGATCGCGTCATCGGCGAGCCGCTGCGCTGCCAGCTCGCTGTTGAGGCAGCCCTGGCGGCCCCGCTGGGTCGCCCAGGCGGTCGCGACGCGCGAGGCGGCCGCCTCGCTTCCGTCGCCAGTGGCGGCATCGAGCCGCAAGCCGCTCGGCTCCTCCATCGTCACCCACAGGTCGACCCGGTCGCGCAGCGGGCCGGAGACGCGGGCGCTGTAGCGCCGTGCGCCGCCGTCGTGGCATGCGCATGCGTGGCCCCGGCTCCCCCGCCAGCCGCATGGGCACGGATTCGCGGCCGCCAGCAGCTGGAAGCGGGCCGGCATCGTCACCGCTCCCTCCACCCGCGCGACGGTGACGGTTCCGGATTCCATCGGCTGACGCATGGCGTCGAGGGCATCGGCCCGAAAGTGGCGGAGCTCGTCCAGGAGCAGGAGCCCGCGATGCGCGAGCGACGCCTCTCCCGGGCGCACCCGCGGTCCGCCACCGATGAGGGCCTGCGCGCTGACCGTGTGATGCGGCTGCCGGACCGGCCGCGTCCGGAGCACCGGCGCGGCCCGGTCGAGGAGGCCGGCGACGGAGTAGATCCGGCTCACCTCGATCGATTCCGCCTCGTCGAGGGCCGGTTGCAGGCCCCGCGCCGCAGCGAGGAGCATTGACTTGCCCGTCCCCGGAACGCCCTCGAGGAAGAGGTGATGGCGCCCCGCGAGCGCGATCTCCAGCGCGCGACGCGCGAGGGACTGGCCGCGCACCTCGGCGAGGTCCGGCCCCGGCCGGGGATCCGGCGCGGCGACCGCGGGCACGGGCCGGGCAGCCGCCAGGAACGTCGTGCCGGACAGGTGCGCGATGGCGGCGCGCAGGGTCGGCGCGGCATGGACCGCGATGCCCGTCACCACCGTCGCCTCCGACACCGCGCCCGGCGCCACGATCGCCGCGATGCAGCCGGCGCGGCGGGCGGCATCGACGAGCGCCAGCATGCCGGGCAGCGAGCGCAGCTGGCCATCGAGCGCGAGCTCGGCGAGGAGCGCCGTCTCGCCGCCGTCGAACCGCGGCAGCT
>JBBQMC010000116.1:0-7129 GCA_038328565.1 Candidatus Limnocylindria bacterium
CCGGACCGGATATCATCCGCGAACCTGTGCGGGAGGATTCGGTGCGCGATCCGTCACTGCGCCTGGCCGGACAATCCGTCGTCGTCACCGGCGGTGCCGGCTTCATCGGCAGTCACCTCGTCGATCGCATCGCCGACGAGGGGCCGAGCCACCTGACGGTGGTGGACAACCTCTACCTCGGCCGCCCGGAGAACCTCGACGCCGCGCGACGGCGCTTCCCGAACCTCGGCTTCTTCGAGACCGATGCGTCGGACTACGAGGCAATGCAACGCATCCTCGCCGACGCGCGGGCCGACGTCGTCTTCAACCTCGCCGTCGTGCCGCTGCCGGCCTCGCTCGAACGGCCGCGCTGGAGCGTGGAGCAGAACGTGGCCCTGGCCACCGTTCCGTGCGAGCTCCTCCGCGAGGGCGCGTACCGGACGCTCATCCACTTCTCGTCGTCCGAGGCGTATGGGAGCGCGGCGTACGTGCCGATGGACGAGGCGCATCCATCGGTCCCGTCGACGCCCTACGCCGCGAGCAAGATCGCCGGCGACCACGTGGTGCTCGCGTACCGCCATACGTACGGCATCGATGCCGGCATCGTGCGGCCGTTCAACAACTACGGACCGCGCCAGAACGCGGGCACATACGCCGGCATCATCCCGATCGTCGTGCAGCGCGCCACGCAGGGGCTTCCGATCGAGGTCTTCGGCGACGGTGAGCAGACGCGCGACTTCATCTTCGTGCGCGACACGGTGGATGCGGCGGTCCGGCTCTACGCCACGCCCACCGCCCGCGGACGGATCGTCAACGTCGCGAGCGGACGCGAGGTCTCGGTCAACGAGCTCGTGCGGACGCTCCTCGACGTCCTCGGCGCGGACGTGCCGGTCGAGCATGTCAAGGCCCGCCCCGGCGACGTGCGACGACACCTCGCCTCCATCGCGACCGCGCGCGAGCTCATCGGCTTCGAGGCCCGGACGAGCCTCCATGACGGGCTGGCGGAGACGGTGCGCTGGTATCTCACCGAGCTGGGAGCGCGCGGTGGACGATGATCCGCTGATCTGGCTCGCGCGCCCGCAGACGGGGGACGAGGAGCTGGCGGAGGTCGCCGCGGTCCTTGCGTCGGGGCGCCTCACCCAGGGCCCGAAGGTCGTCGAGTTCGAGGCCCTCGTCCGCGAGCGGGTCGGCACCGAGCGCGCGTTCGCGGTCACCTCGGCCACGACGGCCCTCCATCTTTCGCTGGCCGCATTGGGGATCGCCCCCGGCGACGAGGTGCTCGTCCCGGACTTCACGTTCCCGGCGACGGCGAACGTCGTCGTCCAGCAGGGCGCGGTGCCGGTGCTGGTCGACATCGACCTGGCCACGTTCGCGATGGATCCCGCCGACCTGGAGCGCCGCATCACGCCCCGTGCCCGCGCGATCATTCCGGTCCATCCGTTTGGCCTGCCGGCCGACATGGACCCGATCATGGCGATCGCCGGCGCGAAGGGCCTGCCGGTGATCGAGGACGCGGCCTGCGCGCTCGGCGCCACGTACCACGGCCGCGCCACCGGCAGCATCGGCCTCGCCGGCTGCTTCAGCTTCCATCCGCGCAAGTCGATTACCACCGGCGAGGGCGGCATGATCACCACCTCCGATGGCGCGCTCGCCGAGCGCATCGGCCTGCTCCGCAGCCATGGCGGCGTGCGCGAGGGCGGCCGCTTCCGGTTCGAGGCGGCCGGCTACAACTACCGGCTCAGCGACATCCTCGCCGCGGTCGGGGTGGCGCAGATGCGGAAGCTCGACGCCTTCCTGGCCGCGCGGCGGCGGATCGCCGGCCTGTACGGCGAGGCGCTCGCCGGCCTCGAGCGCCTGCGGCGCCCGGTCACGCCGCCGGGCTCGACCCACACCTACCAGTCGTACGTGGTCCTGCTCGACGCGGCGGTGGACCGCGACGCGGTCATCGCCCGACTCCGGGCAGAGCGGATCGAGACGACGATCGGGACGTACGCGCTCCACGCAGAGCCCTATTTCCGCGGTGCGTACGGGTACCGCCGCGGCGACATGGCGGCGTCGCTGGCCGCGTCCGAGGGCACGATCGCGCTGCCGCTCCACGGTGGCATGTCCGACGACGACGTGGCGCTCGTCGTCGATCGGCTGGCGGCGGCCCTCGCCTAGTCCGCGGTCTGCGGCCCCGCCCCGGCGGCGAATGCCAGCAGCGCGTCCCGCAGCTCCGGGTTGTGGTCGAGCTGGAGGGCGCCGGGACCGAGCTCGTCGACGAGCCGCGACACCGTCTCGCGGGCACGCGCCGCGGAGAGACCGACGCCGGTGACGTTGCGGATCGTCGCCGGGTCGACGAACCATCCCGTCGGCGCCTCGCCATCGATGAGCCTGAGGAAGCGCCGCGCGACCGCGGCCGGCGACCACGTCTCGCGCAGGAACGTCCGGGCCGCGCGACCGAGCTCGTCGCGGTGCCCGGGGTCGTCGACCAGCTGGCGGATCGCGGCGTCGAGCCCCGACGGATCGCACAGCTGGGCGGGCGGCAGCCCCGCGGCCGGCGTCTCGGCCCGCAGCTCATCCCAGGCGTAGCCACCCACGACCGCCGCTCGGCCCAGCGCCGCCGCCTCCGCGGCGAACGTCGCCATCGGCGTGTCCGAATAGGCCTGGTCGATGACGAAGTCACTCGCCGCGATGGCCGCGAGCACCTCGCGATTCGGGACGTCGCGAACCTCGCGCAGCTCGACCGCGATCCCCGCGGCGCGCAGGCGATCCACCGCCTCGCGGACCTCGAGCGTGCCCTTGGCGTCGAGGTTGCTCGGCGCGTGGAGGGCGATGGCGACGGATCGGGCCGGATCGGTCCCGGCGGGTGATTCGCCGCCGACCGGGGAGGGCAGGCCGATGGTCAGGAAGCCGACGAAGGGACGGGCGTGGAGATGGCTCGACGGCCCGTGGCTGACGATCGACGTCGCGTGCCGCTCGACCCGGGCAAGGAGGCGGCGCTTGTCAGCCGTGCTCCGCGCGAGGTCGGCCAGCGGCCGGCCATCCGCCACCTCGGCGCCGTTGAGGTAGCTCGGCCGCGTGTCGCTTCCCAGGTAGACGTGGATGACGGTCTTGCCGAGCGCGCGCAGGAGCGGCAGCTCGCGCAGCGAGAAGAAGCTGTACGAGGAGCGAAAGACGAACGTGTCGTAGCGGACGAGTGCCGACACGAAGAGGACGACCATCGCGGACCGATAGAGGAGCCACCACACCGGGCGCAGCGGACCGCTCGACGCGATCGCCCGCCGGTGCAGCCGCGCGACGAGGCGCGTCAGGCCGCGCTGATCGGTCGCCGAGGCGTAGCCGCGCGGATCCTCCCAGAGGTCGACGAACGTGGCCCGCACGCCGATCTCCTCGAACCCGGCGCGCAGGTTGCGGCAGTAGCCGGAGATCTCGCGAAAGCCGATGAGCACCGAGTGCGCGCGCGGGCTCGGGCTCATCCGAGGCCGCCTGCTGAGCATGCCGCCGCCCGGCGGGGCATCAGCTCCAGCCGGCCCCCAGGCGCAGGACCTGGCCCGGCCGGGTGCGATGCCGCGCCGCGACGTCCCGCGTGTCGACCACGAGGTCAGACCGGTCGAAGACCGCGTCCCAATCGATCTCCGCGTGCGGGGTGACGATCACCACGCAATCCGGCGCCGCCGCGAGCGCATCGGCGAGGGCCGTGCTCGCGAGCGCCTCGCCCTCCCCCGCCTCGCGGCGCGGGTCGAACTCGGGCAGCCGCGGATCGTGATACGTCACCAGCGCGCCGCGGCTCTGGAGGCCGGCGATCACCCATGCCGCCGGCGAGTTGCGCGCATCGGAGACGCCCGGCTTGAACGCGACGCCGAGGACGAGGACCGATGAGCCGCGGAGCGGCTTGCTGCGCTCATTCAGCGCCTCGATCACGAGGCGGACGACGTGCTCCGGCATCCGCGAGTTGATGTCGCCGGCCGTCTCGATGAAGCGCTCCTGGATCCCGACCTCGCGTGCCCGCGAGGCAAGGTAGTAGGGGTCGACCGGGATGCAGTGGCCGCCCACTCCCGGCCCCGGGTAGAAGGTCATGAAGCCGAACGGCTTCGTCGAGGCGCCCTCGATCACCTCCCAGACGTCGAGCCCCAGCCGCTCGCAGATGAGCGCGAGCTCATTGACGAGCGCGATGTTCACGTTGCGGAAGACGTTCTCGAACAGCTTCGCGAGCTCCGCGGCGTCCGGGCTCGACATCTCCATGACCGATGGCGCGACGCGCGCCAGGATCGCCGAGGCACGCGCGGTCGCCTGGGGATCGATGCCCCCGACGAGGCGCGGGATCTCGCGCGACGGGCGTCCCTCTCCGGGGCTCACCCGCTCCGGCGAGAAGGCGAGCCCGAAGTCCCTCCCGGCCACCAGGCCGTCGCGTTCGAGCACGGCGCGCAGCGGTCCCACGGTGGTGCCGGGGTACGTGGTGCTCTGGAGGACCACGAGATCGCCGGCGCGGAGGCCGGCGCGGACGTACTCGCCGGCGCTCAGCACCGGCCCGAGGTCGGGCTCGCGGCTCGCGGTCACCGGGGTCGGCACGCAGATGAACGCGACGGCCTCATCGCTCCAGGCGGCGGAGGTGTCGCCGAGGCGGAACGACCCGGCGGCGAGCGCGTCGCGCAGCCGGCTCGCCGGCACGTCGTCGACATAGCTGTCCCCGGCGCGCAGCCGAGCCAGGCGCTCCGGCGACGACTCGATCCCGAGCACGCGGTGCCCCGCCTCTGCCAGGTCGAGGGCGAGCGGGAGTCCCACGTAGCCCATCCCGATGACGGCGATCCGCTCGTCTGGCAGTGCGTCGCTCATGCGGCCGCAACCCCGCGATACACGTCGAGCAGCGTCCGCTCCGGCACCGACCAGTGGTAGGTGCGCTCGACCGCCGCCCGTCCGCGCCCGCCGGCCTCCCGGGCTGCCACCGGGTCGTTGATGATCGCCCGCAGGGCGGCCGCGATCGATGCCGGGTCGCTCGAGTCCATGAGCCGCCCCGCGCCCGATCCCTCGATGACCTCGCGGATCTGCGGATAGTCGCTGGCCACGACCGGGATGCCAGCGGCCATGTACTGGAAGATCTTGTTCGGCAGCGCGAGGATGTTGTTCAGGGACGTGGGCACGGTCGCGAGGACGCCCACGGTCGCAGAGGCGGAGTACGCCACGACGTCGTCGCTCGGCACCATCCCGAGGAAGTGCACTCGGTCGTCGAGACCGAGCCGAGTCACGCGGGCACGGATCTCCGGCTCGAGGCCACCGGCGCCCATGAAGGCGAGGTGCGCGCCGGGGAGCAGCTGCATCGCATCGACGAGCTGCTCGATGCCGCGCTCGAGCGTGATCCCGCCGCTGTAGAGGATGAGCGGCGCCTCGGCCGGGATGCCGTCACCACCGGGGAGGCTTCGCAGCTCGCGCGGCTCGACCGAATCGGTCAGGACCGGGTAGTTCGGCACCGGCAGGACGCCGTGGACGCCGTAGCGCCGCTCGAGCTCGGGGCCGACGAGCGGGTTGGCGACGATGACCGCCGCGGCGCGCCGGACGTAGCGGCGCTCGATCCGCCGGTAGTAGGCGCGGGCGAGGCGGTCGTAGGCCGGTGAGCGCCCGCGGGCCGACCGACCGAGCCACAGCTCGTGCGCGTCGTACACGAACGGGATGCGCAGCCGACGCGCCGCCGGGCCGATCGACTGGAGGGCATCGGTATCGTGGGCATGCAGGACGTCCGGCCGGGTGCGTTCGACGACGGACTGGAGGCGCCAGACGTTGGCGACGAAGCGCAGGCCGGGGATCCTCCGCAGCGGGCTGGCTACCCGAATCACCTTCGCTCCCGCTCGCTCCTCGCGCGCCGGCAGCCCATCCCCCGCGACCGCGACGACGGTGACGGCATAGCCTGCCCTGGCAAGGGAGCTGGCCTCTCGCTCGACCCGGGTATCGTTCGTGAACTGGTTCCTCACGAGCATTGTGACGCGACGCGGCGCCGCCGGCGGGTTCATTAGGATCAGGGCGTACCTGTCGTGCGGGGAGGGCCGAGGCCGCGGCGAAGTATACCAGCGGTCCCGGAGCACCTTCGGTATAGTCACCCTCCGCGGAGAGGGGGCGCGTGGACCCGACTGGAGCGTCGTGCTGAGCCAATGACCCGCCGCCTCATGACCGGCCTGCTCGGTGAGTCGGCCGTGTACGGGATCGGCGGGGTCGCGAACCAGTCGCTCAACATCCTTCTCGTTCCGATCTATGCTCGCCAGCTGGAGGCGAGCGGCTACGGCGTCGTGGCGGTCATCAGCGCCACGCTGTCCCTCGCCGGGATGATCGCGACGCTCGCGCTGCCGCAGGCCTTCTTCAGATCCTTCCTCCAGGAGTCGAGCGACGCCCGCGACCGGCGCCACGTCCTGGCCGTGACGGCCACGCTCCGCCTCGTCGCCTCGTTCGCCTTCGTCGCCCTCTTCACGCTGGCCTCGGTCCCGATCACGCTCCTCGTGTTCGGAGGATCGCTCGCCGAGCTGCCGCTCATCGCGCTCATCGGCCCGATCGTCTTCTTCGACTCACTCAACAGCATCCCGCTCGCCTTCCTGCGCGCGCAGCGGCGGCCCGCCCCATACGTGACGATCACGTTCACGCGGGCGATCCTCGGCAGCATCCTCATCATCTTCTTCGTGGTCGTGCTGGACCTCGGGCCGCTCGGGGTCGTGCTCGGCTCCGCCGGATCGGCGCTCGTCACGGCCGGCATGGGCGTTGCCGCCGTCCTGCGCGCGGAGCGCTTCCGGTTCGTGTGGGACTCCTCCCTCGTGCGCCACATGCTGACCTTCAGCCTGCCGCTCGTCCCGGCCTCGATCGCGGCGTGGGGCCTCAACCTGTCGGACCGCTACGTGATCCGGGCCTTCGACGGCTTCAGCGCAGCGGGCGTCTACTCGTCCGGCTACCAGGCGGGGCTCGTCGTCACCGCCATCGCGGTCGCGCCGTTCACGCTCGCGTGGGGGGCCGCCTACTGGGAGATCGCGCGCGGCCCCGATGCGGAGCGGATCATCGGGCGCGTCCTCACCGCGTTCGTCATCGTCGCGACCGGGATGGCGCTCGGCCTGTCGGCGATCGGCAGCGACGCGATCCGCATCCTGCTCGGGCACCAGTTCGAGGGCGCGCGCTTCGTCGTCCCCTTCAGCGCCTT
>JBBQMC010000117.1:0-7111 GCA_038328565.1 Candidatus Limnocylindria bacterium
GTCCTCCAGGAGCTCACCGGGCAGCTCGAGCTCGCGACTGTGCTCGAGGAGGTCGTCACCCGCACGCGCACGCTGTTCGAGGCCGACAAGGCGGGCCTGTGGCTCATCGCGAACGACGAGCACCCGTTCCGCGAGGCCGCGGTGCATGGGCTCGGAGCTGAGTTCCTCGCCTCCGTGCGCGGGGTCACGTGGGACGCGGACGCGATCGGGGTGCAGGCCCTGCGCGAGCGGCGGCCCTTCGTCATGCACGAGGCGCACACCGACAAGGCGACCGGCCTCCTGCGCGAGGTGTACGCGGTGGAGGGGATCCAGACCGTCTGCCTGGTGCCGCTCGTCGCCAACGACGAGGCCGTAGGCCTGCTCGGGCTCTATCACCTCGGCCCGCGCGGCTGGCCGAGCGAGGAGATCGCGCTGGCCCAGGCCTTCGCCAACCAGGCCGCGGTCGCCATCAGCAATGCGCGCCTGTATCGGTCCGTCGCCGACCAGGCGGCCCGCATGCGCTCCATCCAGGACCTCTCGGCGCGGCTGAACCGCCTGACCGATGTGACCGCCATCGCGGAGGCGATCGTCGCCGAGGCGAGCTCGCTCGCCGAGTACCACGACATCCGCATCTACCGCGTCAACTGGGACGAGCGGATCTGCGAGCCGGTCGCCTACACCGACCGGCTGCTCGGCGAGGGGGACTTCCGCGAGCGGCTCAAGGTCGACATCGGGCCCGGCTCGTTCACCGGCATGGTCGCCGAGAGCGCCGAGCCGCTGCTCATCAACGATGCGCTGGCCGATGACCGCGGCCTCACGATCGAGGGGACCGATGACGTCGACGAGTCGATGCTCGTGGTGCCGATGGTCTACGAGGGCCGAGCGGTGGGCGTCATCGCGCTCAGCAAGCTCGGCCTCAACCAGTTCACGACCGACGACCTCCAGACGATGACGATCTTCGCCGGCTATGCGGCGCAGGCGATCGCGAACGCCGAGGCCTACGCGCGGATCACCGCCCAGTCGACCGAGCTCGCCCGCCAGCTCGACTCGCAGCGCCGCCTGCTGGCGATCAACGAGCAGCTCCTCTCGACCCTCGACCCGTCCGAGGTGCTCGAGTCGATCGCCGACGGCCTGCGCACCGTGGTCGACTACGATAACCTGTCGATCTACCGCGTCGACCTCGAGCAGGAGCGGCTGATGCCGGTCCTCGCCCGCGAGCGCTTCGCCGAGGAGGTGATGCGCCACATCGTGCCGTTCGGGCTCGGGCTCATGGGCTGGGTCGTTGAGCACGCGGAGGCGGTGCTCGTCAACGACGCGCTCGCCGACGCGCGCGCGATCCAGATCCCGGGCACCACCCCGGACCCCGAGGCCATCATCATCGTGCCGCTCCTAGCCAACGGCGCGGTCATCGGTACCCTGAACGTCGGCCGCATCGGCAACCAGGAGATCTACTTCACGCAGACAGACTTCGAGCTCGTCCAGCTCTTCGCCGGCCAGGCCTCGATCGCACTTCGCAACGCGGAGGCACACCACCAGGTGGCCGTGCGGGCCGACACCGATGCCCTCACCGGGCTCGGCAACCACGGCGCGTTCCAGCGGCGCCTGGCGGAGATCGTCGATGCTGCGCTCGCCTCAGCGGAGGCGGCGCCGGTCGCCCTGCTGATGATGGACCTCGACAACTTCAAGTCGTACAACGACACCCTCGGCCACCCGGCCGGCGACGCCCTGCTCCACGCGGTGAGCACCGCGATCTCCGGCGCCGCGCGCGCCACCGACGTGGTCTACCGCTACGGCGGCGACGAGTTCGCGCTCATCCTCCCCAGCGTGCCGGAGGCGACCGCGGCCGCGATCGGCGAGCGGGTGCGGTCCGCCGTCGCGCGCCTCACCCGCGGCGAGGCCTCGCCGGTCACGATCTCCGTCGGCGTCGCCGTCCTCCCCGCCGATGCGTCCGACAAGAACGGGCTCATCGCGGCGGCCGACACGGCCCTCTACTATGGGAAGCGCGCCGGCGAGGATCGGCTCGTCCTCGCCCGCGAGGTCCCGCGCGAGATGCACGACCTGCGCGGCACGCTCGATGAGCTGGCACGCGCCGCCCTGCGCAGCCCGGGCGACACGAGCGTCGAGCAGCTGGTCGAGCATGCCGCCATGCTCTCCGGGGCGGCCGATTCCGACGGCGAGACGATCCGCGACACGCTGCTCACCGTCGCGCGCTCACTCGACGGCCGCGCGGCCACGACCCGCGGCCATGCGGACCGGGTCGGACGCCTTGCGGTTCGCGTGGCCGCCGAGCTCGGCATGCGCGAGGAGCAGGTCGCCAGCGTGGAGCTCGCCGCGCGCCTCCACGGGCTGGAGGTGCTCGGCACCGCCGAGCTGTCGCCGATCGCATCCCTGCGCCCGGTGGCGGAGATCATCCGCTGGCTCGGCCGCAACGGTCCGGGCTTCCGGCGCGCACCCCTGGGCGCGCAGGCGGTGGCGATCGCCGACGCCTTCGACGACCTCGTCACCGGCGCGCGTCCGCGTCGTTCCCAGGCGGCCGCACTGAGCGAGCTCCGGGCGACGACCGACCGCGGCTGGAAGCCGGGCACCCACGACGCGCTGGCGCGTGCCGTCGGCGGCAGCGCTCCCCGGGTCGCGCGCCGGCGGCGCAACGACCGCGCCGTCAGCGAACGCGTCGAGGGCGCCGCCTGACCGACGCCGTCGGGCCGCGCTGCTAGAATCGCGACTCGCATGACGCCGTCCCGCATCGTCCCGTCACGCCCGCGCGGGATCCGCCTTTTCCCTGCTCTCGGCCTCGTCGCGCTCTTCGTCGCCGGCTGCACCTCCGGGCCCTCGGTGCCGTCGCTCGGCCCATCGGTCAGCGTGGCCCCGCCCAGCCCCACCGCGCCGGCCACTCCAACGCCCTCCCCGTCGCCCACGCCGCAGCCGACGCCGCGCTACACGAACGAGCCGGATCCGACGCTCGAGGCGCTCATCCCCGCCACGGCGGCCGGCGCAACCCTTGTCAAGCCCGCTGCCGGCGACTTCGCGATGACGCCGGGCGACATCGGGGTGGCCGCGTACGGCGAGCTGGGGCTGCGCTTCGCAAGCCTCGCGCTCGCCTACGTCGAGCGGCCGCGCGCCACCACGCTCTACGCGATGCGCGTCGACGGCACTCCACCCACCACTGTGGACCTGGAGCCATACCTCGCGACCGCGGGCCGGTATGTCGGCATCGCCGGCCTCCATCCCGAGGCGTGGACGCTCACCCCGATCGGCGACCACCTCGCCTGGGTGCGGCCCGAGGACAACGCGACCGCGGCCGGAACGATGATCTACACCTGGGCGACGCAGGGGTACGTCTTCCTCCTCATCGGGGTCGACGACACCATCAACCGCGCCCTCCTCGCCGCCCTGCCCGGCGAGCCACCGCCGAGCCCGACGCCACGCCCATCGGTATCGCCGGCGGCCTCCGGGAGCGCGGCTGGATCGGCGAGCTCCGCCGCAAGCGCCTCCGCCGCGCCGTCCTGATCCCCTGGCGCGCGGCGTGGGGGCCGGCGGGCATCGGTCTATCATCGGCGCCGTGCTGACCCTGTCCGGCCCCATCGCCACGGTTGACGCCCCGCACGCCGTGGCGCGCTGCGGGCTCGCCAGCGGTGCGCGCTGGTGACCGAGGATTGGGGCAGCTGGGACGAGGGGGCCCACGATCGGCTCGGAGCGAAGCGCGACCGCCTGGCGCGACTCCTCTCGGTCGCATCGATCCTGTATTCGCGCGGCAGCGGCGATGCCGGCGTCGCGGTGACCGAGATCGCGAAGCTCACCGGCATGACGACGCGCACGATCTACCGCGACATCCGCGCGCTGGACGAGGAGCTCGGGGTGCCGGTCTTCCAGGCCGCGCGCGGCCATTACGGGATCGACCGCAAGTTCTTCCTGCCGCCGCTGCGCCTCACCGTGCCGGAGGCGATCGTCCTCTTCCTCGCCGCGCGCCTCATCCGCCGCTGGAGCGACGAGTACGACGCCGAGGTCGTGAGCGCCTTCACGAAGCTCTCCGACCTCCTTCCCCAGCCGATCGCGCGGCACGTCGCCGCCACGATGCTCGCCGTCGGCGAGCGCAGCCCGAACGAGCCCTTCACCAGCTCCTTCGCCACCGTGGCGCGCGGCTGGGCGGAGGGCCGGGTGGTGGCGATGACCTACGAGCCGCCGTCGGGCGGCGAGCGGCGCGATACCCGGGTGCGGCCCTACTTCCTCGAGCCCGACGCCGCCGGTCGCAGCATCTACCTCATCGCCTATGACGAGTCGGTGGCCGCGATGCGCACGTTCAAGGTGGAGCGCGTCGTGCGCGCCAGCCTCACGACCGATGCCTACGAGATCCCCGACGACTTCGATTCGGACAATTGGCTCGCTCACTCGTGGGGCATCTGGTCGTCGGACACGACCCCCACCGAGACGGTGCGGCTGCGCTTCGACCCGGGCGTCGCGCACCGCGTGCGCGAATCGGTCTGGCATCGCTCGCAGCAGCTGACCGAGCTCGACGGGGGCAGGGTCGAGATGACCGTGACCGTGGCGGGCATCGTCGAGATCCGGCCATGGATCCTCTCCTGGGGCGACGGGGTCGAGGTGCTCGAGCCCGCGGCGCTGCGCGACGCCGTCGCGGGAGCCGTGCGGCGCGCATCGGAGCGCTATGCGTGAATACGAGCTGGAGATCGAGCTCAAGTACGCCGCCACGCCGGCGGCGCTCGCCGCCCTCGCCGACGCCGACCGGCTCGGGCCGGCCGTCCTCGGCCCCACGGTCGTGAACGACGAGACCGATCGGTACCTCGACACGCCCGACCGCCGACTTGCCGCCGCCGCCTGGGCCTGCCGCCTCCGCACCCGCCGCGTCGACGGGGTGGCGCGAACGTTCGTCTCGCTGAAGGGCCCGGCGGAGCCGGCAGCCGCCGAGATGCACCGCCGGCCGGAGATCGAGGCCACCGCCCCCGACGACCCCGATCCGGCGCAGTGGCCGCCGTCACCGGCGCATGAGCTCGTCGACCGCCTCCGCGGCGATGCACCCCTCGCCGAGTTCGTCGGCCTCGCCCAGCTGCGGCGCGAGCGGCCGGTGGCCGTCGACGGGCGGCGCATCGGCACGCTGTCGCTCGACGACGTCACCGTGATGCGCAATGGCGAGGCGCTCGGGCAGTTCGGCGCGGTGGAGCTCGAGCTCGGGCACATCGGCGACGACGATCGCCTCGACGCACTCGCCGGTGACCTCGCCGCGATTCCCGGCCTGCGCGCCGATGGTCGGACGAAGCTCGAGCACGCGCTCGCGTTCGTGGCCGGCAGCGTCACGGGGAATCGATGAGCGCTACTGGCCAGCGGCGCGCCGAGCTGCTCGCGCTGGCCGCCGGCCTTGCGACCTTCGTCTACGTGGGGTGGGACGGCGCCCTCTGGGACGCGCGCGTCCAGCTGCTCCTCCACCTGTTCGGCTTCGGTGCGGCCGCCGGCCTCGCGATGCTGGCCTTGCGCGGAGCGGAGATCCCGCGCACGCGGGTCGACCTGCCGATCCTGCTCGTCGTGGCGGCGTTCGCGCTCGCGACCCTGACCGCCCAGAACACCGGCCTCGCCGCTCGGGCGCTCGCGAGCATCGTGGTCTTCGCCGCCATGCTCCCGGTCGCCCTCGTCGCCCTGCGCGCGCGGCCGCAATGGGTGGCGTTCGTCGCGATCGGGCCGATCCTCGCCTTCTCGGCGGCCACGCTGGCGGTGATGGTGTGGCGCCGGATCGGCTGGCTCGGCGTCGACGGACCCACCATCATCCCGCCGATCCGTATCGGCGCGGAGGGGACGCCGTTCGGCTCAATCGCCACCCCACCCTTCATGCTCCTCGCCGCCGCACCGCTGACCCTGCTGATCGATGACCCTCGCCTCCGGCGCCGGGTGCAGGCGGCGATGGCGGTCGTCGGAGCCCCGATCACGCTGCTCTCCGGCTCACGGTCGGCGTGGGTCGCGATCGCCGTCGCCGGCATCGCCCTCGCGGCGTTCAGCCTGCGCCGCGTGCGGCTTCCGCGCCGATGGACGCCGCGGACGATCGCGGTCGGCTGGCTCGGCGTCCTTGCGGCCGCTGCTGCCATCGTGATCGGCGCGCCGCGCCTCGTCGCCTTCGGATCGATCGCGTACCGGATCGACCTGTGGCGCGACACGCTCACCGCGTGGAGCGCCGATCCGCTGATGGGCATCGGGCCGGGCACCATGCCGTATGCGCGGCAGGCGGCGGCGGCCGCGCTCTCGTTTCCCGCCCGTCAGCCCCATTCGCACAACCTGCCGCTCGGCCTCTTGGGCGATGCCGGGCTGGTGGGCCTGGTGGCCGGTCTCGTGCTCGTCGTCACGTTCCTCTGGGTTGCCGGCCCGTGGCACGCCCGCACCGCCACCGGGCGCGCTGCCGGCTGCGTGCTCCTGGGCCTCGCCGTGAGCGGCCTGTTCGAGGACCTCACCTTCCTGCCGGATTACGACCTGCTCCTCATCCTCCTCGCCGCGCTCGCGCTCGCCGACGCCGGCGCCGTGCGCTGGGCGTCGATCCCGCGGCGTGCCCTGCGCCTGCTGGGTGCCGCGATCGCGGTCGGCGTCGTGGCGCTCGCCGTGCCGTGGCTAACGGGCGACGCGGCCGGGATCTCATACCGCGGTGCCATGGACCGCGCGGAATGGTCCGATTGGCGTGGGAGCCTCGCCGGGCTGCGCCGCGCCGAGCTCCTCGATCCGTGGCAGCCCGCCACGCCGAAGGCACTCGCCGTCGTCGCGGATGCGGCCGGCGAGCGCGAGCTGGCCATCCGGGCCGCGCGGCGGTCGGTCGAGCTCAACCCCGGTGACGGGAAAGCGTGGACGAACCTCGCGGTGCTCTGCCTGGCTGCGGGCGACGGAACATGTGCCACCACCGCGGCCGAGCAGGCGGTCGCGCGGGCGGACCCGTTCGACGTCGAGCTCGCGAATGCCGCGATCGTCATCGACCGGCTGGGGAACGCGGCGCGCGCGGACGAGCTCTACCGCCTCTCCCTGCTCACGAACGTCCAGACCGGCTTCATCGTCCCGTGGCCCCGGATCGTCCACCCGGGCTCCGAACCGATGCGCCTGCTCGACCCGGTGAATGGGCAGCTCAACCTGCTGGTCGCGCAGCGCCTTGCCG